>JBHHWI010000042.1:0-23403 GCA_046756445.1 Woeseia sp. | reverse complement strand
GTGACGCCTCGAGTGCGGGCTCGCCGGACTTGCAGGTCCATGCGAGGCCGGCTGCGAGGATTGAAGCTGATCCCGAATCGCTTTGAGATCTTCACTTGCGGCACGATAGCGCGTAGGCTGCACCGACCAATTCCCAACAAGAATAAAGAGTCAACGCCGTTGTCATGAGTGGCGATTCACGAGAGTTCGCGACCGAGCCGGTACCGGATCACAGGACCGTCGGCTGGTTACGCGTAGGTCTTATCAGCGCAATGGTGGCATTTTCATTGCCGACCTTTGTCGCGGGAGTCGAGATTGTCACCGCGGTATCGGCAAACCGGGCAGTACTGTCGCTTTTCTTCGGCAGCCTGCTGTTGACGATCATAGGCTGCATAACGGGTTCGATCGGGGCGCGTACACGGCTGAGTTCATACATGATGGTACGGATTGCCTTCGGGGATCGGGGTGCGTCACTCGTCAATCTCGCGTTCGCTCTATCATTGCTTGGCTGGTTCGGTGTCAACATCGATCTGTTCAGCGATGCCGTTACACGCCTGTTCGGAGACGTCTTCGGAGTATCCGTGAATCCCTTGTTGGTGGAGCTTGCAGCGGGCCTGGTCATGACGATCACGACGGTTTACGGCTTTCGCGCGATCAATACGCTGTCGATGCTGTTGGTGCCGGTCCTGATGCTGGTAACCGCAGTATTGATTTCCACGTCTCTCGACGTTCGACCGATCAACGTACTATTCGCAGAAAGGACCGGTTCCTCGATCTCTCTCGGCGATGCGATATCCTCGGTTGTCGGCACCGTCATTGTCGGTGCCGTGATCCTTCCGGATATCACGCGATTCATCCGGCAATGGCGCGGAGCAATTTTCACGGCAGCCCTGTCGTACCTCGTCATCGGTTTCATTGTCATGAGCGCGGGAGGCCTCGCCGCGGCGGCACTGGCTAATGATCATATGCTGGATATCATGATCGTCATGGGCCTTGGCTGGGCTGCATTCGCGATCGTCATCGCCGGCAGCTGGGTACTGAATTCGCTGAATCTTTACAGCACGATGCTCAGCGTCGAGGCGACACTACCAAAGCTCAATCACAGGCTGCTGGTCACAACGCTCGGCACACTCGGGACGGCAGCGGCTTTTCTCAACATTCTCGACTATTTCCTGACGTTTCTTTTTTATCTGGCAATCGTCTTCGTTCCGGTTGCCGGGGTTATCGCCACCGACTATGTCATCGTTCGGAGGTCTGCGTATCACGCCGACAGGATCGCAATGCAACGTCCGTACGCACCGCTTGCTATTGCCGCCTGGGCCGCCGGCGCACTGGTTGCACTCCTCGGCGCCGAGGGTATTGTCAGCCTGTCGGGAATCGCGGCGGTCGACGCCATGCTCATATCCGCGACCGTGTATCTGGGGCTGGCCAGGTGGTGGCCCGGGCAATGAGAATCGGCATCGACGTCGGTGGCACCCATACCGATGCTGTGCTGCTACAAGGCAACGACGTCGTTGCCTCGACAAAAGCGTTGACGACGGCCGACGTCAGCAGCGGTATCCTCGACGCTCTGGAAACCGTGCTGTCGGACAGCAACGTCACCGAGGACTCGATTGAAGCGGTCATGCTGGGCACGACTCAATTCACGAATGCCGTGGTCCAGAGACGAGAGCTTTCGGAGGTGGCGGCGATCAGAATCGGCTTGCCGTCCGGCAACGGGCTGCCGCCGAAGACGGGGTGGCCCGAGGACATTAGCCGGAGCCTCGGCGACCACACCTACATGATAAGGGGAGGATATCTCTACGACGGCAGGCCGCTCGCCGGGCTCGACGACGCCGAGGTCGACGCCGTCGTCAGGGAGCTGAAGCACAAGCGCATCAGCGCCGTCGCAATATCATCGGCGTTCTCGCCAATGATCCCGGAACCCGAAGCCCGGATTGCCGGCAGAATTCGGGCGGAGATTCCCGATATCCGAATGACGCAGTCGCACAAGATCGGCAGACTCGGCCTGCTCGAGCGCGAGAACGCCGCACTCCTGAACAGTGCGCTGCTCGAATTCGCCGACCGGGTCGTCAGTTCGTTCGCGAAAGCCCTCACCGAGCGGGGCCTGAAATGTCAGTTTTTCGTCAGTCAGAACGACGGCACGCTGATGGACGCAGAATTCGTACGCAATTATCCGGCGTTGACCTTTGCCTCGGGCCCGACCAACTCGATCCGGGGCGCATGCAGACTCACCGGACTCGACAACGCGACCGTGGTCGACATCGGCGGTACGACCTCGGATATCGGAATTCTGCAGGACGGCTTTCCGAGGGAATCCAACGTCGTCATCGAGGTAGGCGGCGTGCGAACCAATTTCCGCATGCCCGACATCCTTTCAATCGGTCTCGGTGGCGGAAGTCATGTAACGGATTGCGGCCGGCAGATCGGCCCGCTATCGGTCGGACACCGCCTCGTCGAGGAAGGGCTGATCTTCGGCGGACAAACGCTGACGGCGACGGATCTGATCGTCGCCGCGGGCAGGGCGGAGATCGGCGATCGCCAACGCGTCGCATCACTCGACCGCGACACGATCGCCAACGGGACGTCGACGATCCTCGAGATGCTCAACCGCGGAGTCGAACGCATGAAGCCCAGCAGCCAGCCATTGCCCATGGTCCTGGTCGGCGGCGGTGCGATTCTCGTGACCAACACACTGAGCGCCGCATCCGAAATGCTCTGTCCGGAACATTCGGGCGTTGCAAACGCGATCGGCGCGGCGATCGCCCAGATTGGCGGGGAGGCGGAACGCCTGGTGTCCTATCGCGACCAGGCACGTGAGCAGGCCATCAGTCAGGTCACACGCGAGGCGGTCGAGCTGGCACGCGCCGCCGGCGCGGACGCGGCGACCATCAAAGTGGCGGATATCGAGGAGACCAGCATTTCCTACATGGAGGAGGGTTCCACAAAACTGCGGATCAAGGCTGTCGGTGATATCGCTGCGCTGACGCGGCGCGACGGTGAAGGGTCATGAGGCTCGGCGCAGACTTCCTGCCGGATCTGTCACTGGGGGCGGTATTTCTGGCGACTGGCGGTGGCGGCGACCCGCATGTCTCGTTTCTGATTGCCCGGCAGGTGCTCGAGGAGCTCGGGCCGGTGGAATTGCTGGACCCGGAAGAATTGGATGACGATGCGTATGTCGTTGCCATCGGTGGCGTTGGTGCGCCAACGGTCAGCCTGGAATTGCTGCCGTCGCGGGCCGATGCCGTGCAGACGCTGGATGCTTTCGAATCGCATGTCGGGCGAAAGGTCGATGCCGTTATTTCGTTCGAGATAGGCGGGGGAAATTCCCTGATACCACTCGTCGCCGCCGCGGAGCGCGGGCTTCCGGTCGTCGATGGTGACGGCATGGGACGCGCGTTGCCGGAAGCCCAGATGATGACCTATCCGATTTCGGGCGTGCTGCCGACACCGGCGGTCGGGCGCGACTATGCCGGCAACATCGTCACATTTTCCACAACGTCCATTCTGGAGTACGAACGTCAGGTACGAAAATTTGCCCTGGAGAACGGCGGCATGATCACGGCGGCGGAGCATCCGATGAGCGGACGCCAGGTGAAGGAGTCGGTCGTGGCGCGGACGGTCACGTTCTCCGTCGAGATCGGCAAGATCCTGAACGAATATCGCGGTAATGCCGAGCAGATATTCGAGCCGTTATCACAGGCATTTGCCGGGTCGATATACGGTGACCTGAAGCACTTGTATACCGGCAAGGTGATTGACAGTGCCAGCAAGATCATCGGCGGGTTCGACATCGGAGAGGCCACGATTGAATCCTTCGACAAATCGGCGCCACCGATGACGATTAATATCAAGAACGAGTACCTGATGGCGCGAATTGGCGACCGGGTAGCGGCATCGGTGCCGGATCTGATAACGATCGTCGACCACGAGACATCGATGCCGATCAACGCGGAACGACTGCGCTATGGGCAGCGTGTAACTGTCTTTGGGGTAGGCTGCCCGGCCTGTTACCGGACCGCCAATGCGCTGGCAGTCGTCGAGCCGCGCTGTTTCGGCTTCGACATCGACTATGTACCAATCGAGAAACTGGCGTGATATTCAGGCTGGAGTAAATCATGACGAAACAATATCCCATTCTGGTCATTATTATGTTCGCGTTGCCGGCGAACCCGGAAGTTTTGGTCGGCGGCACCGGCACGAGCTGCGCCGAAGACCCGGCATGCATCAATCGTCTGCACCCGGATATCCCGATGGTGGCCAGCGCAGACGCCGGCGAGCGGATCATTTTCGTAGGTCGCGATGCGCTCGACTTGCACCTGGATCCCGATGAATTTGCAAGCGCGGATTCCATACCGCGCGAAGGATTCGGCATCGTGCATGCACTGACCGGTCCGGTGCATATCAACGGCGCCGAGCCGGGCGACGTCCTGGCAGTGACAATCGAAGCCTTCAAGCCCGGCAATGTAGGCTGGACCGATGCATCGCCGTTCGGATTCGCGGGAGATCAATTCGCTACGGAGGAGCGATTCATCGTCTGGCGGATCGACGGCCAATACGCGGTCAGCGACGCACTGCCCGGGGTCAAGATTCCGAACGCGAGTTTTCCTGGTGTCGTGACGACATTGCCCGGGCACGAGGAACTGAAAACGATCCTGTCGCGCGAGACCGAACTCCTGGATGCAGGTGGCGCTGTGCTAAACCCGGATCCGGCGGAGGCCGAACCCGCGTCGCTCTGTGGCACGGAAGGCACACGGGCAGGCGAATGTCTGCGCACGATCCCGCCCAGGGAGCACGGCGGCAACATGGATATCCGGTACATGGCTGTTGGCGCCACGGTCTATCTGCCTTGCTACATCGACGGTTGCGGTCTCGCGGTCGGCGATTTTCATTACGCGCAGGGCGACGGCGAAGTATCTGGTACGGCGATCGAGATGGATGGTGAGATGACGGTTACGACCCGCGTCGTCAAGGACGGCCCGGACCTGACGTATGGGCCACATTACGAAGGGCCGTCACGTCTGCTTGGCATACCATCGGAACGCTTTTATGCCGTGACGGGATTTCCGCTGAAGGACAAGGGGACCGTACCGGCCGAACTCGCGTATCTCGGGTCGGGCAAGATCGCGGACCTGAGCAATCTGTCGAGCGACATCAACCTTGCAGCACGCAACGCATTGGCTGCCGTCGTCGATTACATCGTCGCCGAGTACGGTTATGACCGCACGCAAGCTTATATGATCGCAAGCGTTGCCGTGGATCTCAGGATCGGTCAGCTGGTGGATGTGCCGAACGTCGGTGTCACGGCAATACTACCGCTCGATATATTCGAGGAACGCATCAGCGATCAATAAAGCACTGCTTTTTGCCGCAGTCGTTGCGCACCTGCTGGTGTATCAGGCGCCCGCATTCTTTGCGAGAATGTCGCGGGCCTGCGCCGCATCGACGTGCATCTGTTCCGTCAAGGCATCGAGGTCGGCAAACTTCTCTTCATCGCGCAGCTTTTCGACAAACTCTACGTGAATATGCTCGTCGTAGATATCCTCGTCGAAGTCGAATATATGCACTTCGAGCAATGGCTTGGTGCCGTCGACAGTCGGGCGCGTCCCCAGACTCGCAACGCCATCGAGCGGGTCGTCGCCGAGACCCGTCACGCGAGCAGCGAAGATGCCCATGAGGGCGACCTGCCGGCGGTCGGGGTTTATGTTCGCGGTGGGGAATCCGAGCCGCCGGCCCAGATGATTCCCTTCCACTACCTTGCCGGACATCCTGTATCGCTTGCCGAGCAGTGCCGAGGCGCGGTCGAGATCTCCGGCAGCCAGAGCCCTGCGAACAGCGGTGCTGCTGACGCGCTCACCGTCATGGTCAATACTGGGAATGTGCCAGATGTCGAACTCGAGCGCGGTACTTGCGCGCACCAGATCCTCCATGGAGCCGCTTCGGTTCCTGGCGAAGTGAAAATCGTCGCCGATGACGAGGTGACGGACGTTCAATAACTGTACGAGAATCCTGCGAATAAAGGCATCCGGCTCGATATTGCGCATTTCCTCGTCGAAATGCGGGCAGTAGAACAAATCGATTCCGTAATCCTCGAGCGCCTGAAATTTTTCACCGAACCGCATCAATCGTGCCGGTGGATTTTGCGGGAAGAAGTATTCTTGCGGTGTCGGCTCGAAGCTCATCACGACCGAGGGCAGGCCGGATGATTTTGACTCGGCTATCAGATGATCGAGCAATTTCTGGTGGCCGAGGTGCAGGCCGTCATATGTGCCGATGGTCGCGACGCTTCCCTGTCGCAGCACATCGAAAGGGGCGTCGTCGGTTTTGCGAAACAGCTTCATCGTTGGTTTCCTGATCGGTGGCGACAGCGTATAGCAAAGTCGCCGTCAAAATACCATGTCTGCCCGGGTCTGTAGCGGGTCGGGCCGCCGGGGTACTGCGCAAAGAGACCGAACGGCGGCCGGGCCCGCGTGTCAAACCGCACAGAGAAATTCAGGATATCCGGACCAGTCGCCCGGAATGGGCACGCACCGGTCGGCCCGGAGACCGTGGGACACACTACTTATCGCCTGCGACGGAAATTATCATATGCTCTGGGGATTCAGCAGCTCGTGATGACAGCAACTATGACGAATACCGACATTCACGGACGTAAATCCCGGTGGCGCAGCTGGTGGAAATTCGCCGTCGTCAGCCTGATATTTTTTCAAATCACAGCCGCAACGTTTACATCGCTGGGTGTTGCCCTGCCATTCATGATCAAGGAATTTTCGTGGTCCTGGTCGGATGCCGGGATCGGATTCTCACTGCTTGCATTTATGGTGGGGATAGCCGGCCGCCTGCCGTCCTGGATGCTTCGAAAGTTCGGAATCCGGGCTACCTACGGCATCGGCGGTGTCACGATGGCCCTTGGACTCGGCCTGTTGGCCACGACGGCGGACCTTCGCCAGTATTTTGTCGGCGCAGCGCTGGCCGGCCTCGGTTTTACGCTGGGCGCGATTGTTCCGGGTGTTGCCGGTATCAATTACTGGCTGCCGCACCGGCGTTCATTTGCGATCGGCGCTTATATGACCATCGGCGGGCTCGGCGGTGTCGCCGGCCCATTACTCGTGACAATGATCGAAGCGGTTTTTGGGTCCTGGCGCATGCATTGGTGGTTGATGGCGGCTTCGATACTGTTTCTGGCGCTGCTGGCGGTCATCTCGCTCGGGAGCATACCGGATCATGATGCCGGCGGGACCGCGTCGGCCGGCCATGTAGAGGAAAAACACTCAAAACGGGTCTACAAGACCCGTAGCGACTGGTGCTTCAGGAACGTGCTGAGGACGCCTCAGTACTACGTGATTGTCGCGGCGATGACGATGGTCCTCTTCGGCGGGGTCACAACCAGCAGCTGGGCCGTGGCGCACATGGGTACTCTCGGCATACCGATAGTAACGGCCGCCGGCGCATTGAGCGCTGACGCATTCGTCAGAGCGTTTTCCGGGGTACTCGGCGGGGCGCTTGCGACTCGTATAGACCCGAAGTGGTTGCTGGTTTCGGCTCTGGTTGCGGAGACGATGGGCATGATCGCGCTTTCGTCGGCAGACAATATGACCGCCATCGTGCTGTTCAGTTTCGGTGAGGGTTACGGTTTTGGCATGTGCCTGTTCGCCACCACAGTCCTTCTCAACAATTACTATGGCCCCAAGGAGGCGCCGAAGACGCTCGGGACGATGCATTTGATCACGACGGTGGCGATGCTGGGGCCGGTACTGGGCGGGATCGTGGCGGATGGATTCGGCAATTTTGCAGGCTTGTTCCGAGCTTATGCGCTGTTCTTACTTGTCTGTCTGTTTGCAGTTGCGATAATGCGGCCCCCGTCATTGCCGGGGCAGAACGAGCAGGCATGAAACCCGTGTCTCGCACGAATCGCAGCAACAATACCTGAAGACGACCAGGGGGGCAGAGCAGATCATCATGACCGAATCAAGGATCACAGCGAGATTGTGGGCAACCTTGCCTGTCGCCGCTGCGTCGATCGCAGTTTTGACACCGTCGGGGTTGGCGGTGGCGCAGGAGGCCGATGCGACCCTGGATGAGGTCATTGTCACCGCGCAGAGGCGACAGGTCGACATTCAGAGTGCGGCCCTCGCAGTGTCGGTGCTGTCGGGCGTCGATTTTGACCGTTCGAATGTCGTCCGGCTGGACAACTTCAATGGCTATGTGCCGGGCCTGACTATCGCAAAGAACGATGGCGCCGGGCGCGTGGTGAACATCCGCGGCGTCGGCTGGGAAACGGCCCAGAACCTGAGTACTCAACCGAGTGTTCTGCTCTATGTCGACGGTGTCTATATGGCGAACCCGCTCGCGATTGCGACGGATCTCGGGGACCTGGAACGGATCGAGGTATTTCGCGGCCCGCAGGGCACCGAGTTCGGCCAGGGCACCACCGGTGGCGCGATCAATCTGGTCATGAAAAAGCCGCATTTCGACGGGTTTGGGGGTGACATTTCAATCGGCACCGGCACCTATAGCACCCTGCAGGCACGTGGCTCGATCAACATGCCGCTCGGCGACAGCGTGGCAATCCGGGCTTCGTTACAGAGATACAATCGTGATGGATTCGCGAAGATCTCCCGGTCCGGGTTCCCCTCGACGGAAGGCGGCGCGCCGGACGGCTACGAGCTCGACGACGCCGATTCCCATACCGGCAAGCTTTCTCTGCTGTGGGAACCGAACGAAGACTGGTCTGTGTACTTGTCGGCTTTCGCGCAGGGCTCGGACCAGCATGCCGCAGCGCAAAAACACGTCGATGATCCCGTTTCGGACAAGCGGAGATTGAGCCAGGATTTTCCGGGAATATTCGAGCTCCAAAACAACGCATACTCGGCAATCATCGAATGGGATACGCCCTGGGGCCCTGTCGTGAAGTCGATTACGGGACGGCAGGAGCTCGAGAAAAAACAGTCTGTCGATGGCGATCGCCTCAATGAGGATCTGACCTCAATCGACGTCCCGGGACTCCTGGTGACTACCGCGAACTGGGATGTGCTCACGTTCTGGGACAATGATTCCGATGCGATCAGCCAGGAGCTGACCGTGTCGTACGCCGGTGACGGATTCAATTGGTTGATAGGCGCCTACTACCTGGATCACGAGAATTTCAATCACTTTCTCGAGGCCACGGGCCCCACGCCGTTTTCGGATTCCGAAGCCGCGCTGGCAAATCCGAATGAAACGACACTGCCACCGTTCATGTCGGTGCTGAATTTCGTTGAAGCCAGGACTTTGACACGGGAGGACCTGGCCGGATTTGTCCAGTTCGGTGTCGATCTGAGTGAACAGGTCACTGCCAGAGCGGGTGTGCGCTATCAGGACGAAGAGCAGGTGGACGAGGCGGTCCAGTTCTTTATTATTCCCTCGAGCCAGACGCTCAAAGATCGTGAATACACATGGAAGCTCGGCTTGGACATCAATGTCACCGGGGACAATCTCCTGTACGGGCTGGTGTCAACCGGCTGGAAAAACGGTGGCACGAATCCCGGCGCCCTGAACGGTGCCATCGACGTTCCGATCGTTTATCAGCCGGCAGAAGTAAAGTCCTTTGAAATCGGCTCGAAGAACCTCCTGAATGACGGTCGCGCGCGATTGAATGTCGTCGGCTTCTACTACGACTATGAGAACCTGCAGTTCATGCAGGAGGACCCCGTGCCGTTCGCCGGCGGCACCGGCAATATCCCCGAGACGAAGATCTACGGCATCGAAACGGAATTCAACATTTTGTTCGCTGACAGCTGGCAGCTCGATGGACACCTTACCTGGATGGACGGTGAGTTCGAGCAGGACTTTTTTGCGCTCGACGTTGTCGATTTTCGTGAACGGCTGGCGCCAGGAGTCGGGTTATTCACCGATTCGGGATTCGACCTTCGCCTGGCGCTCAGTCAGACGACAAATCTGAGAGGAAACCGCCCGCCCAAACTGGTCGATCTGACGGCAAGGTTTGCATTAACGAATGAACACACTTTTGCCAACCAGGCAGTTCTGTTCTCACGGTTGGAGTTCATACACAGAGGTGAGTACCAGTATCGAGTGTTCAATAATCCGCTCGTTGACAAGGTCCCCTCGTATAGCATCGTCAATCTGTATTTTGACTACGACCCGCTGAACAGCCCATGGAGTATGTCGGTCGGCCTCACCAATGTTACTGACAGGGACGGCGTGAATTCGCGTTTCAGCAATCCTTTTGCGCTGCTTACCACGAGCGAGGAGTTCATCCCGCCTTTCGAGGCCATCGCGACGTTCAGGTTTGAATTCTAGGGTCCGGCGCTAGCTCACCGGTGCCGGTTGGCGTTCCATGACACGAAGGGTAGACTTTCCGTGTGCCAGCGCTAAACGCCTATTTCGTTTCCGATCTCCACATCGGGTCACCCACGGATTCACGGGCGGCGTTGTTTGTTGAGTTTCTCAGGAATCTCGGGGGTAGCGGGAGCGCTTCGCACCTGTTCCTGATGGGCGATATCTTCGATCTCTGGATCGCGGCGCACCGTTACTTTATCGACAAATACAGGCCCATAATCGATGAAATCGCGCGGCTCCGTGATCAGGGCGTCGAGATCCATTACTTCGAGGGCAATCACGACCTGTATCTGAGGCATTACTGGGGGGAAGAGATGGGGTTGAACGTGCATGAAGGCCCTGCCTATCTCGAACTCGGGCACCGGATCGTCCGCATAGAACATGGCGATCAGATGGACCCCGAAGACCGGGGCTACCGTTTCCTGCGCTGGTTCCTGCGAACGCCGCCGCTGAAGTTTCTCATGCCCCGCCTGCCCGGCGCTTTGGTCGTAAGGATTGGCAAGAAGTCCAGCCGGACGAGCCGCGTGTATACTTCCGAGACCAAGACCATCACGCGCGAAGATACGATCAGGAAAATTCGCACGCACGCCGAAACGGTTTACGAAGAACACCCATTCGACCTGATCATCTCGGGGCATGTTCACGTCCGGGACCAGTACCTCGTCCAGGACGGGCAGATCGCGTTCAAGTCGGTGAATCTCGGCACCTGGCTGGATACGCCCTGCTATTATCACATCGATGATATGGGCGGCAGGCTGATCGAACTTGGCTAGACTGAGGACAGCAGTAGTCGGTGTCGGTCACCAGGGCAGGTGGCACGCGGAAAAATTTGCGGCGCTCGAAGGCTCGAAGCTGGTGGCGATCGTCGACAAGGATAATGATCGTTGCCGGTCCGTAGCCGAGGAACTCGATGCGAGTCCGCTGGAAAACTACGAAGACCTGATCGGCAAAGTAGACGCCGTGAGCATAGCCTCGCCGACGCGCTCTCATTTCGACATCGCACGCGCCTTGCTGGATAACGATATACACGTACTGGTCGAGAAACCGATAACGACGACACTCCAGGAAGCCGAAGCACTGGTCGAACTCGCGGAGAGCAGGGGGCTAGTGCTTCAGGTCGGCCACCTGGAGCGTTTCAATCCGGCCATTCTGGCCCTCGGGGAAATCCTGAGAAAGCCGCAGTTTATCGAGTCGAACCGGATCGCTCCCTACAAGCCGAGGAGCACGGATGTGAGCGTCGTTCTGGACCTGATGATTCATGATATCGATCTGGTGCACAGTGTCGTGGGCTCACCGGTCACCAGCCTGGATGCGACCGGAGGCTCGATCATATCCAGGGACATCGATATCGCGAACGCCAGAATCAAGTTCGAAAACGGCTGCGTCGCGAACGTCACGGCCAGCCGCGCCAGCTTCAAGACCGAACGTTCGTTACGGGTCTTTCAGGAAAATGCCTACTTCAACGTTGACCTGCACAACAAGCGATCGACGATATACAGAAAAAAGGGCGACGGGCCGGTTACGAGTCCCGATGGTATCGCAGTGGATGAGGAATCATACGGCGCCAGCGATGCGCTCATGGCGCAGAGCGAGGCATTTCTGAATTCAATTGCGGGTGGGCCGCCACCGCTGGTCTCCGGGCGCATCGGCATGCAGGCATTGAAGACGGCCCTGGATATCGGAGAGATGCTCAAACAAGCTCAGCTTCCGGCGAAGCCGTAGACGCCGTACCTGGACTTACCGGCGAGCCACTCCCGCAATTTGTCGACGTCTTCCGTGTTCGGGACGCCGGTCAGCTCCTTGTTTCCGTCCCGCAATGCCCTGAACGCGGCTTCAACAGCGCGATACCGCTGCTTGTCAAAGCCGCCGCGCCGCAGTCCGATCGTGTTGAGTCGAAAGTGCCTGACCGGCTCGCCGCCGACCACTGTATACGGCAGCACGTCCTTTCGGAGAGGCACGTAGCCGCCGACCATGGCGTACGAACCGATGCGCAGGTACTGGTGAGCGCCCGAGCAACCACCCATCACGGCGCAGTCTCCGACTTCGACGTGTCCGCCGAGCACCGTGTTGTTGGAGAGCGTCACCTTGTCGCCCACGACACAGTCGTGGCCGACATGCGCGTACGACATCAGAAAACAGCCGGACCCGATCCTGGTCACCGAGCCGGCCTCGAATGCTCGATGAATGGTCGCCCCCTCGCGAATCACATTGTCGTCACCGATCTCGACCCAGGTCTCGGAACCGTCGAATTTCGTGTGCTGTGGCCGCCCACCGATAACGGCATGCGCGTCTATCGTGTTATTCCTGCCGATACGGCAGAATTCCCGGATCACGGCGTGAGGGCCGATCGTCGATCCCGCTGCGATGTGAACGTCGCCCTCGATAACGACATACGGGCCGATCTCGACCGATGGGTCGATCTCCGCCTTCGCCGAAACGATGGCTGTCGGGTGAACATGAGCGGACTTCATCTCAGAAGCGGCGGCGGGCGGCAAATTCGGCGATGGCGACCAGCGCATCTTTGTAGCCGGACTCCGGAAGTCCGGCGATGGCCGAAACGGCCGAGTCTGCTGCTTCATGAGCACGACTCACCGTGTAATGCAGGGCGCCGGTCGATTCGACTATCGCCTGAATCTCATCGAGCCGATCGATACCGTCCGTTTCGATAGCTGTGCGGACAACATGGCGCTCTGCCTCGGAACCTTTTTCCATGGCGTAAATCAGCGGCAATGTCGTCTTGCCTTCCGCAAGATCGTCACCGAGATTCTTGCCGAGTTCCCCGGCTGATGCGTCGTAGTCGAGGGCGTCGTCAACAAGCTGAAATGCGGTACCAATGTTTTGACCGTAAACAATCATGGCCGACTCGTCAGCGGAATCACGGTCCGCGAGAACGGCGGCAATCTGTGCACCCGCTTCGAAGAGGCGGGCGGTTTTGCGGTAGATGACCTGACGGTAAGCCTCTTCCGTGACATCCGCATCATGTACGTTCATCAATTGCATGACTTCGCCGGCGGCAATCGTATTGGTCGCATCCGCGAGGATTCGCATGATCCGCATGCTGCCGATATCGACCATCATCTGAAACGCACGCGAATACAGGAAATCACCGACCAGCACGCTTGCCTGATTACCGAAGACCGTATTCGCGGTGTCACGGCCCCGGCGCCTTGCCGAGGCATCGACGACGTCGTCATGCAGAAGAGTCGCTGTGTGAATGAACTCGATGATCGCTGCCGCATGCACATGATGACTGCCGGTATAGCCGAGTGCCCTTGCGGCAAGCAGAACAATCAACGGCCGTAACCGCTTACCGCCGCTGGTGACGATGTATTCGGAAACCTGGGATACGAGGGCGACATCGCTTCGCAGACTTTGGGATATCAGCTGGTCGACAGCTTGCATTTCAGTGGCTGCCAGCTGCTTGACTTCGTCGATTGTCAGGGAAACGGGTGCTTTTGCGGCGGGTTGCATGGCGTGGCCGATAATGCCTGAAATGCTCCGGGTTGGCGACCCGAACAAGCCCGGCCGGCCTGACGCAAGCATTTGCAAGCCATTGAAATAAAGTGAAATTCCCGTGGCGCGGGCGTTGACCTGGGGACACTTAGTCTATAGAATTCCGGCTCCTTTGTGGCGGCGGGCGAATTCCGGCTGCCTGTCCGGATCGCACGACACCCACAAAACATTTTAATTTTCAGCAGCTTGGCATTAGTTCGCGATCTGCATTACGGAGCACACACGATGTACGCGGTTTTTCGCTCTGGCGGCAAACAATACCGGGCGAGCAAGGGCGAGCGGCTCAAAGTCGAGAAATTCGATGCCGCCGAGGGCGCCAGTATCAAGTTCGACGAGGTCCTGCTCGTCGGCGAGGGTTCGAGCATCAAGGTCGGCAGCCCGCTGCTCTCAGGCAGCAGTGTCAGCGCCAGGGTCCTGCGTCAGGGCAAGGCCAGGAAAGTCGATGTCGTAAAGTTCAAGCGCCGCGCGAATTACAAGCGCCAGCACACGCATCGTCAGTGGTTCACCGAGGTCGAGATAACGGGCATCAGCGCCGGAACCGGCGAGGCGGCCGCCCGCAAGCCGGCACCGCCGAAGAAGGCGGCGGCCAAGAAGCCGGCGTCCAGAAAGCCCGCGGCGAAAAAAAAGGCTGGCAAGAAGAAGCCGGCAAAGAAGGCACCGGCAAAGAAGGCACCGGCAAAAAAGGCGCCGGCAAAGAAGACGGCAAAAAAAAGGGCGGGCAAGAAGAAGAGCAGTTAGGCTCTTATTGGATTAGAATGACGTGCGGGCAGCACGTATTACGGGAATAGCACAGTGGCTCACAAAAAGGCAGGCGGTAGCAGCAAGAACGGTCGCGACTCCGAATCCAAACGCCTGGGCGTCAAGGTTTTCGGTGGCGAGCAGGTCGTAGCCGGTAACATCATCGTTCGCCAGCGCGGCACCAGGTTTCATGCGGGCACGAACGTCGGCATCGGCCGGGATCACACGCTGTTTGCGAAATCGGAGGGCCGGGTGAAGTTCGAGAAGAAGGGCCCGAAGAGCCGCCAGTTCGTGAGTGTGGAAAGCGGCTGAGCTGAATCACTATCAGGATCGAATGAGGCACCCCGCGTTTTGCGGGGTTTTTTTGACTTAGTATTACTAAAGTTCAATCCGCAGCTCGCACGCAGGAATATCCGGCGTCGCGGGCGGATTTGGGTTTTTTCGCCATGAAATTCGTCGATGAAGCCACGATCAGTGTACAGGCCGGAAACGGTGGTAATGGTTGCCTGAGTTTTCGCCGCGAAAAATTCATCGAGAGAGGCGGTCCGGACGGCGGCGACGGCGGCGATGGCGGCAGTGTTCATCTGGTCGCGGATGATTCGGTCAATACACTCGCAGACTTCCGTGTTGCCAGAAAATTCAGAGCGGGAAACGGACAACCCGGTGCCGGCAAAAACCGAACCGGCAAATCCGGCAAGGACCTCGACGTGGTCGTTCCCTGCGGTACCGTCATACACGATGTCGATACCGGCGAATTGATCGGTGACCTCACGGACACCGGGCAGCGCCTGACGGTCGCAGAGGCGGGCCGCGGCGGATACGGCAACACGCGATTCAAGAGCAGTACCAACCGGGCTCCTCGCAAGACAACCCGGGGAACGCCGGGCGAAACGCGGCACCTGAAGCTCGAACTAAGGCTGCTGGCCGACGTCGGTCTGGTGGGATTACCCAATGCAGGCAAATCGACGCTGATACGTGCGATGTCGGCCGCACGCCCGAAGGTCGCGGACTACCCCTTCACTACGCTGCACCCCAATCTCGGCGTCGTCTCGGCAGGGCCCTTGCAGAGCTTCGTGATGGCGGATGTTCCCGGGCTCATCGAAGGCGCCGCGGAAGGCGCGGGTCTGGGCATTCAATTCCTGAAGCACCTGCGGCGCACCAGGCTACTGCTGCATCTCGTCGACATCTCGCCGATCGATCCCGAATCCGACCCTGTTAGCGACTTTCGTGCCGTCGAAAAAGAGCTCGAAGCGTTTTCCGAGGACCTGTGGAAAAAGCCACGCTGGCTGGTCCTGAACAAGATCGACCTGCTCAACAGCGAGGATGCCGCCGCCCAGCGAGATGGACTGGTGGATAAGCTGGCCTGGGATGGACCGGTCTTCGAGACCAGCGCCGTGACCGGCGAGGGGACCGGGAAACTGGCTCGAGCGGTTATCCGGGAACTCGAGGTGCTGGCGGATTCGGAATCGGCAGAAAGTGCCTAGGCAGCGAGCACCTAAGCGGCGAGCGCCTTGATCATCTTGTTCAGAAGGCGCTTGTGACGGGCAGCCTTGTTTTTGTTGACGACGCCCTTGTTCACCATACTGTCGATCACGGGAACCGCGTCCTTGTAAGCGGCTGCGGCTGCTGCCTTGTCGCCTTTCTCGACTGCCTTGATTACGTTCTTGATGTGAGTCCGCATCTTGGAGCGAAGCCCCATCTTGTGAAGCCGGGTTTTTTCCGCCTGTCGGGCACGTTTCCTGGCTGACTTGATGTTTGCCACTGCTGTCAATCCACTGCCGGAGGTTAGGCCGGAGCTTGCACCAGTATGACGCGCTCCGGCCGAAGAGCGGCGTATTATTCGCGGCCACCGGCTGATTGTCAATGATTCGCTAAATCACTGATTTTTGGCTGCATCTCGGGCTAAACTAGCGCCCATCATGGCCTCAGATGACGCATCCCAGGTCTCGGCCCTGCGCCTGTTGCGCTCGACATCGGTGGTCAGCGTCATGACGCTCCTGTCGCGTGTCCTGGGCCTCGTGCGGGACGTGGTGTTCGCCCGGTTCTTCGGCGCGAGCATCGTGATGGACGCTTTTCTCGTTGCCAACCGAATACCGAACATGCTGCGTCGCTTTTTCGCCGAGGGCGCATTTTCCCAGGGCTTCGTCCCCGTCATGGCGAGCTACCGGGAGAAGCACGATCATGGCGAAGCAAGAGAGCTTGTCGATTCGGTTGCCGGGACGCTCGGGCTGATTCTGTTCCTGATTACTCTGATCGGCGTCATTGCGGCGCCGATTCTCGTAGTGATTGTCGCACCGGGATTCGTCGGCAGTGACGGACGCTTCGACCTCTCGACGGCGATGCTTCGTTTCACGTTCCCGTATCTGTTTTTTGTATCGATGACCGCTTTCGCCGGGGGCATTCTCAATACCTACGGGCGCTTCGGCGTGCCGGCATTTACGCCGGTGATACTGAATATCGTCTTGATCGCCGGCGCAATGTGGATTGCGCCGATGCTGGAAGAGCCCGGCATGGCGCTGGCCTATGCCGTGTTTGCCGCCGGTCTCATTCAGCTGCTGTTTCAGATTCCGTTCCTGTCACGTATTCACGCGCTACCGAGGCCGCGATGGAATCCGGGACATCCGGGCGTCAAGCGCATAACGGCGCTGATGATGCCGGCGATATTCGGTTCTTCGGTTGCCCAGATCAATGTCCTGCTCGGCGGCATCATCGCATCGCTCCTGGGTGTCGGCAAAATCAGCCTGCTGTATTTCTCCGACAGGCTCATGGAGTTTCCCCTCGGTTTGTTCGGCATCGCGCTTGCCACCGTGATGCTGCCCACTCTGTCACGACAGCACGCAAACGAGTCGCGCAGGGAATTCTCGGAAACGATCGATTGGTCGATGAAAATCGTGCTGCTGGTCGCAGTACCGGCCGCCGTGGGCCTGATCGTCCTCGCCGAGCCACTGGTCGCCACGATCTTCTACGGTGGCGTGTTCACCGTATTCGACGTTCGCATGACGGCGCTGGCTTTGCAGGCGTTCGCCCTGGGCCTGGTCGGCTTTTCGTACGTCAAGATCCTGGCGCCTGCGTATTTTGCAAGACAGAACACGCGGACGCCGGTCAGGTTCGGGCTGATCGCGCTGGTCGTCAACTTCGTGCTGAGTGTTGTGCTGGCATACGCACTGACACAGGCAGGGTACGATGGAACGCACGCTGGTCTCGCATTGGCGATTTCGGTTGCCGCCGTCGTCAACGCGTGGTTACTCAATAGCGGGCTTCGTCGGGAAGGCGTGCTGCGTCCGTCAAGAGGGTGGGGCAAACTATTGGTACAGGTCGCGTTCGCAAACGTGCTGATGTGGTTTTCGCTCGATTACCTGCAGCGTCCGCTGGACTGGTGGGTCAATGTCGGTATGCTTGACCGGGCCATCTGGCTCGGACTGTCCGTCTTCATTGGTGCAGGCGTGTACTTCCTGGGATTGCTGTTGGTCGGGGTTCGTCCGACCGCACTCAGGTTGAGGTCGGAGTAAGGAGACGCTTTTGGAAATTACGGATACCAATGATTCGCAACGGAATCTGTCATACGGCATCTGGATTTCGATCGCCGTTTTGGTCATTGCAATCGACCAGCTTACAAAATGGGCGATACTCAAGTGGGTACCGCTTTACAGCAAGATCCCGATCAATCCGTTCCTGAATATTACACACCAGGAGAATACCGGCGCCGCGTTCAGTTTCCTGGCGAACCAGCCAGGCTGGCAACGCTGGTTCTTCATAGTGCTTGCAGCAATCGTCAGTGCCGTGATCGCCGTGTGGCTATGGCGACTGAGGAGGAGCGGACAAAACGTACTATCGGCGGGATTGGCGTTCGTGCTCGGTGGTGCGCTTGGAAACGTCATCGACCGGATCCGGCTCGGTCACGTGATCGATTTCATTCAGGTGTTGTTCGGCAGCTGGCCGTTTCCCTCATTCAATGTCGCCGACGCCGCGATTACGATCGGAGCCGGACTCCTGATTGTCGATGCGCTGTTCCTGTCGGGGCGCCATACGCCCGGGCCGGACAAACAGGATAAGGCGGGCGAGTCCGCCACCCACACTGAGGAAGAAGCAAGCGGCTGACTCGACTACCGTGTCCGGGTCCAGCAGTCCGCCAGCGGCGCCGAGGTCTTGGTGCCGCGGCTGTCAACCCGGAAAGTCGCGCACTTGCCGGCTTCCGCATCGGCCTTCTGGTATGTCGCCGTCGCCGTGAAATCGTTGGCGTCTGCTGCGCCGACATTGATCATGTATGAACCCGTGTCAGTGATCCAGTTTCCGGATACCGGAAAACCGAGCGCTCTCATATCGGTCGTGAAGGTATTGTTTTGCAGATAAAACGACTCCTGACGGGTCGTAATCTGCAATAACGCCGCCTTGGCCTCGTTGCGCTTGGCTCGGGCCGCGTACTGGCGGTAGTTCGGATAGGCCATCACCGCCAGGACACAGATGATGACGACGACGATCATCAGCTCCAGCAGGCTCATGCCGCGCACGCATTCACGCATCGTGGAAAATCCGCAATATTCTCATCATTCGATTCCGTCCTGCGTCCAGAGCGTTCTGACCGGGTTGTTCGCAAAGCCCGGATCGAAACATTCGACGCCCACACAAGCGATTGGCGGCGGAGTGCAATCGGCGCCCGTGCAGTCCGGGTCATCCGGACTCGGGAACAGGAACGCCGGCGTCGGCGCGATACCGCCCTGCGCCAGCTGCCTCACGCGTTCGTCGTCGGCAGCGCCGGGATCGAGAGAATCCAGGTTGTTGACGACCGGGTCGCCGTTCTCGACGCTGACCCGATAGAGAAAATTTCTGCCCTGGCTGGGCTGACAGACATCGGCGAGGCCCGATTCCGGCGAGAAGCCGACGAAAAACACCGAGTCGTCAAAGGTTACCGAGCCGGCGAGGACTTTTTGATTGTCCGGCAAGCTGAACTTCCAGCCTTTCCTGGCCGGGTCAATGATACTGCGCACCCGTCCGCTGACTTCGACGAGATCGCTGTCCGTAACAATGATGTAATTGTCGTAGGCAGCCTGGGTCAGCTGGTTGAATACATCCGGATCCCGTACGGAATAGAATCGATCCGATGCCCCGTTATCCAGGGGATGCGCGCGGTAGCCGCTGCCGATGCTCAGCGAAATGAAGCGGCGGTTCTGGCTTCGATCCGTAAAGATCGATACGTCGACCGGGTTATAGAAGCGCCGCGTGTCCGCATCCGTCGGAGCGCTCAGACCATCGGCGCCGAGTTGTGCGATTACGCCGCCGGCAACGAGGCCGGCCGGCGCCTGTCCGCTGGTAATATCGAATCGCAGCAGCTGACCGCCCATGTCCGATGCGTACATACGATCGGCGAAGCCATCGCCGTTCATGTCGGCGACCCGGATCTGCGCCGGAATCGAACGCGTCATGGTGGAGAGTTGCAGACTGGCGCCGGCGTCCCGCCCGGCGCGCCAGAGTTCCGCGCCGCTGACGAGGTCGAGCATGTGAATGCCCGCGCCCGCCGTATCGGCTGCCGCCGGATGCGCCCGCGTATCGTGCACGGAATCGTATCCACCGCCGATTATGACGACCGCTCTGTCGGAATTCTGCCCCGCGGTATCGATATCGACCCGGGCCACGGTAGGCCTGGACCAGCTCTGGCCGCCACCCGTCAACTGCCGGCTCCACATGAGCCTGGGCGTGTTCTTGTCCGTTACGTCGAGGGCGTAGAACGAGTTGCCGCCACGTCGCTGACCGAACAGCAGGTACACGAAATCACCGCCATCGATGATGCCGTTGTTATCCCTGTCAGCGACGACGGGCACGATATCGCCATCGATGCCGTAAACCTTGTACTGGGACCGTGGATCGAAGAATAGCCGGGTCATGCCGGTCAAGAGTTCTTTCGGCACGAATGACCAGAGTTCGACGCCCGTGATGCCGTCCACTGCATGCAGGTAACCGTCATTGGTCGCCGTATACACGATGACATCAGGCGAAGTCGCCGAGCCACCGTATACCACGGCAGCCGGCTGGGAATGCAGCGCATCGCCCATGGCGTTGCGCACGGTGGTTGACGAATCCGAATCCTCATCATTGATGTCTTCACCGCGCATCCAGCGAATCAAGTCATCCATCGCGGGTTCACCGACCGCGCCGGTCAAACCGAAGTCGGAGGCCGCAAAGGATCCCGTGTTGGACGGGGTGAGCGCATTGCTGCCGGCCGTGAGGTTGTTATCGAAACCGTTATTCGTATACAGCTTTCGCGATGCCGGCGCCGGCAATGCGTTGGCCGCGCCACCCAGTGTGACTTCATTGCCGTCAGGGCCGCCGGTCGTCCAGAAGCTCTGCGCGGCATCGTCGAACAAGCCGGTTGTGGGGCTTACCGCGACACGCCCTTTGGCGTCGACGATCCGGCCGTCGCTGATCCGGTATTTCTTCAGGTTTCCCGGCCAGTGCGCCCGGGTCTTCGGGGAAAACACCGTGAGGTACACGTCGTTCAGGTTCTGCGTCCGGTTGAAAGCATTCACCGATACCGCGGGCGAGCTGAACGATATGTTCCTGGCGGTGACATCGCCGACGATGCTCAGTAAGGCGCGCGCGAGACTCTCCACGTCATCGGCCAGGAAGTACTGGCCGCCGGATCGCTCCGCGGCACTACGCAGAATCGGCAAGTCGATCGCAAATCCGATCGTATGTGTCGTGACGAACTGGTCTCCAGGCAATGCAGCATCGATGTCCTCAACCGCCAGATATTCCGTAATGTCATCGAGGCACATGCCCTGTCCGAGGGCACCGTCGCAGGACTTGCGGCTCAGCGAGGTCTGGAAGCCCGGCAGCAATGGCGCCAGTGGCTGCGCTTCGTGATCATCATTGGGTTTACCGTCCGTCAGTAACACGTTGTAATTCTTCGAGCAAACGTTCGTGGCCGGTTGTTTGTAGTTTTCAGGAGTCGCCGAATCGAGCGCCTCGGGGTCCGTGGCATGCTCGTCGATGTTCTCGCCGAAGTGCGCATTCATTCCCCGCCAATACAGCGCCGCTTCGTACATGGTTTCCGCCAGCGGCGTACGCCCGTCGGCGGTCAGGCTGTCGATCGTCGCAAGAATGCCGGCCCGGTCGGTTTCGAGGTCGCTTATCGCCTTGATGACCGGTCCGCCGTTTCTGTCATTGAAACGCATCAGGCCGACGTTGACGCCCGTGATCGATTTCAATACGGCTTTGGTTACCGCCCGTACGATGGCGATGCGCGAAATCGTCGCATTGGCCGGAGAAGCCTTCCAGTTCAGATAATTGCCGTCGAAGACGGTGTAGCCCAGGTTTCTCGGCGCGCTGCCCCAGGAGAGCCCTTCATCAGGCTCCTTGGTAAACGGGTCACGCAGGTCGGTGCCGCTCGCCGCCCACAGGTGTTTCGAGCGGCCGTCGCCGTGCTTGCCGGAGTCCTGCTGGCACTCGACGGGCTTGTCGGTATAGCCCGGCGCCAGGTACTGCCATCTCCTGGGACCACCGGATCTGCCGTCCTTGCCGCCGCCGCGGTACTGCACCATGGTATCGGAAAAGCTGCCGATACCGGACATCTGATCGATGGCGATCCGACAGAAGAACCTGTCGTCGTTTATGTACTGCTTGTTCTTACCGTCGCATACCGGCAATACGTCGACGTCGGTCCAGTACACCCGCTTCGGGTCGCAATTGCCGTCATAGGTCTTCGAGCTGTCGTATGGCTCGATCGTGCCTTCATTGCTGGTCATACTGCCCGATGTATCCAGGATAAACAGCATGTTCGGCTTGTCGTTCTGAGCCTGATCCGGCGCCAGCAGCAACAGTTCGGTGTCGTCCGCAATTGCGGGTGCGCCGATGGTCAGCGCAACAAAAACCCCGGCACACGTCCATGTGATATTTCGCATCAGCGCGTTCATCATCGTTCGCTCAATCAAGCTGCCTCGCGCCGCAATCAGAGCCTGACCGAAATTGCGGTAATCGTGTTCGACTCGAGATGGTGCATCACGGTTGCAGTCTTGTCCCTCGGGTTTGTCACCAGTGCGAGTCGCTTCTTGAGTTCCGTCAGATCTACGTCGCGATCGTTCAGGACGTACCGTGTCCCGCTGGTCGCGAAGAGCGTTTGCGATTCACATTCAGCGCACTGCCTGAACGTCAATGTTCCGCCGGAATGTTGCGGTAATCTCATATCGCTGACGGCGACTTCATAAGCTTCGGTTATGGTCGTGAAGTCGGCCGCGGCCGACAGACTCAGTGCCAACAGTCCCGGTACCAGTAGTTTTTGAATAGGCATTTCTTGCTCCGTGTCCCTGGTCTTCTCTCTTGTTATCAAAGCGTCGGCGCCTCCGGCCCGACTACGTAGAAGGCTTGTGTATGAACGGCAGACGCGTCCCTGTCCGTGGTTCCACCCGCATCCCGCCTGGATTCCGCTGTTGCGGTCGCTTTGAAGTGATACGCTGCGATGCCGCCACCGACGCCGAGGCTGAATGCTCGATCGGGCACAAGCGTCGCTTCCTCGAACACGATGACCGAAGCCACCGTGTCGCTTTCGTTGATGTTGGTAATCAGATTCGTATTCGCAAACGTGTTGAATCGGCCCTGCGACAGGGCGTTCTCGAGGCCGGTCTCCGCAGCCTGAAACGCGTTCTCGTAATCCTGGTTGCTTCTGGCCATCGCCAGTTCGGTGGTCGCCGTATTCATGCCGGAAATTGCCAGCACGGTGATGACGACCAGCAGCACGAGCCCGACAACGAGCGCGGCGCCTCCCTGTTTCCCCGACATCATCAACGTCCTCATCATTCTCCTCTTCCCGGATTCCTATGATCTGGCGTTCCGCAGCAAGACCGT
>JBHHWI010000041.1:0-23412 GCA_046756445.1 Woeseia sp. | reverse complement strand
TTTTCCTCGAGCTCCAGGATCAGAAGCATGGAGGAAACCTGATCGATCGTCAATCCGGAATTCTCTGCGAGTTCGTCCGCACTGGCGGGGTCGTAAGACAGCGCCTTCATAAGGGCCGCATAGTCGACATCGGTTTCGGCCCCCGAGGATGGCGCGTCGTCATCGCCAGAATCGCTTTGCATAAGATGCCCGGCGAGCGGTCCGAGTTCGCTGACGATGTCGTCCGCGCTTTCGACGAGTTTGGCGCCCTGCCTGATGAGTTGATGGCAACCTCTTGATAGCGGGTTGTGAATTGAACCGGGGATCGCAAACACTTCACGGCCCTGCTCCCCGGCGAGCCGGGCGGTTATGAGGGAGCCGCTGCGGCTCGCGGCCTCGACGACAAGGGTGCCGAGGCTCAGGCCGCTTATGAGTCTGTTGCGCTGCGGAAAATGTTCCCGGCGAGGCGGGCTTCCGAGTGGATATTCCGATACGAGGGCGCCGCTTCGTGAGATTCTGCGGGCGAGATCGTGGTTGGCGGCCGGGTAGACGCGGTCAATGCCATGCCCGAGGAATGCGACGGTCACTGCATCGGCATCGAGCGCACCCTGATGTGCTGCCGTGTCGATGCCCTGCGCCAGTCCGCTGACGATGCAGAAGCCGCAGCGTCCGAGGTGCTTCGCAAACTGGTAGGCATTTTCTGTCCCGCCTCGGGTCGGATTGCGGCTGCCGACGATGGACAGGGCCGGCAGGTGCAGGGCCCCGATACTGCCCACTATGTACAGCTGCGCCGGCGGGCTCGGAATTCGTCGTAATAGGTCCGGGTAGTCGTGCGAAGCCGGGGAGACGATCCGGTTCTCGGGATCAGCAAGCCATGCTTGATGTTTATCGCTCATCTAACCCCCTGACATCTCGGGGACGGACCCCGGGGGTCCGTCCCCCGGGGCAAAAAAAAACGAGCCGGCACCCCTTAATGCGTGCCGGCCCGTTATCAGGCTTTGATCAGTAGGGGTTGCGCACGGCGTCGAGTACGTGAATCGGGGTGGTTGCCTCCATCACGAGCCCGTAGCCGATACGGTCATATACCTTGAATATCATGACTGTGCCGGCCTCTTCATCGGGTAATTTGACCTTGCCGCCGGCAAACCTGTTGGTGCCCCCGAACAAAGAGCCACCCGCGTAACGGTCCCGAACGACTTGGCCGGCCTGGAATACGGTCAGAACATCCCCTGGTGCGAGCCCGTTTCTTGCGCCGCGGTTAATGACCACGACCTGATACTGACCGATCATCGATACGCCATCTACTACCGAGATGATCTTGCCGTCAACCTGAATATCGGGAGCTTTCGGGAAGAAATTCAGCGGAATGTCCACAGTTTCGGGAAGCAGGCGGTCGCCGTTCAACGCTTCACGATTGGTATCTATCAGTGCAACAGTCGCCGGGTCTCCGCCGCGGGCCATCATCCCTTCACCGACATATATGCCCTGATATCCCACGATATCGTCATCCTCCGGATCGCGTAACCGGTCGCCAATGTGGACAACGCTGTATCGGGCGCCGGGCTGCGATGCAACACCACCGCGCACGTAGACCTCATTGCCGGCAGCTGCGATCATGTGGTCGCCGCGTGTCCCGACGATATACGGGAGCCTTTCGGCCTGGCCTCTTTCGAGCACGAGCCCCTTGGACAGGAAGGCATCGATCTGCTCATAAGGAATGCTCGTGACAGCTTCGCTCAAGGGCGTCACTCTTGCAGCAGGAGACATCTTGTAAGTGGCGCCCCGCATTGTCGTGGTCACGCGCGGCCGGCCATCGATGTACACCAGGGACAATATGTCGCCGGGAAAGATGAGATGGGGGTTCTCGATCTGGGGATTCACATACCAGACTTCCGGCCAATACCACGGGTCTCTCAAAAACGTTGCCGCGATATCCCAGAGCGTATCTCCGTCCTGTACCGTATATTCGTCGGGGTGGCCCTCGGCGAGCGGTACCCGGGTCGGCGCTTCCTCGACCAGCACGAGCCTGGGTTCGTGAGTGGTCTGGCTCACCCCGCCGTCTATCGATGAGGAACCGCTGGGCGATGAGCCGGTCGTTCGCTGGATTGGCGCCGGAGCCTCGTCGTCATCTGAGAACGGATTCATACCGCAGCCGGCCACCGATACGGCCAGCGCGATGGCGGTCAGTCGTAGACTGCTTTTCAGGCAACATATGCTGAATGACATGATCGACGGATGCTCCATCAAGATGGTCTGAACCTGCCAGCGGGCAGGCGTTGCTATAATATGTCGTGTCGACGCCCGTCAGGCTGCCAAACGCGTCACAATTCCGGCCCGTTTCGGGTCTGGCAGGCTGATTTTCTGGCGGCATTGTCCGTCATCTTATTCAATAAAGTCAAAAATTTAGGTGCATTTTGTAGCAATTCACAAGAGTATCGACTCGAGGATTTATGGCATTACTGACTATTCTGGAGTTTCCGGATCCGAGGCTCAGAAAAAAGGCGGCACCGGTAGAGCGTCTGGACGATGAACTCAGGGCTTTGATCCGCGATATGTTCGAGACGATGTATGCCGCACCGGGCATCGGCCTGGCGGCAACCCAGGTGGACGTGCACAAGCGCCTGCTCGTGGCAGACACTTCTACCGAGAAAGACGATCCGCAGGTGTTGATCAACCCGGAGATACTCGAGAAGGACGGCGTCGCGGTCACGGAAGAGGGCTGCCTGTCCGTGCCCGGCTACTTCGAGGAGGTCGAACGCGCCGAACACATTCGTGTCCGGTATCTCGATCGCCGGGGAGACACGACTGAAAAGGTTGTCGAGGGCTTGCTGGCTGTTTGTATTCAGCATGAAATCGATCATCTGAACGGCAAGCTGTTCGTCGATTACCTGTCCGAGGCCAAGCGACAGAAAATTCGCAAGAAGCTGCTGAAGGACCGGAGGCAACAACCGGCCGAGGCCGCGGTCCTTTAGCCAACGATACTCACGGATTCGAACCAGTCTATGAATGGCGGAAGAATCCTGTTTGCCGGCACGCCGGATTTCGCGCTTGCGTCGTTGAGCGCGCTGGTCGATCGGGGAAAAACGCCGCTTGCCGTCTATACCCAGCCCGACAGGCCCGCGGGCAGGGGGAGGAAACTGCGCCCGAGCCCCGTCAAAGCGTTCGCAGTCGAAAAAGACATCCCGGTTCACCAACCGGTGTCGCTCAGGGACGCGGAGGTCGTTTCCGAGATTGCGGGGTTTAATGCCGACCTGATGATCGTGGCTGCATACGGCCTCATCCTGCCGCAGGCCATTCTCGACCTGCCAGGGCGCGGTTGCCTCAACGTTCATGCATCTCTCCTGCCCCGCTGGCGCGGCGCCGCCCCGATTCAGGCGGCGATACTC
Source organism: Woeseia sp. (assembly GCA_046756445.1). Classification (GTDB taxonomy): domain Bacteria; phylum Pseudomonadota; class Gammaproteobacteria; order Steroidobacterales; family Woeseiaceae; genus JACZWL01. Next base: position 20,047 of record JBHHWI010000041.1, on the reverse strand, counting down.
GCGGGAGACGAGCTAACCGGCATCAGTCTTATGCAGATGACCGCAGAACTCGACAGCGGTCCGGTATTCGCGCAGCGGACGCTTCGTATCGGTGATACCGAAACCGCGGGTGAGCTGCACGACCGCCTGGCCGGGTTGGGCAGCGACATGCTTTGCGAGCATCTGCCCGACATCCTCGCCGGCAAAGTGCAGCCTGAGTCACAGGACGACAGTCAGGCGACCTATGCCGGCAAGATCCGGAAGGGTGATTCCGCAATGGACTGGCGCAAGACTGCCGCTGAACTGGCACGGCAGGTGCGGGCCTACAACCCGGCACCTGGTGCTTTTTTCGAGTTGGACGGCGAGCAGATAAAGTGCTGGTCGGCGGAACCGGTCGAGGGACAGGGCGGATCGATTGGCGCCGTGATCGCCGCGGGGCATGACGGTATCGATGTTGCCTGCGGGGAAGGTGTCTTGCGCATGCTCGAGCTGCAGCGGCCGGGCCGTCGAAAAGTCAGTGCCGCGGAGTTCGCCGGCCAGGCGCCTGTAACGGGCAAGCGCCTGGATTGATGGATGCACACAAGACAGGCGCGCGGACCCGGGCCCGGGTGGCGCAGGCCGTCGATGCGGTCGCCATGCGGGGCCGATCACTCGATGCCGCGATCGCCGGAGTGGAGTCAGGGATAAGCCCGTCAGAGCGGAGCCTGGCACGGGCTCTCTGTTACGGGACGATCCGATTTTACTTCCGCCTTCGCTGGCAGCTGGGCAGCTTGCTCGACAGGCCGCTCAAAGCACGCGATAGTGTCATCGAGTCGCTTCTTGCCGTTGGCATTTATCAGTTAACCGATACCCGGATACCGGATCACGCGGCGGTCTCCATGACTGTCGAGGCAGCCCGGGTCCTGCGGCGGCCGAAGTACGCGTCACTGATCAACGCCGTGCTGAGGAATTTCCTGCGCAAAAACGTGCAGGCAAGGGAACCTTCCACTGACGAGGCGCGTTATTCGCATCCGGCGTGGCTGATCGAGCGATTTCGAAGCGATTGGCCGGAGAATTGGCGTGAGATCGTTCAGGCCGGCAATTCGCAGCCGCCAATGTGGCTCAGGGTCAACGTCAACCGTCAGTCTCCCGAGGCCTACATCGAGGAACTCGCCGAGCATGAGGGATCCGGAGGAGAAAGTCGATCCAACGGCGTCATCTCGGGATTCGATCAGGCCCTCAGGCTGGAAAGGCCCAGGCTTGTCGGTGACCTGCCCGGCTTCTCCGACGGCCGGGTTTCCGTCCAGGACGCCGCCGCACAACTGGCCGGGCCGTGGCTGCTCCGGGGCGGCGGCGGGCGGATCCTCGATGCCTGCGCCGCTCCCGGCGGGAAAGCCGGGCAACTCCTGGAACTAGCGGGTCCGGGCGCCGATCTAACAGCCGTGGATCTGGATGAGGAGCGGCTCGAAAGGGTCCGCGAGAATCTCGCCCGGCTGGGGCTGGCCGCAACGCTTGTTGCGGCAGATGCATCAAATCCTGATGAGTGGTGGGACGGCGTGCAGTTCGACAGGATTCTCCTGGATGCGCCGTGTTCGGCCAGCGGCGTCATTCGCCGCCATCCGGACATCAAGCTTTTGCGGCGGCCGGAGGACATCGAGAGGCTGGCCGGGTCGCAGCAGACCCTTCTGGCTGCGCTCTGGCCGCTCCTGGCGGCGAACGGCCAGTTGCTCTATGTGACCTGCTCGGTCCTTACAGCGGAGAATGACGACGTGGTGGGGGAATTTCTGGACACACGGGCGGGCGCCCGGGAAAACGATGTGTTGCCCAATAGCAACATCCGCGATCTAATGCAGCGTAAGACATGCGGATATCAGATCCTGCCCGGTTGCCGGGATCTCGACGGCTTTTATTACGCGTGTCTGGAAAAGGTTGGCTAGCGACAATATGACGGGAAAACTGACTGGCGGGCTGGTTTTGATTCTGATCGGCAGCCTGATAACAACGCCGATGCCGGCCGAGGCACAGGAAGGGCCTGATCGCGCCGGCTACTTCGACGTGCGATCGGCTTCGACGGCCCTGGTCGAAGGCGTGCACGTGCTCGAATCCCGTCTCCAGCTCGTGCTGAGCGACGAGGCGCTCGATGCGCTCGCGAGTGGGGTCGCACTCAGAATAGAACTCAAACTCGAAGTCATCCGGATACGGAGATTCATCCCCGATTCGACGGATGCGGAGCTTGTCGTCAGCTATGAACTCGAGTATCGCCCGCTGAGTCAGCGCTACATAGTCAGAAACCTGAACAGCGGCGACCAGGATTCATTTGCGACACTTTACTCGGCGCTGAATAACCTCGGCCGGATCCAGGGGCTGCCGGTCATCGACGACGCGATTCTCGAGGCGGACAAGAGATACCGCATTCGCCTGCGCGCGAGGTTGAGCACGGAACAATATCCGGCCCCACTGCGCATACTGTTTTTCTGGCGGGACCAGTGGCAGCTGGAAAGTGAATGGTTCGAATGGTTACTCGAACGCTAAAGAGACTGGCCTATATGGTACTCGGCGTGGTTGGCGTCGGCCTCGTGCTTAGCGCACTGTTCCTCCTGAGCCTGACCTCGCAGAACTCGGAACACTTCGACCGGTTGCATACGCTGATGCTGCTGATCAATGTTGCCGGCGTGCTCGTGCTGCTCGGATTCCTCATCGGCAATCTGACGCGATTGCTGCGCGACTACCGCGACCACGTTCCGGGAGCAAAACTGAAAGCACGCATGGTCGGCATGTCAGTCACGCTCGCCGTGGTGCCGCTGCTGGTCGTTTTCTATTTCTCGATGCAATTCATCAACCGGGGCATCGATACCTGGTTCAACGTCGAGGTCGAAAAAGGCCTCGACGACGCACTCGCTCTCAGCCAGGCCGCACTCGGAATACAAATGCGGGACAACCTGCGAACGACCATGCAGATTGCGGACCGCCTGAGGGGGGTCAGCGGGCGTCAGCTCATCTTCGAGCTCAGCATGTTGCGGCGGGAGAGCGGCGCGAGCGAGATAACCGTGTTTGGCCGAAACAGGCGGATCCTGGCAACCAGTTCCGACCATGCAGCGGGCAGCATGCCTCAGGTACCGAGGGACGAGGTAATGCTGCAGATCAGTCAGAACAGGCCCTTTGTGAGTCTCGATCCGGTAGAACGGGGCAGTTTCAAGATCCGTACGGCCGTGGCTTTCGGCGACCGGAGCAGGCCGGAAACGCTGGGCGTCATCCAGGCACATTTCCCGGTTACGGAGAGAATCGGACGAATGGCCAACAATGTGGATACGGCATACAGCAAATACCGACGGCTCCTCTTCCTGCGCGAGCCACTGAAGCAGACATTCACGTTCACGCTGTCGGTCGTATTGATGCTGTCCTTGCTGGCATCGGTTTACGGGGCGTTTGTCCTGTCGAGACGGCTCGTCGCGCCGATCCAGAACCTGGTCGCCGGAACGCAGGCGGTCGCCAAGGGTGATTTCGATACCCGGCTTCCCACGCCGTCGAGGGACGAGATCGGTTTTCTGGTCAGCTCGTTTAACGAGATGACCGAAAGACTGTCGACAGCCCGGCGGCAGGCGAGCCTCAGTCAGGCACAGGTCGAAGCCGAGCGTGCGAACCTGGCGGTCATTCTTGCCAGGTTGTCGACCGGTGTTGTCGCACTCGAGGCGGACCTGAAGATCCGCACCGCCAATCAAGCCTCCGGCGCGATTCTAAACCTCAATCTCGAGAACAGGGTCGGCGAATACCTGCCGGATGTCGCGGCCGGTGAGCCGCTGCTCGAGCAGTTCGTCGACGTGGCGCAGGTTCATCTAAAGTCCGGCGAAACCGAATGGAGAGAGCAAATCGTGTTGCGAGGCGAAGTCGGACGGCGTGTACTGACCTGTGCCTGCACGACATTGCCGGGCGACGAGGACCATGCGGCCGGATTCGTGATCGTTTTCGATGACATCACGGCGTTGCTCCAGGCGCAGAGAGACGCAGCCTGGGGCGAAGTGGCGAGGCGCCTGGCACACGAGATCAAGAACCCGCTGACGCCGATACAACTGTCGGCCGAGCGGCTGCGGCGCAAGTACATCGATTCGATGTCGGAAGAGGAGGTGCAGGTCCTCGACCGGGCGACACACACGATCGTGCAGCAGGTAGAGGCGATGAAGGAGATGGTGAACGCGTTCAGTGATTACGCACGCACGCCGGACCTCGACATCAACGTGTTCCACCTCGACAAGCTCGCACACGAGGTTGTCGATCTGTATCGCGCCCAGGAGAAGGATATCGAGATTGTCCTGAACACCGACCCGACCCTGCCGCAGATCGAGGCTGATATGGGTCGAGTGCGGCAGATGCTGCATAACCTGATCACGAATTCCATAGAAGCGCTGGAAAACAGCGACGAGAAGGGGCACATCGAGGTCCGGATCAGCAAAATGAAAATCCAGGAAGCCGAGGCCGTCGAAATCGTTGTCGAAGACAACGGGCCGGGCTTCAAGACCGGATCCGTGAGCCAGGTATTCGATCCATACGTAACGACAAAGCCCAAAGGCACGGGCTTAGGCCTGGCAATCGTCAAGAAGCTGGTCGAGGAACACGCCGGGACGGTCGAGGCCGAGAATCCGGATGAGGGCGGCGCAGTGATCCGTATCCAGTTGCCCGTGAACGAGTCTGCGCGGGGGGCAATGATGGCGATGTTGCCGAGCCGCGCGGAAAAGCGGAGGGAAAGAGCATGAGCGCACTCCAAGTGCTGGTAGTCGATGACGAGGCCGACATCCGCACACTGATAAAAGACATTCTGTCGGACGAGGGCTATGAGGTAACCAACGCGGCCGACGCCGCCGAGGCGCGCGCAGCCCGGCGTGACGGTAAGTTCGATCTGATTCTGCTCGACATCTGGATGCCGGATACCGATGGTATCAGCCTCCTTCGGGAGTGGTCCGAGCAGGGTGATCTCGATTGCCCGGTGGTCATCATGTCGGGTCACGGCACGGTGGATACTGCCGTTGAGGCAACGCGCCTCGGTGCTTTCGACTTTGTGGAAAAACCGCTGTCGATCGCGAAGCTCCTGCGAACGGTCGAGCGCGCTATCGAGGCGGCGAAAAGGCAAACGATCACGGCAAGGCGCCTGCCGCCGTCTCTGATGACCCCTGTCGGGCGAAGCAAACTCATGCAAGCCCTCAGAGACAAGGTTCAACAGTACGCCAATCATGAGTCACCCGTGCTCCTGACCGGAGAGGCGGGAACCGGCCGCGGCGCGTTTGCCCGCTACATTCACGCGCTGAGCGACCGGGCGGAAAGGCCGCTGGTCAACATGCTTGCGGCTTCCCTCACGGTAAGTAATGCCGAGGAACAACTCTTCGGCACGGAGAAAGACGGCGAGGTTCACAACGGTTACTTCGAGCGCGCGAAGAACGGCACCCTGATCATCGACGAACTCACCGATCTCAACGAGCTTGCGCAAAAGCTGATTCTGAGTGTATTGGAGCAGGGCGAACTCGTCCGCTGCGGCGGGCATGAGCCCATCAAACTGAAAGCGCGCGTTCTGGCGACGGCGAACGCAGATTACGAGCGCAGGATCGAAGCCGGGACCTTGAGAAAGGAACTGGTATCCAATCTCAATACGCTTAGCGTCCGGGTGCCGCCGCTGCGGGACTATGCGGAAGACGTGCCGGAGCTGTTGAGCTACTACGTCGACAAACTCGTCGACAGCGAAGGACTGTCGTTCAGGCGATTCGGCGTGGCCGCGCAAAACAGGCTCAGGAACTATCCCTGGCCCGACAATGTACGGGAAGTAAAGAGCCTCGTTCGCAGGCTTTTGCTGACAGGCGCCGACGAAGAAATAACACTCGATGAAGTCGAAAAAGAAATTGAGGCGACTTCACAGGCCGACGAGCCTCTGGTCAAGCAGGATCTCCTGTCGCTGCCGTTGAGGGAGGCACGCGAGCAGTTCGAGCGCGCTTATCTTCGGCAGCAACTCGTTCTCTGTGATGGCAAGGTCGGCCGGCTCGCCAAGCGCGTGGGCATGGAAAGGACCCACCTTTATCGAAAACTGCGCTCGCTGGGTGTCGATTTCAGATCGGTAGGCGCGGAGGAATAGTCAGCTTGTTTTCGCCGGCGCGGTCCGGGACGAGCGAGTCAGCTGTTTCGTCCAGTATTCAAACGAGCGGCCGGGAACGAAGATATCCAGGCCGGCGGCCGGTTCGTCGAGCGGGTTTGCCACCCAATGCGGCTCATCGCCGGGTATATAAATTACATCGCCCTGTTTTATCTCTTGATCGTCATAATTGTCACTATGAACGATCACTTTCCCGCTAAGCAAAGCTAGCACCTGGGAGTTGGAATGGGAATGACGTGGTGAGACATGACCTGCGGGTTTTACGAAGTGCTCGATGGATATGTCTTTCTGATCGCACAGACTGGCCCGCACCCACTGTTCCTGTGGCTCGTATCGCCGCGCGTCATTGAAGCGAATCACTTTCACGTCCGGCCTCCAACTCTGGCAGCATATCGATTTAGCCCAATGGCAACTGAGCGTAAGGTACGCTTTTTGCCCCTTGCAAGAAAAGGGGACAGAAGCCATTCGGCCAGCTCAGCTATTTGGTAGGTGGCTCTTGGCACACCGAATCAAACATTATTGAGCGCAAGCAACCGAATAACTATGTTTTCTCCGATTCTCGCCAAGTCTTTGTTCGACACTTGCAGTTTCTCGAGTTGGTCAGTACTGAATTCCACCTTGGTGTAGAAAGCTTGGCTCTCCCAGCCCGCCCCGTCGCCAACTCTGGATTGACGGCAAGCGTCATCAAATATCAGGGTGGTTCGGCCTTTCGTATCCTGCGATAACGTTACGACCAAGCCTCTATCACTACGACCTTCGAACTGCTGAATCTCATAGTCTGTCACAATCGTCTCCGAGCCGCCTGACTAGAAACCTAGCGGGAAGATACGAGTCTTGCGCCGGTCGGCGGGAACGATGCTGCCGTCGCGATGAAACGTGAGTCCAGGTCTTCCGAAGTCCTGGATGCTCAATCCACGGATAAGATTCAATGCCTTTTGCTCATCATCGATAGTCGGGCCGGCAGGCCTGATCTGTTCGCTTGAGTGGATCCGGCCCTCGATGAATCTGCCTGTCTGATCGATCGTTGCGACCAGAATCGGCGCGACGCCCTTCATGCCCTCGACGCTGATGCCGTAGTAAGTGGCGAAGTTGCCGAGGCTGTAAGCGATCAGCCGGCCCTTGTATCGCTCCATTGCGCGCACCACATGAGGCCCGTGACCGATGACCAGGTCGGCGCCCGCATCGACGACCATGCGGGCGAATCGGACGACGTCGCCGCGTGGTTCGCCGTAATACTCTTCTTCGCCGAACGGCAAGCGCATGACGTCTCTTCCCTCTGCGCCGCCGTGGAACGAGACGATGACGATGTCATGCGAGCTTGCGCAGGCGGCGACCGTCGCGGCCGATTTCTCGTAGTCGAGCAGCAGGTTGGAGTTCTTGGTCACCGCGAACGCGATCAGCGCAATCCTGAGGCCGTTCGCCTCGAGGCTTGCAATGTCGCCTTCGAGGCCGGAGTGGCGTATGCCGGCGTTTGCAAGGGTCTGCATCGTTGCCAGCCGGCCTTCTTCGCCGAAGTCGCGGGCGTGGTTGTTGGCGAGACTCATGACGTCGAATCCGGCATTGACGAAATGCTCGACGTAGCGCGGGGGAGAACGGAACCGGTAACAGGCGGCCGGCTTGCTGCATTGCTTGCCCGGCTCGCCGCCGTCGACCAGCACGCCCTCGAGATTGCCGAAGGTGACGTCGGCAGCGGAGAGTATGGGGGTTACCGCTGCAAGAAAGCTGGCGCCGTCATCGTCGGGAAGGTGGTCTTCGGGATAGTCGGTGCCGAGCATCATGTCGCCGACGGCGGCGACGCTGAGTCGTATGGGCTCCGGGGCTGGCTCGACCGCTGGCGCTTTTTCGAGCGGCGGCGCCCTGGTCGTCTGCGCTGGCGGCGCCTCTTCGGGAGGCAGCGTCGCACAGGCGGAAAGCAGGAGGACTGCGGGCAGAAGGCGGGCTGCCGATTCAATCGCCAAGTCTGATTCTCAGTACGTCGATCTGGGCCTGACGGAGCCGGTTTCTCAGGACATTGAGCTTGTTCAGATCGTCGATCGGGCCGATCCGCACGCGATGGTAGGTCTTGTCATCAATCGTAACGCGCTGAATTCTCGATTCGATTCCCTGCATGGCAAGTTGTGCCCTGCGCTTGTCTGCGTCCTCGTATCTCGTGAACGAGCCCGCCTGCAGAACATAAACTCCGGGCTCGACAACGGCCTTCGGCCCGGAGTCGGCCCGCACGTCCGGTTCGTGTTCCGGAATAATGACCTCGAACTTGGGGAGCATGCTGTAGAAATCGAAGCGTGATTCGGGAGGCTTGGCGGACGTGCCGGCCGATTGCTCGTCGCTGTCATCGACGGTCGGCGGCTGCTGTGCGGCCGGTCTCACGGGAACGCCCGGGCTGCGCTCGTCGATGTAAATGGCGAATGCGACGGAGAGCCCGATCGCGAGCCCGAACAGCATCCATACCCAGCCCGGATAGTCGTCCTTGCGCGATTTTCTCTTGCGTCTTCGTCTCGCCATTGTCTACATCGAGTCGGGCGCAGATACACCGAGCAGTCCCAGACCATTGGCGATGACCTGACGGGTTGCAGCAATTAGCGCGAGTCTTGCGTTACGCAGGTTTTCATCGTCAACGATGAATGTATGCGCGTTGTAATAAGTGTGAAAGTCCCTGGCCAGGTCCTGAAGGTAATGCACGAGGTGTTGCGGCGCCCGGTTTCCGGCGGCGAGTTCGATGGTCTCCGGATACCGGCTCAATGCGCTCATCAGCGTTTTCTCATGAGCCTCGGTGAGGCCGGGCAGGTTGTGGAGCCCTGCCGCCTTGTCCCACTTCAGGGACTTTTGCCCGAGCTGGTGGAACACGCTGGCGACGCGGGCATGGGCGTACTGAATGTAATAAACGGGGTTATCGCTCGAGCGGCTCTTTGCGAGCTCCAGATCGAAATCGAGGTGTTGGTCGTTGGACCGCATGACGTAGAAAAACCTTGCGGCGTCGTTTCCGACCTCTTCCCGAAGCTGGCGCAAGGTCACGAAGTCGCCCGAGCGTGTCGACATCGACAGCTTCTCGCCCCCGCGGTACAGGCTGACGAACTGAACGAACGGTACTTCGAGGCTGCTCCCTTCGTAACCCATGGCCTCGAGGCCCGCGCGGACCCTCGCGACGTAGCCGTGATGATCGGAGCCCAGGACGTCGAGCAAGTGATCGTAGCCGCGTTTTCGCTTGCCATGGTGGTAGGCGATGTCGGATGCGAAATAGGTCGGTTTGCCGTTTTCACGAATGATGACCCGGTCTTTCTCGTCGCCGAACTGTTCTGCCTTGAACCACGTGGCGCCGTCTTTCTTGTAGAGCATGCCGCGGTCTTCGAGGACGCCGAGCGCATCATTGATCAGGTCTTCGTCGGACAGGCTCTGCTCGGAGAACCAGCTGTCGAATTCGATGCCGAAACCCATGAGATCGTCTTCGATGTCCGCGCTGATGGTGGCGAGCGCCTGGCGTCTCAGCGCTTCGAAATGTTCCTCGCCGAGGAGCTCGTATGCCCGGTCGATGAGTGCGCCGATGAATACTTCCTGATCGTTACCGGGGGCGTCCGCGGGAAGACCGGCACACAGCGCTTCGATGTCGATCTCTGGCAGCTGAGATGCATCAATGGATGCGGCGATCTCGCCGATGTAGTCGCCCTTGTAGCCCGCCTCCGGAAAGGGCACCTGCATACCCCGCAACTCGAGCATTCTCACGAGTACGCTGACGCCGAGTATGTCCATCTGCCGTCCCGTATCGTTGAGGTAGTACTCGCGGTCGACGGGGTAGCCGACCGCCTCTATCAGGTTGGCCAGCGTTGCGCCGAATGCCGCGAGGCGGCCGTGTCCGACATGGAGGGGCCCGGTCGGGTTTGCGGAGACAAATTCGATCAGATAGCGAGGTCCCTGCCTCGCTTCTCGCCTGCCGTAATTGTGACCGGCCTCGAGAATGTCGGCAATCTCCTGACGAAACGCGGCATTGCCGACGTAGAAATTGATGAACCCGGGGCCGGCGATCTCGACTCTATCGACGTACTCGCTGTCCGGCAGCTTGTCGATGATTTGTGCGGCAAGGTCCTTGGGATTTTTTCCGAGTGACTTTGCCAGACGCATTGCGATGTTCGTTGCAAAGTCACCGTGACGGGAATCGCGCGTACGTTCGACGCTCCGGCGGACCGAAGATCCGGGTGGTGCGTCAGGCAGCTCGGGAACAAGCGCCAGAGCCTGCTCGACAAGATGTGCGATGTTGCTCTTCAAAGACTTACCTTGATGCGCGCAGGAAGGGGGAGGCGGCAATTTTAACGCGGCATCAAAAAAGCTCAATCGGATCTACGTCTATGGACCAGCGTACCCGGCGTCCCGACTTCTCGGTTTCGAGTTCGGGACGCAGGGCCTGTAACAAGCGATGCAGGCCCTGGCGGTCGGTGCTTTGCAGGAGCAACTGTGCATGAAAGAGACCGGCCCTGCGCTCCATGGGTGCGCTGACGGGCCCCAGGATTCTTACCGTATCGACGCCCGCAGCCGCGGCCTTCGCCCGGGCAGCCTCGAGAAACCGGTGCGCGTCGCTGCGCTTGTGTCCTGCAGCGCGTATCAGGGTGAGACGCGAAAAAGGGGGCCAGGCGGCTGCCGATCGTTCCTGCAGGGCCTGTTGCGCGACCCGGCCGTAGCCGCCGCTGAAGAGCTCGTTCCAGAAAGGATGGTTCGGGAAAGCCGTCTGAATGATGACCTCTCCCTGCCGCTGCTCGCGGCCGGAGCGCCCGGCGACCTGAATCAGCCCCTGAGCCAGACGCTCACTCGAGCGAAAGTCCGTGCCGAAAAGCCCCTGATCGGCATTGACGACGCCGACCAGCGTCAGCTTCGGAAAGTGATGGCCCTTCGACAGCATCTGTGTGCCGACGAGAATCTCCGCATCGCCTTGCTCCGCCATTGCGAGGGCTCTGTTCATCGTGTCCTTCAGGCGCGTGGTGTCGCTGTCGATGCGCGTTATCCTGCGGTCGGGGAATTGGTGCTCGAGCGATTCTTCAAGCCGTTCCGTACCCTGTCCGAGCGGTCGAGAAGCCCCGCCGCATGCCGGGCACTGCGTCTCGATGGAGCGGCTCGCGCCACAATGATGACAGAGGAGCTTCGAGTCGCCGGCGTGCACGGTCATTCGCGCATCGCATCGCCGGCATTCCGCGATGTGACCGCAGCCCGAACAGATCAGGGTCGGCGCGAATCCGCGCCGGTTCAGAAAGATGAGTGCCTGCCCGCCGTCGCGCAGGTTTTCCTCGATGGCCCAGAGCAATGGCTGGCTCAGGCCGTCGTATGCAGGGTGCTGGTTGAGGTCCACGAGTCTCAACAATGGCGGTGCGGCGTTGCCGGCGCGATATGGCAGAGACACATGCCGATACATTCCTTCGTTGCAGCGTTGCAGCGATTCGATCGAGGGTGTGGCCGAACCGAGAGTCACCGGGACGTCCAGGTGCTTCGCCTTGGCAACAGCGAGGTCACGGGCGGAATAGCGCAATCCCTCCTGCTGCTTGAACGAATTGTCATGTTCTTCGTCGACGACGATGAGCCCGGGATTTCTCAGCGGTGCAAAAACCGCCGAACGCGTGCCGAGAACAAGCGGCGCTGACCCGTTTCTGGCGCTGCGCCACGCGCTCAGCCTGACGCCGTCGGGTAACGATGAGTGCATGAGCGCCGGTGTAATACCGAGACGCGCGACCAGGCGCGACACCAACTGTGGCGTTAACCCTATCTCCGGAACGAGCACCAGCACCTGGCGACCTGCCTCGAGCACGTCTTTCATGAGACGCAAATAGACTTCCGTCTTGCCGCTCCCCGTAACGCCGTCGAGCAACGAGACTTGAAATCCTTCATGGCCGCGGATCTCTTCGAGTGCGCTCGTCTGATCGGCGTTCAGGACCGGACCCTCAGTCGCTTCGCCCACGCGCGGCTCGAATTCCGGATCGGAGGGCGCATCGAAGATTCGAACCCATGCTTTCTCGAGCATGGCCTTTCGAAGGCGCCGCCAGCCGGGCATGGAGTCGTCGAGTTCTTCGAAAGCTACGCCTTCGTTGGCGCGCCCCCCCAGGAGCGCGAGGAACTCCGCCTGACGTGGCGCGCGTCTGGCGACTTCGGACAACGACTGGGCAGCGCCTTCGCCCGTGATGGCAACTCGCTCGGCGCGGGGATTGAGAGGTTTGCCCTGCCGCAAGAGCGCGGGCAACGCCGCGGAAACGACTTCTCCGATCGGGTGATGATAGTAATCACTGGCAAAGCGGATCAGCCACATATCCGACTCGCGGAGAATCGGTTCCTCATCTATCAGTGACAAGACGCGGCGCAGCCTGCTGCGCGGCAGCTCGCTCTCGGTCTCCTGGCCAAGGACCATGCCGAGCTGCCGTTGCCGGCCGAACGGCACGAGAACCCGGCAGCCGGGCCCGGGCGCCGGGGCGGGGGCCGCGGACGGCGGCAAATAGTCGAAGAGTCTCGACAGCGGCGCATTGACGGCCACGCGCAGTATGGGCTCGTCGTTCATTTCTCTCTAAAAAACAATGACATATATTCATATGCCGGCGGCCGGGACCGGCGTGATTATGTTTAGTAACTGAGGGTCAACCGTGGCCCCGCTCGCTCGTTACATAGGCATGACACGTTATTAGACCCCATGACGGAGTCAAGATGTTTGAAAGGATCGAGATGGATCTCGAGCGCCCACAGACCGGGATGGCCAGCGGATGAGCTTCCCGGCCTGCGAAATTGCGGTATCGTGCACCCGCGAACACTTCACGGGGGCGAAAGAGCTGCAGCGCGAACGGGAACTGGACCGGTTTTTGGCGGAGGTTGAAAAGCGCGCATTGCGTATTGCGGAGATATCCGTCCGCGATCGTGATGAGGCACTGGACATCGTCCAGGAGGCAATGATCAAGTTGGTGCGCAACTATGCCGACCGGTCGAATAGCGAATGGACGCCTTTGTTCTACCGGATCCTTCAAAACGGTGTCCGGGACTGGCATCGGCGACAGGCAGTCCGCAATCGCGTTATGGTCTGGTTCGGCCGGTCGAAGAGCGTGGATGCCGACTTTGATCCGGTGGCAAGCGCGCCGGATCGAGACGGCAGGACGCCCGATGAAAACCTGCAGTCGGCACAAGCGATGGCGAGCCTGGAAGTCGCGATTGCAGCACTGCCTCGAAGGCAGAGAGAAGCGTTCATGCTGCGCACCTTCGAGGGACTGGACGTCGCAGGAACGGCCGCCGCAATGGGGTGCAGTGAAGGAAGCGTGAAAACGCACTATTCCCGAGCGGTACACGCCCTTCGGGAAAAATTGGGAGAACATTGGGAATGAACGAGCGAAACCTCGCCAGCATCGAAGATCAGCAGTTTGCGGCGAAAGCAAAACAGCTCTTCGATCAAAGTGTGCAAGGCCTCGATGCCGAGTCGCAATCACGGCTGAACCGTGGCCGGCATGCAGCTCTCGAGCAATTGCGGCCGGGTGCCGGTTCAGTGAGATGGCTGCGATGGGCGCCGGCTGCCGGCGTTGCTGCGGCGGCGGTAGTGGCCGTCGTGATGTTGAGCAACAGAGCACCGGTGGACTCTCTGGCAGCACCTGGCGAACTCCGCGATTTCGAGATTCTGATGACAGAGGAGAGTCTCGAGATGCTGCAGGAACTCGAGTTTTACAGCTGGATGGTGCTGGAGGCGGAATTCGACGACGAACCGGACCCGAATGGCAATGTCGGCTGATGCGAAACAGCCGGATTACGTGCTCAGCGTAGCCATCCTGTGGGGCTTGATCGGCTGCAACGGCGTGGTCGCTGCTGCTGATGATGAATCACCGGACATGGAGTTCCTGGAGTACCTGGGGAGCTGGGAGGCATCGGATGAAGACTGGCTGCTGTTTGATCGGGCAACGGGCGAGGCGGTGGCGTCCGATGATGACGAGCGGAGCGATCCCGCGCCGGCAGGCAAAGAATCGATGGAGTCTGAAGATGAAAGCTGAATGGATGGTGTCAATCCTTGCGTCGCTTCTGCTGGTGGCGAGCGGTGCGTCGCTGGCACAGGACGAGAACATATCCTGGGACAGTCTCAGTGTGGAACAGCAACGGGTTCTGGAGTCCCTGGCCGATAGCTGGGATACGCTGGCGCCCGAACGACAGGCGCGGTTGTCAGCCGGCGCGGAACGCTGGGCCGGCATGACGCGCAGACAGCGGGCCGCCGCGAAGGAGCGCTTTGAGGCATGGCGCGGTCTGACAGACGAGCAGCGCGACGCCATTCGATCGCGCTACCGGGACTTCCAGAGACTGTCGCCCAGGGAACAGGCACGCATCCGCAGGGCCTTTGACCGTTACCGCAGGCTGCCGCCGGACAGACGCCAGCAACTCAGGGACCGGTATCGCGACCTGACACCGGACCAGCGCAAGCGAATACGAGAGCGTTTGAGGCACCGCGCGACTGATCGTCCGACGACGATAGACAGAGAATAAGAAAAAGGGGTCAGAGCCCTTTTATCAAGGATAAAAGGGCTCTGACCCCTTTTTCTTAAGGATAAAAGGGCTCTGACCCCTTTTTGTCACCTCTTCTCAGAGGGATTTGACCTCCTGAATGAGCTGGCTGGCCATCGCCTGGCCGTCGCCGTAGAGCATTCTGGTCTGATCCAGGAAGAACAGAGCATTCTCGATGCCCGAAAATCCGGCCCCCTGGCCGCGCTTGATCACGATCACGTTTTTCGCGTGGTCCGCATTCAGGATCGGCATGCCGTATATCGGGCTCGACGGATCCGATCGGGCAACGGGATTGACGACGTCGTTTGCCCCGATGACCAGTGCGACGTCCGCGGTTGCGAATTCCGCGTTAATCTCGTCTTCGTCATAGATGATGTCGTAAGGAACACCGGCCTCGGCCAACAATACGTTCATGTGGCCCGGCATTCGTCCGGCGACCGGGTGAATCGCGAACTTGACGTCCACGCCGCTGTCGATGAGCAGCTGTGCCAGCTCCCATACCTTGTGCTGCGCCTGGGCAACGGCCATGCCGTAGCCCGGAACGATGAGCACCTTGTCCGCGAATGCCATCATGACGGCGACATCGGTTGCCTCGATCGGCTTGAGGCTTCCGGCTATCTCGCTGCTTTCGGCCGCCTCGTCTCCGAATCCGGAAAAAAGGACGTTGGCCAGTGATCGATTCATCGCTCTGGCCATCAACTGCGTGAGCAGCGTACCGGCCGAGCCGACAACGGTCCCGGCTATGATCATCGCGGCGTTCTGCAATACGAATCCTTCGAATGCGACGGCAAGGCCGGTCAGGGCGTTGTAGAGAGAGATGACAACCGGCATGTCGGCGCCGCCGATCGGCAAGGTCATCGTGACGCCGAGCAACAACGCAAACAGGAAAAAGATGACGACGGTGTTCACGCCGCTGTGCTGATAAACGATGATGCCGGCGAGGACAACGGTCACCGCCAGTATCAGGAGATTGACGAGCTGTTGACCGCCGAAACGAAATGTCCGTCTCATGATTCCCTGCAGCTTGGCGAAGGCGACAAGACTGCCGCTGAACGAAACCGCGCCGATCATGCCGCCGAGGATGGCGAGTACGCCGAACACCAGCCCGTGATCTTCTCCCGACAACAGCTCGACGGCGGCGATTGCGGCCGCGGCGCCACCGCCCATGCCGTTATAGAGCGCGATCATCTGCGGCATGTCGGTCATGGCGACCTTCTTGCCGCTGATCCATGCCGCCACGCCACCGATGAATATGGCAACCATCATCAGTGCGTAGTTGCCCATCCCCGGGTACAGGAACGTCACCAGCGTCGCGACCACCATGCCGGCGCCGGCCCAGATAATGCCGCCGCGCGCCGTCACCGGCGAACTCATCCGCTTGAGCCCGAAGATGAACAGGATAGCTGCGACGAAATAGCTGGCTTCGATGACCGAGCGCATCGAGACGAGTTCGCTCATGAGCGCTTCTCCTTGCTGCTCTTGAACATCTCCAGCATGCGCTCGGTAACGACGTAACCGCCGACAGCGTTGCCGGCGCCAAGGATCACGCCGGCGAAGCCGACCACGAGCTCCAGGGTTGTGTCAGCCCTGCCGAGCGCGACCATGGCACCGACCAGCACGATGCCGTGCACGAAATTCGACCCGGACATCAACGGCGTGTGGAGAATGGCGGGTACGCGGCCAATGATTTCGTAACCGGTAAACGCCGCCAGCATGAAAATATAGAGCGCGATGAATCCATCAATCATCGGGAAGATCCCCCTTCGACAGCTTGCCGTGTCAGTTCGTGCTTGATCTCGCCATCATGTGTCAATACGGACTGTGCGAACACTTCATCATGCCAGTCGATTTTCAACTCGCCGTCATGAATCGCCGGTTTGATGAAATTGAACAGGTTTCTGGCGTACATTTCACTCGCGTGTCTGCCCAGGGAAGCCGGAAGGTTGACCGGCCCGACAATGCTCACATTGTTCTCGACAATGGTCTCGCCAGCCCGGGTCAACTCGCAGTTGCCTCCCGTTTCCGCGGCGAGATCGACTATCACGGCGCCGGGTTTCATCGTCGCAACCGCCGCCGCGGAAATGATCCGGGGGGCCGGCCGGCCGGGAATCGCTGCGGTACTGATTACGACATCGGAGAGTGCTATTTCCCTATCGAGCGCAGCCTGCTGTTGCGCTTTTTCGTCTTCAGTCAGTTCACGCGCGTATCCGCCTTCGCCCTCGGCGCGGACGCCCGTGTCGACGAATTTCGCACCGAGCGACTCGACCTGTTCCTTGGTCGCGCCACGCACGTCGTAGCCGGTAACGATTGCGCCGAGACGCTTTGCAGTGGCGATTGCCTGCAAACCGGCGACACCGGCGCCGATAATCAGCGCCTTGGCCGGCCGAATCGTGCCGGCGGCGGTCGTCAGCATCGGGAAGAATTTGTCGAGCGCACTCGCCGCGATAAGGACGCATTGGTAACCGGCTGCCGCAGCCTGGGATGACAAAACGTCCATGCTCTGCGCGCGTGAGATTCGCGGAATCAGCTCCATCGCGAAAGCGGTGTGGCCCTTGTCCTGGAGGATCCCGACGAGCCCGGGATTGGAATGTCCGTACATCAGTCCTGCGATGACCGATCCGGAGTCGAGCTTGTTGACGGTGTCGTCGCCGGGGGGCTGCACGGTAAACAACAAGTCGGACTTGGCAAGAACATCGTCCCTGGCTGCGATTTCGACGCCATCGTACTCCGCATTGAGGAAATTCGAGCCCGCTCCGGCATCGTGTTCCATGACAATTGCAACGCCCAGGGCCTGAAGTTTTGCGGTAATTTCTGGGGTCAGGGCAACCCTTGTTTCAGATTGCAGGGTCTCCTTCAGCACGCCAACAGTCAGCGGCATCTTTTATCTCCAAAAAACTATAGCGGGTGAATATCGGCTGCTTTCTTGGTCCCGAGTAATCAATTTGGGATCAAAATTCACATTTTTGTCACCAGAAGCGCGAATAATGACATAGCCCGGATTTTTCTCAAATATGCGACCTATTTGATTTTTGTTTGGGGTCCTGCAAACTACGCTATTGGGGAGTGTGGAAGCTTATGTTTTACGGGACAGCTTCAGATATCTCGCAGCAGGTGCTCCGAACCGACGTGGCCGGCATGCCACTGGAGTGGATCGATTACCGTGAGGCGGTACGCCTGTATCATACTGAGCAGGTCGCCTATGCCTGCGGCAGCCGCCTTTACACAGTCCACGGCGGATATAGTGCGCTGAGTGGCCGCCGAAGCACCATCGACGTTAACTCGATCATTGCTACCCACGGCGCCACCAAAGGCCTGGCACACGTGCGCGATCAATATGTTCCGCCGCTGAACAATCGCACGCTTTTCAAGCGCGACGCCAATCTGTGCCTCTACTGCGCAATGCGCCATCCGACCAGGGACCTGACCAGGGATCACATAACGCCGCTTTCACACGGCGGCGGCGATGTCTGGAACAATGTCGCGACAGCCTGCCGCCGCTGCAACAACCATAAAGGCGGGCGCACGCCGGAGCAGTCCGGCATGCAGCTGATCGCAGTTCCGTTCACACCGACATATGCCGAGTACATCTACCTGAAGGGTCGCAAGGTCCTGGCCGATCAGATGCAGTACCTGCTTGCCCATATTCCCCGTTCAAGCCCGCTACATGCGCGATTGTGTGACCATCTGTCGGAAGGGGAATACGTGGGCGATGCAATATTTGATTGATGCCAGCGTCTACGTCTTTCGTGCGCATTATTCGATGCCCGACGACATGGTCGACGACGATGGCAACCCGATAAACGCGCTTTATGGCTACTGTCGCTTCATCGGCGACTTCATGGAAAAGGTAAAGCCGGATTATGTCGCCGTGCTGTTCGATGAGAGTCTTAGGACGTCGTTTCGAACACAAATCTATCCGGAGTACAAAGCGAACCGTGATCCAGCGCCGCCTGAACTGAAGCGGCAATTCGTGCAATGCCGCCGATTCACGAGGGCCCTCGGCCTGATGGAATGCGCGAGCCCCAATTACGAGGCGGACGACCTGATCGGCACGCTTGTCACGGAAGGCCGCAAGAAGGGCCGGCCGTCGACAATCGTCAGCCGCGACAAGGATCTCGCACAGCTGGTTTCCAGGGACGACGTATTCTGGGATTTCGCGGGCAAGGGCCGCATCCAGTACGATCAGATCCCGGATTTTTTCGGGGTGTGGCCGGAGCAGATCGCAGATTTCCTCGCGCTCGCCGGGGACAGCGTCGACAACATCAAAGGCGTGCCCGGTGTCGGCAAGAAAACTGCGGCTGCCCTGTTGCAGCATTTCGGGAGCCTGGAAGAAGTCTACGACAACCTCGACAAGGTTCACGAAGTCAACGTCCGCGGCGCAAAGACGCTCGGGGACAAGCTGGATACGCACAAGGATGCGGCCATGCTTGCACGCAGTCTGACCGGTATCGCCTGCGATGCGCCCGTTGAGCGGCCGGCATCCGGGTTGCGACCCGTCGCTCCGGACCTCGGGGAGATCAACTCGCTCTTTGACGAGGCCGGCATCGGCCAGGCCCTGCGGCGGCAGGCCGAACGGGTCTCGGATTTATCGTAGAAGACAATGCCCGACTGGCAACACATCTTCGCGGCGCTTCGCGAAGACGGCGTATCCGTGGCCGACAATGCGAATGCTCATTCCGTCGGTGGCGGCGACATCAGCGCGGCCTGGCGCGTCGACCCTGAGATTTTTCTCAAGACCGGAGCGCCCCAATCGTTGGACATGTTCGAGGCCGAAGCGGAAGGCCTTCGCGAACTCCGTTCTGCGGATGCGGTTCGTGTACCGGAGGTCCTGAGCTGTGGCTCGACGGCGAATGCCGCCTACCTCGCAATGGAGTGGATAGAGTTCGACCGGCCCGGCCGTGAGACGGAGCGGCTCTTCGGGCAGCAATTGGCGGGCTTGCACCGCCACAGCGAAGGGCGTTTCGGCTGGCATCGCGACAACACCATCGGACTGACTCTGCAGCAAAACCAGTGGTCCGACGACTGGGTCGCGTTCTTCGCGGAGCGACGGATCGGCTATCAATTGCGGTTGGCGATGAGCAACGGATTCGGCGGAGAGTTACAGTCGGCCGGCCGGGAACTGATCGACAACCTCGATTCTCTGTTCAGGGACTACCAGCCGAAATCCTCGCTCCTGCACGGCGATCTCTGGGGCGGCAACTGGGCGGCGACGCAAGGCAAGCCGGTCATATACGATCCGGCCGTGTATTACGGTGATCGGGAAACCGATATCGCGATGACGCGACTGTTTGGTGGTTTTGGATGTGACTTTTATTCGGCGTATGAAGAGAGCTGGCCAATGGAGCCGGGTTCCGAGGACAGGTGCAGGCTTTATCAGCTCTACCACGTCCTGAATCACCTGAATCTCTTCGGGAGGTCGTATCTGGGCAGGGCGATGCAATTGATCCGCGATATCAATTCGCGGGTACGGCG
>JBHHWI010000040.1:0-23823 GCA_046756445.1 Woeseia sp. | reverse complement strand
GGCAGCGACGGCCAGAGCATCAGTGGGAGCGATGCGGAATTGCTCGTACTCGGTGAAATCGACCACATCGGTGACGGCTTTATATCTGTGCTGGGTCAGACGGTGTTTGGTGATCTGGGCCGCCTGGGTGGCTTGGGCGCCGGCATGACAGTTGCTGTTTACGGCTCTTTAGATGCGGATAGTGGTGGCATATTGGATGCGCAGGTATTCCCGGTACGCCGGAGTATCGCTGGTGCTTCATTCTTGCGCGGTATTGTTGACGAAGTCGATCGTTCTCTCGGACGGGCAGTCGTGAGCGGGGTGACAGTTGACTACAACGCCCTGTTGTCGGGCGGCGTTGCACCGCAGGTCGGTGCTGAAGTTGCTGTCGCGGGCAGAGCGTACCGCGGTATGGGCCTGTTGGTTGCCGATCCGCTGCTGAGTCTCGACTGACAAAAGTCAGGCGCAAAAAAAAGTCGGCGTCCCTGCCGACTTAGATCTCGTATCAACATTTAAGGAGATGCGAGGGTTGGAGGAGTCGCCCCTGAGCGATTAGAGGCGACTCGCTGCGCACTATAGGTAGATCACTTTTCAATTGCTGTGATCACCCTCACAAAACAATTTTCACTCTTAGAAACAGACACTTATCAGTGTCCTTTTGTTAAACAGAATCGAATTAAGTAAAGCTAATTGCTGCTTGTTGCATCGACGCGAAGTTTCTTCAAGTGCGCCTGAAATTTCTTCTGAGCAAGGTTCTGTTTAATTGTGTCACGAACACTTTCAAGGGGCGGCGGTTCGTTCAATCGCGACTCTTCTCGCAAGATGATGTGCCAGCCAAATTCTGTTTGAACGGGTTCGCTGGTGTACTTGCCATCCTCGAGTGCGGCAACGGCATCTGAAAAGGGCTTGACCATCTGATCCGGAGAAAACCAGGGCAGAGCACCGCCGTCCTGGGCGGATGGGCCCGTGGAGTTCTCCATCGCCAGCGTGGCAAAGTCGCTGCCGGAGTCGAGCTCGGCAATGAGGCCAACCGCTGCACCCTGCGTCGGAACGAGAATGTGCCGTGCCTTGTACTGCAGTGGCGGGGCAGATTGTGCCTGCATGTCATATTCCGCCTGTATTTCTTCCTCGGTTGCCACGTTTTCAGAGAAATACCTGGTGGCGAAGGCCTGGGCGACGATGGCACGCTCTTGCAGTTCAAGTTGCGCTGCGACCGCAGGGTCTTTCTTGAGGTCCGCAGACTCAGGCTGCGTTGAAAGGACATAGAGATCTGTCAATTCCGACACGAGAGCATCTCGCTCTTGCTCGGAAATGCCGCTGAGCGGCCTTTTGGTGCGCGTCTGCACGTAGACTTCCAGTACCGCACTGTCGAGACTGGTTCCGTTGATCGTCGCGATAGATTCAGCTCCGGCAGACGTTACGGCGAGCGCAACAAAGCCTGTGAGGGTCATCGCAGCTGATCGAGTTCCGACGGTTGCGGAACCATTCTTCAGATACATGATCGGGGTTTCCTTGGTCAGGTCAAAATCTATGTTGCTCCGGATCGCGGTTCGGACGGTGTATATGCCCTGATCCGGAGCGCGTGAATGTCAGACTCGAGCAGACTGGCGAGCGCATCATAAACCATTCTGTGCCGCTGTAAGCGACTTTTGCCGTCGAAGGCCGGTGACACGATCGTGATATCGAAATGACCCTTGCCATCCTTCGCACCCACATGGCCGGCGTGCAGGTGACTCTGGTCCCTGAGTAAGAGCTCGGTCGGCAGGAAATGCTCGTTCAGGCATTGCCGAATCCGGGATTCCCGGTCGGTTGTCAAGGAAGAATCCTTTTGAAGGGTTTGACGACCACTTCTTGATAGACGCCGGCATCGACGTACGGGTCGGCATCGGCCCATGCTCGCGCCTCGCCCAGCGACGGAAAGTCGGCGATTACCAGGCTACCGGTGAAGCCGGCGGGTCCGGGGTCCTCTGCGTCGGCCGCCGGGTGCGGACCGGCCGTCAGGAGGCGCCCTTGTTCGGCCAAGGCATTCAGACGTGCCAGGTGCTTCTCTCGTACGCTTGTACGAAGTCCGAGACTGTCTTCCACGTCCTCACTGATGATTGCGTACCACATGTCAGATCTCGGATTTTTCAGTTTCGGTCGGGTCCTTGTTACTGGCGATCGTCATCCAGACGGCCTGAATGATCACGAAGATCAGTGTCAGGCCGAGCAAACCGAAAACCTTGAATTTGACCCACACCGGCTCGCTGAACGTGTAGGCGACGTAGAGGTTCAGGCCGCCGGCAAAAACAAAAAATGCGACCCACATAAGGTTGAGCCTGGTCCATTGCTCGCGACTCAGCTCGGCAGCCTGGCCGAATAGTCTTTCCACGATTGTCTTGGTCCCGATCCAGTGGCTTGCCAGGAACGCGACGCTGACGACCCAGTAAAACGCCGTCGGTTTCCAATAGAGAAAAAGCGGATTGCGGTAGAGAAGTGTCGCGCTCCCGAGCACGAGCAGAAATATCGTCGAGCCCAGGTACATCTTGTCGAGCTTTCGGGTCAATAATGTCTTCAGTGCCAGGCCGACGGGCATGGCAACCATCAGGACGCCGACAGCGAAGTACAGGTCGTCATATGCGTACGCCGCGAAGAAGAAGAGCAAGGGCAAGAAATCAGCCAATAACTGCATCGGAAGCTCGTAGACAGGACCCAAAAAAGTGGTGGCGAATGATAGCGCATGTACAACGTCTGCCGATACATGCGCAGAGCAGATCGAGCGGTACCTTTCCGATGCCGCTACAATCCGCGCATGGCACGGATCGTCACAATACATCCATCAAATCCGCAACAGAGGCGCGTCGCCGAGGTCGTCGCGACTATCCGCCACGGTGGGCTTGTAGCCTACCCGACGGACTCGAGTTACGCGTTCGGCTGCCATATTGGCGACAAGGGGGCAATGGACCGGATCCGCAGGATCCGGCAGACGGACAAGAGGCACAATTTCACGCTGGTCTGCAAAGACCTGTCCGAGATTAGCCTCTACGCCCGGGTCGATAACTGGGCCTACCGGCTGATGAGGTCGGCCACACCGGGGCCCTATACGTTTATACTGCAGGCGACGCGCGAGGTACCGAAGCGCTTACAGAACCCGATGAGAAGGACGATCGGCATACGTGTCCCCGACCATCCGATCGTTCGTGCGATGCTCGACGCGCTGGGCGAGCCGGTTATGAGTTCGACGCTGACCCTGCCAGGGGATGCCTGGCCGCTGACCGACGTCGCGGAGATCGGGAAACGTATCGGGCACGACATCGAACTGATTGTTGACGGTGGCCCGACCGGCATCGAACCGACCAGCGTGATCGACCTGTCGGGCGGCTCGGTGGAAATACTGCGTGAGGGACGGGGCGATGTCAGTGCGCTACGAACGCACAACAAATAGAGGCTTGTACGTCGATTTGGGCTAAAATGCGGCTTCCTCGCTTGGCAATCCGATGAAACCTGAACTCAGAGTTCTTACGAGCAAAGATGCACCCAAACCGCCGTCGGACGGGGAAATGGAGCCGGCGCAAGCGGAGATGCCTTTTGCGGTCGTCGATGGCGAGCCGGTTACCGAGCTACCCCAGGACCTCTACATCCCGCCGTACGCGCTGCAGGTCTTTCTCGAGGCGTTCGAGGGTCCGCTTGATCTGTTGTTGTACCTGATTCGCCGCCAAAACATCGACGTGCTGGATATCCCGATCGCAGAAATAACGCGGCAGTACGTCGAATACATCGAGCTGATGAAGGAGATGCAGCTTGAACTGGCAGGCGAATACCTGCTGATGGCCGCGATGCTTGCGGAGATCAAGTCGCGCATGTTGCTGCCGCGTGCCGAAAGCCAGGACGAGGACGAGGCAGACCCGCGTGCGGAGTTGGTCCGGCGTTTGCAGGAGTACGAGCGATTCCAGAAGGCGGCGGAGGATCTGGGCACGCTGCCGCGTCTGGAGCGGGACGTGTTCGTCGCAAATGTCGAGGCGCCCGAGCGGAATGTGGTAGCCAAGATGCCGGATGTCACGCTGAAGGAATTGTTGCTCGCTTTTCACGACGTTCTCAAGCGCGCCGAGATGTTTTCGAACCTGCATCTTCAGCGCGAGCCGCTGTCGGTACGGCAGCGCATGTCCGAAATCCTGACCCGCGTGAAGTCAGGTTCGTTTACCGCCTTTGCAGAACTGTTTGATCCGGAGGAAGGGCGAATGGGGGTGGCCGTCACGTTTGTCGCCGTACTCGAACTACTTCGGGAATCGACGATCGAAGTCGCGCAGGCCGAAGCATATGCCCCGTTGCACGTGCGAGCGGCCTCGTCGGTTCGCCTCGTATCCGACGAAGACGAGTTCTGAACGTTCGTTAATCTGCATGCGTAATCGGAGAGAGCGGACTTAAATGGACGAAACTGAGATCAAGCATTTTGTCGAGTCCGCGTTGTTGGCAGCCGGACGACCGCTCAACATCGATCAGATACAGGGCTTGTTTGTCGACGGGTCTGTGCCGGAGAAATCGCGGATCAGACAGGCGATCAGCACCTTGCAGGACGAGTACGAGGATCGGGGAATCACGATCGAGGAAGTCGCGTCCGGCTATCGGGTTCAGGTCAGGGCTTCCATGGCGGAGCGCCTGCACAAACTATGGGAGGAAAGGCCGCCACGATATTCGCGTGCATTGTTCGAAACGCTGGCGCTCGTGGCCTATCGACAACCGGTAACGCGCGGCGACATCGAGGACATTCGCGGGGTGTCGGTGAGTACCAACATCATTCGTACACTGCTGGAGCGTGAATGGATCCGCGTTGTCGGCCATCGGGACGTCCCGGGACGTCCGGCCATGTTCGGCACGACCAAGCTGTTTCTCGATTACTTCGGGCTGAAGAAGCTCGACGACCTGCCGCCACTGGCGGACCTCGCGGATTGGGAAACCCTTCGCGTGCAGCTCGATCTTCCGACCGTCGAGGAAGAGGACCTGCCGTTTGAGACCGCCGAAGTGAAGGACCTCCCCGTTGTCAGTCCGGAAGGTGCCGAGGATGACGATGAGGATGACGATTTCGACATTGACGACATCCCGGAACTGATCGCCGACACGGGATTCCAGGTTGAAATTCCGGCCGAATGGGCTGAATCGCCGGAGGACGAGAGTAACGGGTCGGACCAGGCCGATGCCGGTAGCGCGGAAGATGCGGACGCATCACGTTCGGGTACCTGAGGAAAACAAGAAATGCCCGAGCGCGTCCAGAAGGTGCTCGCTGCGGCAGGTTACGGATCACGCCGCGAAATCGAAGGCTGGATTCAGGCCAGCCGGCTCAGCATAGACGGTCGAGTCGCCCGTTTAGGGGACCAGGTCAGCGGATCCGAATCCATCACGCTGGACGGGCGGCGGCTTCGAGTCGGTGCTGCTCGCCAGACGCACCGGCACCTCATCTATAACAAACCGGCAGACGAAATCACCACCCGCTCGGATCCCGAGGGGCGACGCCTGGTATTCGATGCGCTCCCGAAGCTGAAGGGCGGCCGGTGGATTGCTGTTGGCCGACTGGACATGACGACAAGCGGGCTGCTGTTGTTTACGACCGATGGGGAGCTGGCCAACGCATTGATGCATCCCTCATCGGAATTGACTCGTCGATACGCCGTCAGGGTGCATGGCAGTCCGTCCGGCACGGAACTGGCCAGACTGCGCAGTGGAATCGATCTCGAGGACGGTCGGGCGGCATTCCAGAGTATTCGGGCGGTTGGCGGTGAGGGCACGAATCGTTGGTATAACGTGACTCTGCGAGAGGGGCGCAATCGCGAGGTGCGGCGCCTGTGGTCGGCAATCGGCTACGCGGTCACACGCCTGATACGTGTGGGCTACGGCCCGATCGCCTTACCGCGTGCTCTGCGACGCGGCGCATACGAAGCGCTGACGCCTGCGCAGGTTCGGCTGCTCTACCTGGAGGCCGGGCTCAAACCGCCAGAACGGTGCCGGAGCGAACTTTCCTAACTTGTTCTCGGAAGAACAAGTTAGGAAAGTTCGCTCCGGCACCGGCTTACTGGGCGTCCAGGCTCTCTCCGGTAACGCCCTGACTGTCTGGACCGAGCAGATAGAGGTACGCGGACAGTATATCGTCCGGCGTTTTGAGCTTGTCGCGATCTTCCGCCGGATACGCCGCCAGCCGCAATTTGGTCCGGACGGGGCCCGGATTGATGCAATTGACACGCAGACTCGTGTGTCGATTCTCATCGGCCAGGATCTGGGACAGTCCTTCGATTGCAAATTTCGAGACCGAATATGCACCCCAGTAGGCCCGGCCCTGCCGGCCGACGCCGCTGCTCGTGAATATCAGCGATGGATCCGGAGATTCTCGGAGAAGCGGCAGGCAGACCTGCGTCAGGGCAAACGCAGCCGTGACGTTGACATGCATCACCCGTTGCCAGTCGGCCGGATCATATTGCTCGATGGAAAGCCTGTCTCCCAGAATGCCGGCGTTGTGTACCAGGCCATCCAGTTGCCGGAACTCGGTGGAGATACTCTCGGCCAATGACAGATATGCGTCGCTGTCGGCCGTTGCCAGGTCCATCGGCGCGATTGATGGCCGCGGCGCATCGTTCGACGACTGGATCTGATCATAAACAGACTCCAGCTTCTTAACGTTGCGACCGTGAAGAATGACTCTCGCGCCGAGGCCTGCCACCCGCAACGCCAACGCAGCACCGATGCCATCGCTGGCTCCCGTGATCAGTATGATCCGGTTCCTGAGAAGGCCGGAACGATATTCGTAGGTGTCAGGGTCAAAGCTCACAGATGGGTGCCGGACCAAACTTACCTAACTTCTCGAGCATATTTCGTGTCAGATAACGCATGACCAACACGCCTGCTTCCACTAACGAAATCATGCCTCTTCCGAAAAGTTAGGAAAGTTAAGAAAGTTCGCTCCGGCACCAGTTCTATTGCAGCGTCTTGTCACTGGACTCAATGGGCACCGGCTTGACCTCGCCCTCGGTATCTTTCTGATTCTCGTCCATTGTGCGTGGCAGCGATTCGAGCGTCTCGACATGCTCGAGGTCTTTCTTGGGCCGTATGCCGAGTTCTACGAACTTTCTCGCACCAGGCAGCACCTTTCGTTCCAGTGAGCCCACGGCTCGATTGTAGTTTTCAACGCTGCTTGCCAGCTGTTTGCCCACTTTGTTCATGTGTCCGGCAAATGCCGTCAGCCTGCCGTACAGATCTTCGCCGAGCTTGCGGATTTCCTCGGCGTTCTCGGCAAGCGCCAACTGGCGCCATCCGTACGCGACTGCCTTGAGCAGCGCCACGAAGCTGGTGGGCGTGGCAAGAATGATTTGCTGCGACAGCGCGGATTCGATCAGATCGGGGTCCTCGTTCAACGCCGCGCTCAAAAACTGGTCTCCGGGGATGAACAGGATGACGAATTCCGGGCTTTGGGCAAACTGGTCCCAGTAAGACTTGCCGGCAAGCTTGCGGATATGCTCCCGCACATTCTGGGCGTGTCGCTTCAGCGCGAGACTGCGCTCGGAATCGTCTCTTGCCTCCACAGCCTCGAGATAGGCGTCGAGCGGCGTTTTGACATCGACGACCAGCTCGCGCTGGTCCGGCATGCGAACGATCATGTCGGGCCTTACAGCCCTTTCATCGTCCACCGTATGCACCTGTTCCTGAAAGTCACAGTGCTCGACCATGCCGGCGAGTTCCACGAGGCGGCGCAGCGTTATCTCTCCCCAGCGGCCGCGGACTTCCGGACGCCGCAGGGCATTGACGAGATTCTGCGTTTCCTGCGCCAGCGATTGCTGGCTGGTCTGCATCGATGCCAGCTGCGACTTGATGCTGCCATAGGCTTCGCTGCGGGCTTTTTCCAGCTCGGCGATCTGCCGCTGTGATTGTTGCAAGGCATCGCGAATCGGCTTCACGAGATTCTCGATCGCCTGTTCCCTGTGCCCGAGCTCGCGCTTGGCTTTTTCCTGATGGGCTGCGAGGTTTTGCTCCGCCAGTCTCAGAAAATTTTCGCTGTTGGATCTCAGGGACTGATTGGCCAGGTCGGAGAATGCCGTTGCGAGCCTGCCCGTGGCGACCTCGAACGCGGCGTCCCTTTCCTTCTGCAGGGCCTCCTGGTCCTTGATCCGGGTCTCCAGCAGAGTCACGGACTGTTGCAGTCGCCGCCGACGGACCCCGGCGACTAGCCAGGCGACCAGGCCCCCGAGCAGCAACCCCAGCACCAGCGCGGGCATGCCGATTTCCAAATAGACCGGGTTGACTTCGATTGCAGGCATCAGAGCTCCAGACTAACCGCTTTTGACAGTATTTTGGCGAGTTCTTTCGGACTGTCGGCGATCGCGTCGGGTGCCCAGGACGCCGGTTCGTCGCCGGGAACGATATACCCATAGGCGGCGGCAATGGTACGCATGCCGGCGGCACGCCCCGCCTCGATGTCCCTCGCCGCGTCGCCGACGTAAACGGTCGCCCGGGGCGCCGTTCCGGTCTGCTTGCAGCCAAGCAAGAGCGGCGCCGGATCAGGCTTGCGCTGCGGCAGGGAGTCACCGCTGATGCTGCAGCTGAGGCGGCCCGTCAGCCCGAGCCCGGCCAGTAACGGATCCGTCAGCCTCTGCGGCTTGTTCGTCACAATGCCCCAGGGACAGTCTCGCGCGTCGAGATCGTCGAGGAGTTCCGGCAAATCAGGATAGAGGCGGGACTCCATACAGACCGAGTCCTCATATCGCGCCAGATACTCGCGATGCAGCGCCTCGATCTGGTCCTGTTCAACCTTCGGGAATGCAAGACGAATCAGCTCCAGGGCACCGTTCGAGACACTGGCCCGTGCAGTCTCATACGGCAGGGGGTCCAGACCGTGAGCTCGTTGTAGCTCGGCAAGCACGGCGACCATGTCGGGAGCAGTATCAATCAGGGTACCGTCCAGGTCGAACAGAACCGCGTCGATTTTCCCGAACGCCCGGGCCATATTCAGCGGTCGTCGTGGCGCCGGAAGTGCATCAGATAGTTCACGTCCAGGTCTTCGCCGAGCGAGTACGCCCGCGTCAGGGGATTGTAATGGAGGCCGATGCTGTCCCGCAGAGCGAGTCCCGCGCGACGGGCCCAGGCGTCGAGTTCGGAAGGGCGAATGAATTTTTCGTACTCATGTGTGCCCCTCGGTAACAGTCGCAAGACGTATTCGGCGCCGACAATGGCAAACAGAAACGACTTCGGGTTGCGATTGATGGTCGAGATAAACACGTCGCCGCCCGGTCGTACGAGCTCGGCGCAGGCCGCCACGACCCTGCCGGGTTCCGGGACGTGCTCCAGCATTTCCAGGCAGGTCACGACGTCGAATTCACCCGGGTGGGCATCGGCGTAGGATTCCGCCGTCGAGTGCCGGTATTCAACTCTCGCGCCGGATTCCGCCTGGTGCAGCCGTGCGACCGCCAGCGGGCCTTCGGCAACGTCTATCCCGGTCACCGTGGCGCCGTCCTGGGCCATGGCCTCGGCGAGTATTCCGCCGCCGCAGCCGATGTCGATTACGCTGCTTCCGTCCAGACTCACCCGCTGCCGAATGTAGTCGAGCCGCAGCGGATTGATCTCGTGCAGTGGTCGGAAATCGCCCGCCGGGTCCCACCACCTGGATGCGAGCGCGTCGAATCTCGCGATTTCGGCATCGTCAACGTTGTGTTGCGAGACAGTCATGGTCTGGGATATCGATTGCCTTTCCGGAGCGTCGGGGAGGGCGTCTTCGCTGCAAGTATACAGGCCGCCGAAAGCGCCGGAAACCCTGCTGTGATGCGGCCTGCTGTGGTATTATTTCACCCCGGAATTGGCGTTTTTTTGCGCTGAAATCCTGTCCGGCGAAATAGATATTTATTGATATAAATATTGATTTCCGCAGTACCCAGTTGTGTTGAAGTCGTTTCCGCTCTCGGGACGGAACCGCTCCGGATTGTTGGACGCCTATGGCTGAAGTTGCACGAGAGATTCTGTCTGTAAGCCTCGAAGAGGAGATGCAGCAGTCCTATCTCGACTACGCGATGAGCGTAATCGTCGGCCGCGCCCTGCCCGATGTCCGCGACGGCCTGAAGCCGGTCCATCGGCGCGTGCTGTACGCCATGCGCGAGCTGGGCAACGACTACAACAAGCCCTACAAGAAGTCGGCCCGTGTCGTTGGCGACGTGATCGGCAAGTACCACCCGCACGGCGATGCCGCCGTATACGACGCGATCGTTCGCATGGCGCAGCCCTTCTCGATGCGCTGTCTGCTCGTGGACGGACAGGGCAACTTCGGTTCGGTTGACGGGGACGCTCCGGCGGCCATGCGTTATACCGAAGTCAGGATGTCGCGCATCGCCCACGAGATCCTGGCCGACATCGAAAAAGAGACGGTCGATTTTGCCGAGAATTACGACGGCTCAGAAAACGAGCCGTCGGTGATGCCGACCCGGGTGCCGAACCTGCTTGTCAACGGTTCGGCCGGCATCGCGGTCGGCATGGCGACGAACATCCCGCCGCACAACCTGACAGAGATCGTCAATGCCACGCTGACCCTGATCGACAATCCGTCGATCGACATTCGCGGGCTCATGGAGCAAGTGCCGGGCCCGGATTTTCCAACCGCAGGAATCATCAGCGGCGCACAGGGCATCTATGCGGCATACCGAACGGGGCGAGGGCGGGTCTACGTTCGCGCCCGAACCAGTATCGAAGCGCTCGACAAGCGAGGACGTCAGGCGATCGTCATCACGGAGCTGCCCTACCAGGTCAACAAAGCCCGCCTCATCGAGAAGATAGCGGATCTGGTCCGCGACAAGCGTATCGAAGGCATCAGCGACCTTCGCGACGAATCGGACAAGGATGGCATGCGGGTCGTCATCGAGCTGAGGCGCGGCGAGATCACGGACGTCGTGCTCAATAACCTCTACAAGCACACGCCTTTGCAGAGTGTGTTCGGCATCAACATCGTTGCGTTGCACGACGGGCAACCGAAACTCCTGAATCTGAAACAGGTCCTGGAGGCGTTCGTGTCCCATCGCAGGGAAGTCGTCACGAGGCGGACGATATTCGATCTGGGAAGGGCCCGCGACAGGGCGCATGTGCTCGAAGGACAGGCCGTCGCGCTCGCCAACATCGACGAAGTCATCGCCCTGATCAAGGGTTGCCGGTCACCGGCAAAAGCGAAAGAGGGCCTGATGGAGCGGAGCTGGTCGCCTGGCGCCGTTACCGGGATGCTCAAGAGAGCCGGGAAAACGGACACGCGCCCCGATATGCTGGAACACGGATTCGGTCTCCATGACGGTGAATATCGGCTCTCCGCGATCCAGGCCCAGGCGATTCTGGACCTGCGCCTGCACCGGTTGACCGGACTGGAGCAAGAAAAAATACTTAATGAATATAAGGATATATTAAAGAAAATTAAAGAGTTCTCTAGTGTTTTGACCGACCCCGACAAGCTGATGCGGGTGATCCGTGGGGAACTCATCGAAATCCGCGATACCTATGGCGACCAACGCCGTACCGAGATCGTGGAGGACCATACCGATCTGAGCGATGAGGACCTGATCCCGCAGGAAGAGGTTGTCGTGACACTTTCTCACGGCGGCTATGCGAAGGCCCAGCCTGTCGGTTCCTATCAGGCGCAGCGGCGCGGTGGCCGCGGACGCTCGGCTACGAAGGTCAAGGACCAGGACTTCGTCGACAAGCTGTTCGTTGCAAACAGCCACGACACGCTGCTGTGTTTTTCGAGCCGCGGCAAGATGTACTGGGTCAAGGTGTACCAGGTTCCTCAGGCCAGCCGCGGGTCCCGCGGCAAGCCAATCGTCAATCTGTTACCGCTCGAGGAAGGCGAGCGCATCAATGCCGTGTTGCCGACCCGGGAATTCGTTGCCGATAATTTCGTGTTCATGGCGACCAGCCGGGGAACGGTAAAAAAGACGCCGTTGAGCCTTTTTTCCCGACCACGCGCGAGCGGCATCATCGCCGTAGATCTCAGGGAGGACGACCGCCTCGTCGATGTCGCGATCACCGATGGTGAAAGGGAAATCCTCCTGGTCGCGAGCAGCGGCAAGGCGATTCGCTTCAGGGAAGCCGATGTGCGGCCGATGGGCCGTGGTGCCGCCGGAGTGCGCGGCATCAGGCTCGCGCCCGGCGACGAGGTGATTGCATTGTCCGTCGTTGGCGAAGGACTAATTCTGTCGGCGACCCAAAACGGCTTTGGCAAGCGTACCGGCATCGACGAGTTTCCGATTCAGGGTCGCGGCGGTCAGGGCGTGATTGCGATTCAGACAAGCGAGAGAAACGGCCGGACGGTCGGCGCGGTCCAGGTCGGGGAAGATGACGAGATCATGCTGATCAGCTCCAGCGGAACGCTGGTACGCACGCCGGTCAATGAAATCTCCATCATGGGACGCAATACGCAGGGTGTCAGGCTCATCCGTGTGGAATCGGACCAGCGCCTTGTCGGACTGGCGCGCATCGAATCAATTGAGGATCAAGGCGAGTAAGGTCACAATCGACGACATCGCGCCGTAGGCACTGTGGCTTTCCAGTACACGGCTCGCAGCTCGAGGATTCCAGCGTCATGTCTCGCGTCTATAATTTCAGCGCCGGCCCGGCAGCGCTGCCACTCGAGGTCCTCGAGCGGATTCGCGCCGACATTCCGGACTGGAACGGCAGCGGCATGTCGGTGATGGAGGTAAGCCACCGCGGCGAAGCGTTCATGGGGATCGCCGAAAAAGCAGAGCGCGACCTCCGCGACCTGCTGGCGATTCCCGACGATTACAGCGTGTTGTTCCTGCAGGGTGGCGCGACGCTCCAGTTTGCGATGGCGCCGCTGAATCTCGCGCAGGCCGGCGATACCGCCGACTACGTGCAAACGGGCACCTGGTCCAGGAAAGCGATCGCCGACGCATCGCGTCTTTGCAGCATCAATATTGCGGCAGACAGCAGTGACAGCAATTTCTGCCACATTCCGCCCGAGGACGAGTGGCGCAAGACGGCCGGCGCGGCTTATCTTCACTACACGCCCAATGAGACGATCGGCGGCGTCGAGTTTCACTTCGTTCCGGAAACCGGCGACGTGCCGCTGGTCGCCGATATGTCCAGCACGATTCTTTCCCGACCGGTCGACGTGAACCGGTTCGGCGTCATCTATGCCGGCGCACAGAAAAACATCGGCCCGGCAGGCATGACGCTCGTCATCCTGCGAAACGATCTGCTGCACAGGAGTCGTGCTGATGCCCCGAGGATATTGACCTACGAGGCGTTCGCGGATTCGGGTTCGATGACCAACACGCCGCCCGTATTCGCCTGGTACGCTGCCGGCCTGGTATTCGCGCATCTGAAGGCGCAAGGGGGGCTCGCCGCGATCGGTGCCGTCAACGAGCGAAAGGCCGCCAAGCTCTACCGGGCGATCGACAACTCGGAGTTTTACAGCAATCCGGTGCAGGCAGACTGCCGCTCGTGGATGAACGTGCCGTTCGTGCTGAGGAATCCGGACCTGGATGCGAAATTTCTGGCCGAGTCGGAATCGGCCGGGCTGGCGCACCTGAAAGGCCATCGCTCCATCGGCGGGATGCGGGCCTCACTCTATAACGCAGTGCCCGAAAACGGCGTCGATGCGTTGATCGACTTCATGCAGGAATTCGAAAAGGCAAACGGGTAGGCGATGTACAAGATCCTGACCTTCAACAGCATCGCGATCGCCGGATTGCGGCGTTTGCCGCGGGAGCGATACGAAGTCGCATCGGAAATCGCGCATCCCGATGCAATCATCCTGCGCTCGCACAACCTGCTCGACATGGACATACCGGGGTCGGTCGTCGCGGTCGGTCGCGCAGGGGCGGGCGTGAACAATATTCCGATCGACAGGCTCAGCAAGCGGGGCGTGCCCGTTTTCAATGCGCCGGGGGCCAATTCCAATGCGGTGAAGGAGCTGGCAATCGCCGGTTTGTTGCTTGCGGCAAGAAATATCTGCCCGGCCTGGGACTACGTCAGGAATTTGCAGGCATCCGGCGAGCAACTCGAGAAAGAAGTGGAAACCGGCAAGAAGAACTTCGTCGGTTTCGAGCTTCCGGGCCGCACGCTTGGCGTGGTCGGGCTCGGAGCCGTAGGTGTCGAGGTCGCCAACGCCGCGCTGGCGCTGGGCATGAAAGTCGCCGGCTTCGACCCCCAGATCACGGTGCGGCGGGCGTGGCAATTGTCGTCCGGCGTGGAACAGACCGAGACGCTGGATCACCTGTTCAAGAAATCGGATGTGGTCTCGGTCCACGTGCCCCTGATCGACGGTACCCGCGGACTTGTCAATCATGACAGGCTTGCGCTAATGCGACAGGGCGGCGTGCTGATCAATTTTGCGAGAGGGGGCATCGTGGACGAGGCGGCCGCGCTCGAGGCGCTCGATGAGGGTCACCTTCAGGCTTACGTCTGTGACTTCCCGACTCCCGAACTGATCGCGCATCCGCGGGTCATTGCCCTGCCACATCTCGGCGCGTCGACGCTGGAGGCGGAGGAAAACTGCGCGATCATGGTGGCCGAGAACGTCAAGGACTACCTCGAGAACGGCAATATCCGGCACGCGGTGAATTTCCCGGAGTCGATCATGCCCCGCGCGGATGCCTGGCGAATCACGATCGCCAACGCCAATGTACCGAACATGGTGGGTCAGATCTCGACGGCGCTGGCCGAGGCGGGCCTCAACATCGAGGACCTGCTGAACAAATCGCTGGGTGAGCTCGCCTATACGGTAGTCGATCTCGACGGCGAGGTGCCCGAAGCGACGCTTCAGGCGATAGAGCAGATCGATGGTGTTCTCGCTTTGCGAAACCTCGGTATGCCTTTATCCTGAGCGGGTACAGAGACTTCGGGAAGGACGGATGGCACGAACAAGCAAACACAAGACCGGGGAACCCGATATCTCGCTGGTACGCAAGCGGATTGACGCGATCGACGAGCAGATCCAGGCGCTCATCAGCGAGAGAGCAAAGTTCGCCCAACAGATCGGCGTTTCCAAGGGAGAGATGGCCGAAGCGGTCGACTATTACCGACCCGAACGCGAGGCCGAAGTGCTTCGCACCGTGCTCGAGCGAAATAAGGGGCCGTTACGCGACGAGGAGATGCTACGGCTGTTTCGCGAGATAATGTCGGCATGCCTCGCGCAGCAGGAGCCGCTGAAGATCGGCTTCCTGGGTCCGGAGGGGACTTTCACACAGGCCGCCGTCTACAAGCATTTCGGCCATTCGGTGCGTGCCCTGCCGTTTGCCACCATCGACGAGGTATTTCAGGAAGTGGAGAGCGGCACCGCCGACTTCGGGGTCGTTCCGATCGAGAACTCGACGGAAGGCACGGTCAACAACACGCTTGACATGTTCCTGACCTCACCGCTCAAGATTGGCGGCGAAATCGAGTTGCGCATCGAACAGCACCTGCTCGGCCGGATGGCGTCGCTCGACCTGATTGAACGCATATGCGCACACGAGCAGGCGCTCGCGCAGTGCCGCGGTTGGCTCAGGGAATACCTGCCGCACGTCGAGCTCATCGGTGTCAGCAGCAATGCAACCGGCGCCAGACGCGCGAGAGACGAAGGGGGCACGGCCGCGATCGGCAGCGATGCCGCTGCGGGGGTCTACGACCTCAAAGTCCTCGTAAACAACATAGAAGATCGCGCCGATAACGCGACGCGGTTCCTCGTCGTCGGTCGTGAGTTGCTGCCGCCCAGCGGGCAGGACAAGACCACGATTCTGGTGTCCGCAAGCCACACCGAGGGAGCCGGGGTGCTTCACGATCTGCTGCAGCCTCTGGCGAGCCACGGCGTGAGCATGACATTTATCGAGTCCCGCCCGTCCCGCCGCAAGAACTGGGAATACGTATTCTTCATCGACCTCGAAGGTCATGCAGAAGATTCGCCGTTGACCGAGGCCCTCGAGGAACTCGAGAAACGCAGCACGCTGTTCCGCATCGTCGGCGCCTACCCGACACCGGTAAGCTGACTCGCGGCGGGTTCGTCCATGGACTACGTTATCCAGCCCGCTCCTTTCTCGGGCGGTACGGTCACCGTACCCGGCGACAAGTCGATCTCTCACCGTGCGCTGATGCTCGGGGCGATCGCCGACGGGCGAACGGACATCGACGGGTTCCTGGCGGCCGAGGACTGCCTCGCGACGCTCGCTGCCCTGGAGAGCCTCGGTGTCCCGATCGATCGGGACGACCCGGCGACGGTGCACGTCGACGGCGTCGGCATGCACGGTCTGACACAGGCGCGTGGTCCGCTGGACCTCGGTAACTCCGGCACGGCCATGCGGCTGATTGCGGGCCTGCTTTGCGGGCAGGGCTTCGACAGTACGCTGACCGGCGATGCATCGCTTGCGGCAAGGCCGATGCAGAGGATCATCGACCCTCTGACTTCGATGGGTGGGAGTATCGATAGTGAGAACGGGAGACCGCCTCTGGTCATTCACGGCAACCGGTCCCTGGCCGGCATTCACTACTCGCTGCCCGTCGCGAGTGCCCAGGTCAAGTCGGCGGTGCTCTTCGCAGCTCTTTATGCGCGGGGAGAGACGGTTGTGACGGAGCCCGCCGTTACGCGGGACCATACCGAGCGCCTGTTGCAGTCGATGGGCGCCAGGATTCAAAGCGACGGCGGCAGAATAAGGATCCAGGGAGCGGACCGTCTCGAGGGCACGAATGTGAAGGTGCCAGCCGATCTTTCATCCGCGGCGTTCCTGATTGTCGGCGCACTGGTCGCAAAGGACGCGGAAGTCCTGATTCAGAATGTCGGCGTCAATCCGACGCGCACCGGCGTCATCAAAATATTGAGGGAAATGGGCGGTAACATCGGTATCGAGAACCCGCAGCTTGCCGGCGAGGAACCACTCGCCGATATCCGCGTTCGCTCCTCCGAGCTGCGGGGCATAGCGGTCGAGCCGTCACTTGTCTCCCGGGCGATTGACGAATTCCCCGTACTGTTTGTCGCGGCCGCGCTGGCCAGGGGATCCACCCGATTCTCCGGGATCGGAGAATTGCGCGTCAAAGAGAGCGATCGCATCGGCACGATGGCGGAAGGACTGCGCAAGTTGGGGATCAAACTGGATGAATTCGAAGATGGAGCCGAGATCCATGGCGCAGAACTGTCCGGTGGCACTGTCGACAGTCGCGGAGACCATCGCGTGGCGATGTCGTTCGCGGTCGCGGGCACGGTCGCGCAATCGACCGTCCGGGTACGCAATGTCGATGCGGTCGACACCTCGTTTCCGGGTTTTCCCGCCATCCTGGGTGCGCTCGGGGCGGAGCTGAGTACGGAAGGCTCGAACACGGCATGACTTGCAAGCACGGAGACCCGGAGGTGCCGGTGGTCGCAATCGACGGCCCGGTCGGTTCCGGCAAGGGCACGATCGCCCGGCGGGTTGCGTCCTCGCTCGGCTGGAACCTGCTGGACAGTGGTGCTCTGTACCGGCTGGTCGCCCTGGCGGCCGTCCAGCGTGGCGTGCCCGAGGATGCGGAAGGGGACCTGGCCGCCCTGGCCGGTGACTTGTCGATCAGGTTCGAATCCGACATCAAAGGCGATGAACGTATCTTCCTGGATGGGCAGGACGTGACCCGCGAACTCCGCACCGAGGAATGCGGCCGGGTGGCGTCCGCGGTAGCGTCGCTGACCGGCGTCAGGACTGCGTTGCTGGACGTCCAGAGAGCTTTCAGGAAGGCGCCGGGGCTGGTCGCCGACGGCAGGGATATGGGAATCACGGTTTTCCCCGATGCGGGGCTCAAGGTCTATCTCACGGCAAGCGCCGGGGAACGGGCGAAAAGACGCCATAAGCAGTTGAAGGACAAAGGTATTGATGTTAGCCTTCCGGCCCTTTCGCGAGACATCGAGGATCGCGATAAGCGGGATTCCGAGCGATCGGTAGCCCCGCTCAAGCCTGCGGGGGACGCCAGAATCCTTGACTCCAGCGAGCTGACGATCGAAGAGGTCGCCCAGATCATATTGGACTGGGTGGCAGCACTCGAAAAGGGGACATGAGTTTCACGGGAATCGGACACGGCAGTCCGATTCTTTATATTGGTGACCGTGTGCCGAAGGATGCGGTAGCACGTTTGGGTTGAGAATCCATATCAAGGATTCTCTGGTTTAAATCGAATGTCTGAAAGTTTTGCTGAATTATTTGAACAGAGTTTTGCCAGTCAACAAATAAAGCCAGGTACCATTATCACGGGTACCGTTATTGCAGTTAACGACGATGTCGTTATGGTCACTGCCGGCCTCAAGTCCGAGGCCGTTATTCCAATAGAACAATTTCAAGACGAGAAGGGGAACACCGACGTCTCGATAGGTGACGAGATCGAGGTTGCGCTCGATGCCGTGGAAGACGGTTTCGGCGAGACCCGCCTCTCACGTGAAAAAG
This sequence comes from Woeseia sp., assembly GCA_046756445.1. GTDB lineage: Bacteria > Pseudomonadota > Gammaproteobacteria > Steroidobacterales > Woeseiaceae > JACZWL01. The sequence goes on along the minus strand of JBHHWI010000040.1, from coordinate 5,467 downwards.
CGATCCGCGCACGAACCTGGACAGAGCTTGAGAAAGCGTTTGAGAATAGTGAAGTCGTTCAGGGTGTGATCAATGGCCGCGTAAAAGGCGGGTTCACCGTCGAAATCGACAGTGTGCGCGCATTCCTGCCGGGCTCGCTGGTCGACGTGCGGCCGGTCCGCGATCCGGCCTACCTCGAAGGCAAGAGTCTCGAGTTCAAGGTCATCAAGCTGGACCAGCACCGCAACAATGTCGTGGTGTCACGGCGTGCCGTCGTGGAACAGGAGTACAGCGCCGAACGCGAGGCACTGCTCGAAAGCCTGCAGGAAGGCAATACCGCCAAGGGTATCGTCAAGAATCTAACCGATTACGGTGCGTTCGTGGATCTGGGCGGAATCGACGGCCTGTTGCACATCACGGACATGGCATGGAAACGCGTCAAGCATCCGTCAGAGGTCGTGAATGTCGGTGACGAAGTCGATGTCAAGATTCTGAAGTTTGATCGCGAACGCCAGCGTGTGTCACTCGGTATCAAGCAGCTCGGCGATGACCCGTGGCACGATCTGGGGCGCCGATATCCGCCGAACACGCGATTGTTCGGGAAGGTCACGAACGTCGCCGACTATGGTTGCTTCGTCGAGATCGAAGAAGGTGTCGAAGGCCTCGTACACGTTTCCGAAATGGATTGGACGAACAAGAACGTCAATCCGTCGCGTGTCGTGCAGGTCGGCGAAGAAGTCGAGGTGATGGTGATCGAAATCGACGAGGAGCGCCGGCGAATCTCACTGGGTATCAAACAGTGTCAAACGAATCCATGGGCCGAGTTTTCCGCAAATGTCAATCGAGGCGACAAGGTGTCCGGCCAGATCAAGTCGATAACGGATTTCGGTATCTTTATCGGCCTCGAGGGCGGCATCGACGGCCTCGTGCATCTGTCTGACATCTCCTGGGATGCGCCCGGCGAGGAAGCAGTGCGCAACTACAAAAAGGGTCAGGAGATCGAAGCGGCAGTGCTCGCGATCGATTGCGAACGCGAGAGAATCTCGCTCGGCATCAAGCAGCTCGACAAAGATCCTTTCTCGGCGTGGCTTGCCGAGCATCCGAAAAACAGCGTCGTCCAGGGGGTTGTCACCGAGGTGGATGCACGCGGTGCCGTGGTCAGGCTCGGCGACGGCGTCACCGGAACCCTGCGCGCCTCGGAACTGGCTCGCGGGAGGGTCGAGGATGCACGCACCATGATCAAGGTCGGCGACGAAATCGAGGCTAAATTCACGAATGTCGACCGGAAAAACCGCAGCGTGGCCTTGTCGATCAAGGCCAAGGAAGTGCATGAGGAACAAGAGGCCATCAGCAGCTACAAATCGGAGGTCGAAGCCGGCCCCTCTGGTACGACGCTTGGAGAACTTCTGAAAGAAAAGATGTCCGGCGGCAGAAAATCGTAAAAAAAACTGGTCCGGACCTCCCAGTCCGGGCTATATTTCTTTTATAATCGGCAGCTTACGCGGAATAACATCTGAAACAATAAGCGATGCGTATTATGACAAAATCAGAGCTCATCGAGATGATTGCAAGAAAACAAAAGCACCTGCCGGCAAAAGACGTGGAACTTGCGGTCAAGCACCTCCTGGATCTAATGAGCGATTCCCTGGCGCAGGGCCAGCGAATCGAGATTCGGGGCTTCGGGAGTTTTTCGCTGCATTACCGGCCGCCCCGGATAGGGCGCAATCCCAAGACGGGTGAAGCCGTGGCGCTGTCCGGTAAATACGTTCCGCACTTCAAGCCGGGCAAGGACCTGCGCGAGCGCGTGAATGCCAGTCGCGATTTTCCCATAAAGACTTAGTGTCCTGTCCCGCAAATAACTTATCGAACTCGGCACGTCTTGTCGCGGCTGGCGTCGTTGTGGCTCCTCGCAATAGCGGTGCTATTACTCGTCGCCACGTCTTGCCAGCCACGAAAATTCGTGGCCGACTTAGTCAATCCATTTGCGGGACAGGACACTAGCCTGATTCGGGGCAGCCCGCTTCGGGTGGCCTTTTTCCTCCATCCGGTTACCATATTCGGGTCATTTCGATGCCGGCGGGCGTCGAGCGCTGGCAATCGTGGAGTGGGCGCATGGTCAAGCGAATAGCCGTTCTGGTTTTGTTTCTGGTCATACTGGTCGTCATGTTCGTCTTTACGAGACTGAACCCCGGACCGATCGAGATCGACCTGGCGTTCGGCGTGGTCGGGTCGTCCATTCCGCTGGCATTCACGGTGACATTCATACTGGGGTGGCTGTTTGGGCTGATGTGCACTGCTATTTTTGCCGCGAGACTCGTCAACGAGCGGCGACAGTTACGTAAAGCGCTGCGTCTGTCAGAGTCCGAAGTCCACAGCCTCAGAAACCTGCCAATCGCCGATGCCGACTGAATCGACCTTTCTCCTCGCCGGTCTGTTCTTGTTGCTTGCGGCAGCAGGCTGGGCGCTTGGTCGTTTCGGTGAACGCGACGAGGAAGACAACCCGCCGCCGCCGTTGAATGTCGATTACCTAAAGGGCCTCAACTTCCTTTTGAACGAACAGACCGATCAGGCGCTCGAGCATTTTCTGAAGATGGTCCGCGTTGACAACAAGACGATCGAGACCCACTTCGCGCTCGGTAACCTGTTTCGCAGAAGAGGCGAAGTCGACCGGGCGATACGGATTCATCAAAACATCATCGCCCGGCCCGACATAGCGGCCGAGCAGCGTGATCAGGCGTTGTTCTCCCTGGCGAAAGACTATCTCAAGGCCGGGCTACTCGACCGTGCCGAGAACATCTTCGGTCGCCTCGCGAGCGGTTCCCGTTACCAGGTGGAAGCGCTCGAGCAATTGTGCCGGATATACGAACAGGAACACGAGTGGCAAAAAGCGATCGACGCCGCCCAGCAGCTCGAGACCCTGAGCGGCAAATCCCTGGAACTGGAGATCGCCCATTATTATTGCGAGCTGGCGGAGCAGGCGGCGTCCGATAACGACTACTCCGCAGCCCGGCAGTTCGTCAAGAAGTCTCAGACGGGCCGGCCGAGGACGCTCCGAGGCGCGCTGACCCGGGCGGAGATCGCGCGCGATACCGACGACACCAAGACCGCTCTACGGCTTTTTCACCGCATTCTGGACGAACACACCTATCTGATCACCGAGGCCCTGCCGGAGCTCGTCAAGATACATGAGCGCGAAGGATCCATGCGCGATTTAGAGCGTTCCCTCAAATCGATGCTCAGGAAGAGCCCGGAGACCAAGACGGACGTCGCCTACACGGCCATCGTGAACGACATCGGGGGCATCGGCGTCATCGACGACTGCGTGGAGGACTACATGCTCAACGAGAAAACCCTGGCGGAGTTCATCGATCTGAACCACCTGCATAACGGTGGCGAAGACAGGGCCACGGCGCTGAACAAGATTCGCGCGGCGCTGAGCAAGCTCGCGGCGACGACGCCGCGGTATCAATGCAAAGAGTGCGGTTTCTCGAGCCGAAAGCTCCTGTGGCAGTGCCCGAGCTGCAAGGACTGGGAGACGCAGCGGCCGTATGCCCGCGTCCGGTTCGACTCCCTGCTGCAGCGCAGCTCAAACTAGAACCTATCTCAAAATACCCCGTGAGCCGCCACACGGTATCTTGAGATAGGTTCTAGATCGCATTTCCTCTCGTATTCCCGAAATTTGAACCGGGCCGGCGTTTCATATGCTGGCTAAGCTCCCGTGCTGTGCTCGCAAGCAATCTCAATAAAAGGAGCCAATCATGCAATCATTCAAACGTCTATTCCTCATAAGCCTCTGCACGCTGACCTGGCCGGTGCTCGCATTTGCCGGACCGGTCAACGTCAACACCGCCGATGCCAAGACCATTTCCGAAGAGCTTCAGGGCGTCGGGCTATCCAAGGCGATGGCTATCGTCGACTACCGCCGGGCCCACGGGCCGTTCAAGTCGGTCGACCAACTGACGCTGGTCAAGGGCATTGGCGAGCGCACGGTTGAAATCAATCGGGAGAATATTCTGCTGACCTCGACGGACAAATCAAAGAAGAAGTAAAAGCAATCAATGCGTGCTGCGGAGTCGGGCTGCGCCGCCAGGCGGCGGCTCAGCACACCGGCGAGAGTGCGACACAGTGCTTCCCGCGGCAAGCGGACATTGGCTATGATGCGGCAACATAAGAACCGGGAGCCGGCCCTTGTCGCAGACCATCCATACCGCCGTATTCCCGGTCGCCGGGCGGGGGACCCGATTCCTGCCGGCGACCAAGGCGACCCCGAAGGAAATGCTGCCGATCGTGGACAAGCCGCTCATTCAGCACGCGGTCGAGGAAGCTGTTGCGGCCGGCGCGACGCGTATGGTCTTCGTCACCGGCAGCACCAAGAAGGCGATCGAGGATCACTTCAGCGCCGATACGGAACTGGAAGACGCGCTCACCGGGTCCGGCAAACAGGATCTGCTCGAGTCGATCAGGGAGATCGTGCCGGACGGTGTTTCGTTTACCTATGTTCTTCAGGGGAAACCCCTGGGGCTGGGGCATGCCGTTCTGTGCGCCAAAGAGGCTGTCGGCAATGAGCCTTTCTTAGTGCACCTCTGCGACGACCTGATCGACGGCGAGCCGCCCTGCCTGTGTCAGATGATCGACGAGTACGGCAGGCACGGCGGCAGTATCATCGCGGTCGAGACCGTGCCGCCCGAAGACACATCGAGTTACGGCATCGTCGCGATCGACGGTAAATCTCGACGCATAACCCGCATCGTCGAAAAACCGGCCCCGGAAGACGCACCCTCCGATCTCGCCGTCGTCGGCCGATATCTCCTGAGCCCTCATATCTTCGACAAGCTCGAAATGACCGGCAGGGGCGCAGGAGGCGAGATCCAGCTCACCGATGCGATTGCCGACCTGCTCGAAGAATCTCCGGTTTACGCCTATCAATTCTCCGGAGAGCGTTACGACTGCGGCAACAAGCTCGGCTATCTGAAAGCGACAGTGGCCTACGGGCTCGCACACAGCGAGACCGGCCAGGCACTTCGCGATCATCTTCGCAACCTTGTCGGCAACAGTTGATATCCGCATGTAACACCCACGGCAGCCTGGCGGAAACCTTATCCTCAGGCTTCAGCCAGTCATTTTCGGCCTGAGCGCGAACCAATCTGTCGGGCATCGTCCCCGATTCGCCGTCCGGCAATATGTCAAAAATGTGCACTCCAGCACCGACCCTGAGGCATTTGCAGGGTATAGCGTGCTGTATGCACGGATGACGTGAACCGCGACGCCGGTAATCGAGCATGAGCAGCATTTCCAGGATATCAGCCCCGAGGCGTGACCGGTTCCGACTGTTCGGCGCCTGGTTGCGGCTGCTGCTGTTTATCCCAACGGTGGCGTGGGCCGAGTTGCCCCCGCCGACCCCGAACATGGAGTTGATACCGTCCGGCTCGCTGATTATCGCGATGGACAACGACAAGCAGAACATCGGTGCGACGTTCAACCTGAAAGC
>JBHHWI010000039.1:0-23832 GCA_046756445.1 Woeseia sp. | reverse complement strand
TCAGATCGCAAACGAATCTCTGGCCATTTTCAAAACAGAGTTTTTCAACAGAATACGCTCAATAGCAGCCGGTCGTAGGAATTGTCGTAAAATGTTTCCCAATGATCCAATCTGGACATTTCCGCAATAACTAAGCGGAACGTGCTATGGCTACTTGAATGACGACTGGGGGGTGCTATGAAGACTCTGAAATGCGACTTGTGCGATCACGAAGCACAGGGTAAAACATTTGAAGAATGGATGAAGGCACTTATGCCTCACTATATGGAAAGCCATGCCGAGGTCATGAATGATCCAAAGCAAGGTGAAGAAGAGAGGGAAAGGTGGATGGCGGAGAATCGGGCGAGGTTCGATGCTGCGTAGATGATTGGCACAACGGCTGGTTCTGGCCGTTCTCTGCCTGTGATAGCAGCGTCTGGTGAACGGAATGACCGACCGCTTGAGGTCAAAGCTGTCATTGAGTGTTGGTTGAATCGCCGGTGGTTTTCAGATCGAAAAACCGACCTGTGCAAGCTAAGCCATCGCTCCGTCGATGACCGTGATCGGTGCACCACGTTCGGAGCCCAGGCCTTCTGCCGCATTGCCTTCGGCACGCGCGATTTCCAACACGCCGAATGAGTTGATCAGCGCCAGGTAAGTACCCGGCTCGGCTCGCCCATAAGTGGTTTTAAGTTCGAAATCGTGTCCTGCCATGTGTGCGACGGGCTTCTTGAACGATTCAATCAGACCGGCATCGATGTTGCTGATCAGGTTGCCGAATGCGTCGACGGTCACGATGACGCCGGTGACCCGATTAACACTCGCTTCGGGCTCGTCGATCCAGCCTGGCGTCCACTGACTCGTCTTTTTGCCAATCTCGGCGGGCTCCAGTCGGCCGGCAGCTATCTCCGCGGCCACCGGCGCGAAAATGTCACGTCCATGAAAGGTCGCGCTGGGCGCCGACAGTCCGAGTGGCTCGAGTTTGTCGGGGACGAGCTGATAAATGCCCGCCGATTTGTCCAGAACGGGCGCCAGCAGACCATTGTCCGGCGCCATGAAGACGTGGCCGTCGTATTCTGCAATGATGATTTCCCGCTCGGTACCGACGCCGGGATCGACGATGGCCACGTGTACACTGCCATCGGGAAAAAACTGATAGGAGCGTGCGATCCAGAACCCGGCCTCGGGCGGCCAGTGGGCGGGGATATCATGCGCAAGATCGATGACGGACGCAGCGGGAAATCGTTTGAGGATGACGCCCTTCATCACTGCGGCGAACGGCCCCTTGTGTCCGAAGTCGGTCGTTATCGTGATGACGCCGGAGGGCTGCCAGTCGCTCATGATCTCGGATCATACCGCAACCGTGTCGGGCCGTTTCATCGCTTTCGCCCAATAGATAAATGCCGTATCGATCGCAGCGATGGCCAGTTTGAACACATACTTTGCCGCGCCCAGTTGCAGGGCAGTGACGAGATCGACCGTGCCCCACCAGACCACCAGAGAATAGATCGTCGTGTCCACGACCTGCGAGCTCATCGTCGACAGGTTATTGCGCAGCCACAAGTATTTCTCGCCGGTTGCGCTCCTGATCCGATGAAACGCCCACACGTCGAAGCTCTGGCTGATGATGTAGGCGAGCAACGAGCCGAAAACGAATCGGGGTGTGAAGTCGATGATGGTTGCGAAAGCGTTGTGAATATTGCTCGAGAATTCGGCGGTCTCGGGCCTGTCGGACGGCAGATACATCAGCGCGAGGCTCATCATCAGGAGCACGATAAGGCTGACGGCGAACCCCATTCTCACTGCCTGCCTGGCCGTAGCTTTGCCGTAGTTCTCGCTCAGCAGGTCGGTCGCGAAGAAGATGCTCGAATAGAAGATGACGCCCAGGCTGGTCTGCAAACCGAAAATGACCGTGAGTTTGGGGCCCTGCAGGTTGGCGAGAATAATCGCGGTTGCGATTGCGACCTGCAGGCCGGCTTTGCCGAACAGGCGATACAGCGCTATGGTGCAGCCGAGGTCCAGCAGCAGGGTGGTGAGCCACAGCGCCTCCTGGTTGGCGCCGAAGAATTGGACGATTGCCTGAGGAAACATCAGGACAGTTCGACGTACCTTTTGAGGTGAAAGTCGGCGTTGCCGAACAGCAGCCCGATGGCCGTGAGCCGCTTGAAGTAGTGCCCGATGTCGAGCTCCCAGCTTACACCCATTCCGCCGTGAATCTGCACGGCCTCCTGGCCCACGCGCTGGCCGGAGGTACCCACCTGATACTTCAGCGCACTGATTGCCTGCCTGGCCTCCGGGTCGCCGGCGGCATTGACCATGGCGGTCCACAAAAGCAGTGAATACGTCTGCTCACACGCCACAAGGGTGTCCACCATTCTGTGCTGCAGCGCCTGAAAGGTGCCGATGGGAACACCGAACTGCACGCGGTTCCTGGAGTATTCGACTGTCTTGTCGTGCATGGCGCGAATGATGCCGATCGCTTCGGCACAGACGGCCAGGGTAGCGTCGTCGATAACGGATTGAAGTGTCGCGAACCCCCCGCCGACCTCGCCGAGGATGCTGCCGGCGCCGGCCTCGACATTCTCGAGTGAAATATCCGCCGCCTGATGGGCGTCGACGGTCGTATAACACTTTCGACTGATGCCCGGGCTGTCGGCGGCAACCGCGAACAGCGTAATTCCTCTCTGGTCCTTTTGCGACCCGCTGGTGCGAGCCGGAATGATTAGAAGGTCGGCGTTACCCCCATTCAGGACGACGTTTTTTCGTCCGCTCAGCAAGTACTTGTCGCCGTTCGCCTTCGCTTGCGTCGCGATATCCGAAATATCGAAGCGGCCCTGCGGTTCCGAGAATGCCAGCGCCGCCTGATGCTTTCCCCCGATGACGTTCGACAACCACCCGGCTTTCTGCTCAGCTGACGCGTCTCTCTTGAGCACGCCGCCCGCCATCACGATCGTCGCGAGGTAGGGTTCGACGACCAGCCCACGACCGAACTGTTCCATGATCAGCATCAGCTCGATCGGGCCGCCGCCGAGACCGCCGTCGGATTCCTCGAAGGGCACCGCGGTCCATCCCAGTTCGGCGTAGGTACGCCAGTTCTCGGGGCTGAATCCCAAGTCGCTGCCGGCAATCTCTTGTCGCGTTTCGAAGTCGTAGTCGTTGTCGATGAAACGGGCGACGCTGTCGGCGAGCATCAATTGTTCATCGGAGACAGAAAAATCCATATCTATCCGATTCGCTCAGAGGCCGAGCACGTGCTTGGCAATGATGTTTTTTTGTATTTCATTCGAGCCGCCATAGATGGTCGCCTTTCGATTGTTGAAGTAGGTAAGCGACGACTTGGTTTCCGTGCCGAAGCCGATCCGATCGGCTTCCGGGAAATCGAGATCATACTGATCGGGGACGTAGGGCAGGGCGTAGTAGCCCGCGGCCTCGAGAAACAATTCGTCGAGGGTCTGCTGGATCTCCGTTCCCTTGATTTTGAGTATCGAGGATTCCGGCCCCGGCGCCTTGCCGACCGCGACTGCCGCCAGGGTTCTGAGCTCCGTGTATTCGAGCGCCTTGAGCTCGATCTCCGCCGCCGCCACCTTTTCGGCGAAATCCGGATCGTCCATGAGCGGTGCACCACCGTGAACCGATTGTCCGGCCTTGTCCCTCAAGCGGTTCAGCCGGTACTCGGAGCGCGGCACCGTGGCCATATTGGTGCGCTCGTGTTGCAGCAAAACCTTGCCGTAAGTCCAGCCCTTACCTTCTTCACCGACAAGATTCTCGACAGGGACTTCGACGTTCTCGAAGTGCACCTCGTTGACCTCGTGCGAGCCGTCGATCGTAATGATCGGCTTCACCGATACGCCGCGGGTCTTCATGTCGATGAGCAGGAAACTGATGCCTTCCTGTCGCCGCGCGACATCGCTGCTGGTGCGGACCAGGCAAAAAATCCAGTCGGCATGCTGCGCCAGCGTGGTCCAGGTCTTGGTGCCATTGACGACGTAATGATCGGCCGTCCTTTCGGCTTTGGTCTTCAGTGATGCGAGGTCGGAGCCGGAGCCGGGCTCGGAATAGCCCTGGCACCACCACACGTCGCTCGCGAGAATGTCGGGCAGGAACTGCGCTTTCTGTTCCTCGCTGCCGAAGGTGTAGATGATCGGTCCGACCATCTTGACGCCGAAGGGAACGAACGGCGGCGCGTCAATCCGGCCTGTTTCCCGCTCGAAGATATATTTCTGAATCACGGTCCAGCCGGTTCCGCCATACTCGACCGGCCAGTTCACCGCAGCCCAGCCCTGTTCATACAGGATCTTCTGCCAGCGAATCATGTCTTCCCTGCTGAGGGCGATGCCGCGTTCGCGTTTCCTGCGGATGTCATCCGGATATTTTTCCCTGAGAAACGCCCTGACCTCTTCCTGAAAGGCCTGTTCTTCCCCGGACAGATGTACGTTCATGACGGCATCCCTCGTGCGGCACGCACTACAAAGCATCACAGACCCGAGCGCCTGCAAACGAATTGCCTGGATTCAGGTTACCATTGGCGCGGTCCGGCTTTCGGTCTTGCCAGTGGCGCGAGCAGTATAGCGGCGTATGTTGCGGCGCACAAGAAAGCCCTGGCTGGCCAGATAAGTCGTTGACTTGAAAACCAATTTTGCTCGAGTACGCGATGTTTTATCCGGCGCTGATATTCGTTGCTGTGGCATTCCTCTATGCTTCGGTAGGCTTTGGAGGAGGCTCCAGCTACACGGCCGTCCTGATCGAGAGCGGAATGGCCTACGATCTCGTGCCGCCCTTGTCATTACTGTGCAACATCATTGTTGTCTCCGGCGGTGTGTACCACTTCGCGAGGGCAGGCCACCTGAAATTCGGTTTTGCGCTGCCGCTCATCGCGACCTCCATACCCGCGGCGTTTTTGGGGGGCTATGTTCGACTGGGGGAATCCGTCTTCCTGGCCACGATCGGAACGGCACTCCTGGCGGCGGGCGTTCTGCTGATGCTCGACCGCCGTTGGGGCTCCGGTACCGGCGCCGGCAGCAGGCTCGGCCTGCCGGCGCGCCTGGTACTCGGGGCGGGTCTTGGCGCCCTTGCGGGCATCACCGGCATCGGCGGCGGCATATACCTCGCCCCTGCGCTGCATCTCATGCGTCTCGCGGAGGCCAGGACGGTGGCGGCGACCTGTTCCGTTTTCATACTCGTCAATTCGATGTCGGGGCTCGCCGGACAGCTGACCAAGCTCGGCAACCAGGCAGGCGTGTTACTCGACCCGTCGTATCTGTCGCTGCCGCTGGCCGTCCTGATCGGCGGCCAGCTGGGAAGCCGGCTGGGTTCGACACGGCTGCCTGCGGCGCCGATCCGGCGGCTCACCGGACTCGTCATCCTGATCGTCTCATTCAGGCTGTTATGGCAGGCCTTTTAGAACCTATCTCAGAATACCCCGTGAGCCGCCACGCGGTATTTTGAGATAGGTTCTAGGTAGAATGGCCGGATGACCGGAAAGAGCACCAGAAGCACGGGTCCGAGGGACACGATGGGGCGGCCGATGCGCGATCTCAGGATATCGGTGCTGGATCGCTGCAACTTCCGCTGCCCGTACTGCATGCCGGAATCACAGTACCACGCCGACTACCGGTTTCTGAGCAGACGGGCGCGTCTGAGCCACGACGAAATCCTGCGAGTCGCTTCGGTGGCGGTGCAACTCGGGGTCACCAAACTGAGACTCACCGGCGGCGAACCCCTACTCGACAAGAAAATCCCGGAGCTGATAGCCAGGCTGGCCCGGCTATCCGGTGTCGACGATGTTGCCATGTCGACCAACGGCATGCTGCTCGCGCCGATCGCACAGAGGCTCAAGGACGCCGGGCTGCGGCGTGTGACCATCAGTCTCGACAGCCTCCACGAGGGGACGTTCCGGCGCATGAGCGGAGACCGCGGCGATGTCGGGACAGTGTTGCAGGGCATCGAGGCGGCCGAAGACGCAGGCCTGACACCGATCAAGATCAACATGGTCGTTCAGCGCGGAGTCAATGACCACCAGGTACTGGACGTGCTCGAACACTTCCGTGGCAGCGGTCACGTCGTGCGGCTGATCGAATTCATGGACGTCGGCAATCGAAACGGCTGGCGCATCGACCAGGTCGTTCCATCCAGAGAGATCTACCTGCAGATACACGAACGCTGGCCATTGCGCGCGGTCGACCCCAGTTATCCCGGTGAGGTTGCGAGCCGTTACCGCTACCTGGACGGTCAGGGAGAGGTCGGCTTCATATCCTCGATCACAGAGCCCTTCTGCGGCGCCTGCAATCGCGCACGGCTGTCGGCCGACGGCGTGCTGTATACCTGTCTGTTCGCGACCACCGGAACGAGTCTGCGCGGGCCGCTTCGGGCCGGCGCCAGCGATGCAGATCTGGCCGCGATAATGTCGAAGACCTGGACGAACCGGGCCGACCGGTACAGTGAATTGCGCCAACCCGACGCCGGCGAGCGGCCGCTCGTCAACAAGGTCGAAATGTATCGAATGGGCGGTTAGTGACGATGGCCAGACTCAGTCACATCGACGAGGACAACCTGCCGACGATGGTCGATGTCAGCAAGAAAGACGCGAGCGACCGGCAGGCGCACGCCAGGACGATTGTCGAGTTCCCCCCGGAGCTTGCGGGGAGATTTGCAGACGGTGACATCCAGACGGCCAAAGGGCCGGCCTTCGCGACGGCGATTATTGCAGGCGTCATGGCCTCCAAGAAAACACACGAGTTGATCCCGTTCTGTCACCCGCTGGGCCTCGAGGACTGCAGGATCACGATAACGATGGACGACATGCACCGTGCCGTTATCGATTGTCACTGCAAGGTTCACCACAAGACGGGTGTCGAGATGGAGGCGCTGACCGGTGCGTCGGTCGCCGCGTTGACGGTCTATGACATGTGCAAGGCGGTGTCACACGACATCGTCATCGGACAAACACGACTGGTGTCAAAGACCGGCGGTAAAGAGGACTTTCATCTTGTCGGCGAATGAGCCCATCTACGGCCTGGTACTCACGGGTGGCCACAGCAAGCGCATGGGCCACGACAAGGCCCTGCTGCGTGTAAAAGGCGAGACGCAGCTCGCCCGCGCCGTGGGGTTGCTCGAATCGGTCGTCGATCGCGTCTTTGTCTCGACCCGTCGCGACCAGCAGGACGAGCCCGAACGAAGCGCCTTCAGCCGGATCGTCGACCACTACGAGGATCTCGGCCCTGTCGCAGGAATCCTGTCCGCGATGGAGGAACATCCGGGCGCTTCCTGGCTGGTCCTCGCCTGCGACCTGCCCAAGATCGACGAACGCACGATTCGCGAGCTCATCGCCGGCAGGTCCCCGGAGCATCCGTTTACGGCATACCGGAGCAGCCACGACGGCCTGCCGGAACCGCTTTGCGCGCTGTACGCCGCCGGTGCCGCTTCCATCGTCAAAGGGTTCGTCGATGAGGGCGTCATCTGTCCGAGAAAGATACTGATCGGTTCGGATACACGGCTGCTCGATCAACCGAACCCGCGAGCGCTCGACAACATCAATACGCCGGAAGACCTGACCCGGGCCGGAATGAAGGCCGCCTCATGAGCAAGTCCATCACGGTGCGCTACTTCGCGATATTTCGCGAGCATGCAGGGACGGACGAAGAGACCGTCGCACTGAATGCGGACACCGCAGGCGACGTGTTCGAGCAGCTCAAGGACAGGCACGGATCGGCGGAACCGCTCGGGCACTGCAAAGTGGCGATCAACGACGAAATGGCGGACTGGGACTCGCAAGTTAGGGACGGAGATACGGTTTTGTTGTTTCCGCCCGTCGCCGGGGGCTGACGTGATCAGGATCACCGACCGCAGAATCGACCCGGACGCTCTGAGGCGCGAGTTGTTCGATCCGGCGGCCGGCGCCTATGCCGGTTTCGAAGGCTGGGTCAGGAACGAGAATGAGGGTCATGACGTGTCGAGGCTCGAATACGAGGCCTGCGAGCCGCTGGCCATTAAAGAGGGCGAGAGGGTCATCGCCCAGGCCAAAGACCGGTTCCCGATTCTCCATGCCCATTGCGTGCACCGCACCGGCATGCTCGAGATCGGCGACTGCGCCGTCTGGGTCGGCGTTTCGTCGGCGCACCGGGATGAGGCGTTCAATGCCTGTCGTTACATCATCGACCAGGTCAAGCTGCGCCTGCCGATCTGGAAAAAGGAACACTATGCCGACGGCGCATCGGGATGGGTGAATTGCGAACGCTGCGCCGGTGACACGCATGACCGCCTGCGGCGTCAGGCCTGATTCAGCTTCGCAAGGTCCTCGGGCGTGTTCACATCGGCCGCGGCGTCATCGAACGGAATACCTGTCACTGGATAATCGCTGAGGAGCGAACGCGCGCCCTGGTCACCCTCGAGTTTCGCGAGACTGCCGAAACATTGGGCCGGAAAGATGACCGGCGGTCCCTGGATGCCTGCGTACTCGCTGACCACGATGTCATCCGGGTTATTCGTCCATGCGCCCTTCAGAGACCTCAGATGATCGGCCGTGATCAGCGGTTGATCCGCCATCAGAATCAATATCGCATCGGCAGTGTGTGCAATCGGGCCGATACCGAGTGCAATCGAGCCGGCCATCCCCGAGGTGTGATTGTCGTTATATAAAAAGAATCCGCGAAGTGGCGCGCAAGCCGCCAGCACCCTTGTCCAGTCGTTGCCGACCACGAGCACGGTGCGCTCGCCGCAGACGCCCTGCGCGAGGCGGACAGCGCGGCCGACCAGCGTGTCGCCGCCGAATTTCGCAAGCTGCTTGGTCGACCCGAAGCGGCGGCTTTCACCTGCCGCCAGCACCAGCGCAAATATGGAATGTTCAGGCATTGCGGGGGCAGTATAGACGTGGCTCTGACAGCTTCAAGCGAGCGCAGCATTTTCAGATGCATCGAGGCTGCGCAATCAAAGGCCTCCGGGTAGATTGCTGATCGATTCCGCAAAAAAACCGGCAGCCGGGACTTGCCCTGACCCGGGCATCTGTGTATCTGTTGTCCTGCAACGGCAGCGCATCGACGGCTCTGTGACGTCAAGTGGAAATGTAGATCTTTTTGAAGGGAAGACGAATTGCACGTGATCAAGTCAATCGAAGATGCAAAAGCGCTGAAAGGCAAGGAAGTGGGGCTGTCCGACTGGGTCGAAATCGACCAGCAGAAAATCGACCGGTTCGCAAAGGCGACCGGTGATTTCCAGTGGATTCACGTCGACACCGAAAGGGCCAAAAATGAGTTGCCGGATGGCAAGACCATCGCCCATGGTTATTTCACCCTCGCGCTCATCCCCGCACTGACCGGTGACTTCATCCAGGTCGAGAATCTCGCCCGTGCAATCAACTTCGGTTGCAATAAAGTGCGCTTCTATACGCCGGTTCCCGTCGGCAGCCGGGTTCGCGGCCGCGCCACGGTGCTGAAGGCAAGAAAACGGGCCGGCGCGCTTCACCTCTTGAGCGAGGTCAAAATCGAAGTCGAAGGTGAGCACAAGCCGGCCTGCGTCGCTGAGACTCTCGGCATGTATTTCTTTAATGACCGATAAATTTCGCTGGTCAGGACGAACGCCTGCCGCTGCCATGTGAAACGGCGTTGGATACCCAGCTGCCGATCGTCTCGAGAATGTTTTCATACTTCGCCAACATGCCGCGGATCCAAATCTTTTCTGGACATTGATTGAGAAGTATAGTCAGGCGCCGACAGCAAACAACAAACGAGCACAAGGGAGTCGGTGATGGAGTTCTCCGGGATACTGGGTTTTCTATATCTGATTATCGTGATCTACGCCATCTTGCAGATCGGGCAGAGTTCAGCGGACAACGCCAGGAAAGCCATCTGGATCGCCGTCGTGCTGGTAGTTCCGGTCGTCGGTGTCATCGCCTGGTACTTCCTGGGGCCGGGTGGCCGGGGCAATTGAGATGAAGCTGATCATCGTCGTTTTCGGTGGGCTTCTCTGCCTGGCCGGGCTGCTTATTCTGGTCACCCCGGATCGGTTCAAGAACTTCATGAACGGCTGGAAGGGTCAGCCGAGATTCCTGTTTGCCGTGATCGTTCGCGTGCTGCTCGGCGCAGTGCTCCTTGCCGAAGCCCAGAATCTCAGGTTTCCCGTCGTCATGAAGATCATCGGCGCGATCGCCATCCTCGCCGCGATCGTCCTGTTGCTCGTCGGGCAGGAACGAACGGACAGGTTCATCGACTGGTGGATGCGCATGCCGGACAGGGCGCTGCGTTCGTGGTCGGTATTTGCGCTCGCCTTCGGCGTATTCCTGATCTACGTGGCCGTCTAGGAGCGCGGCGGTCCGTGACGAATCACGGACCGCCTGGCCCTCCGCGTGATCAGAATTCCTTGTGATAGGTCAGGCCGTACGTCCTCGGCTCGGCCGGGTACGAGTTCATCCGACCCTCCTGAACCGGCGGGTCGAACGATCCGGCGTAGTAGCGCTCATCACCGAGATTGCGGCCCCACAGCACCAGTTCGTTATCCATGTCGGAGCCCCAGCGCAGCCCGAGGCGCGCGTTGTAAAGATCCAGAGCGTCCTGCAGGGTAAACGGATCGAGATCGCCGTCGGTCAACAAGTCCGAGGCATACGAGTACTCGACGCGGACAAACGCCTCACTCGTGCCTGACAGCTGGAAGTCCTTGGTCAGCCCCAGGTAGAAACGGTCTTCTGGATTGTAGGCGATCCTGCCGCCGGTGCGGCTGCAGCGCTCGCTGGCCAGCAGGCTAACGAGCCCCGGCGGAGGCGGCTGCAGGCCCGGATCAGGCGTCCCCGTATGGAACGTGAAGGCATCCCAGCAGGTGCCGTTCTCGAAGCTCTCGTAGTCGGCGTTACTCTTGGCGTAGAAAGCCTGTACCGTGAAGGTATCCGACGGTAGCCAGAGTAACTCCACTTCCGCACCCGAAGTGTCGGCCTTGCCGGCGTTCTGCAGATTAAACCCCGTGCCCGTAAACGAGTTCGCCTGCAGGTCGTCGACCTGCGTGTCGTAGAGTGCGATATTCAGACGCAGGTTCTGCTCCGGAAAATCGAGTTTGGCGCCGATCTCGATCGACTCCGAGGTCTCCGCCTGGAAAACCGGGTTGAAAGCGCTGTCGATCCGATCCGTATTCGTACCGCCCGATTTGTAGCCCGTTCCGAACGACGCATAGAACATCGTGGTGTCGGTCGGGCGCCAGGTCAGCTTCGCGGTGCCGGTAACCTGATCGTCCTTCAGTGCCTCGTTGAGGTCCGGCCTGGGAGCGAGAGGGGCGAACAGATAGGTGCCCCAGCCACCGAAGGCAAACGGCGCCAGTATGAATTCGGCGACCGGATCGAAGGGATTGAACGGAAGATTCGGATCCAGCGGCAATACGCCGGGATTGGCCATCGCGAACAAGCGCAGGCCGGCGCAGGCATCCAGCAGGGGCTGGAACGGATCGGCGGGGAAGGGACCCACGCCCGGTGTGGCATCCAATTGACAACCGACCAGCGCCAGCGCATCGAGGTCGGGCGGCGGCCCCTGCGCGCCCTGGGTGAAGGAACCGATGATCGTCTTGTCTTCCTCCGTGTAACGTGCGCCCAGCGTCACGGTGAAGTTGTCGCCGAGCTGGAAATCGACCTGGCCGAAGACAGCGTAGCTCTCATGCTCCTGGCTCATCGTATCGGCCGAGAAAGAGTCGATGGGGAAGGCGGTCGCCGAGGGCTGGATGGTCGCGTCACCGAAAGCAAGATCCACGAAGGCGGCCGTATCGACCAGAAAGGCCCCCAGCGGTACGAACGGCCGCTGAAAATCGACGAACGGGCCGAGAAACGGGCCGCCGTTGGTTTCCTTCTGGTTGTCCAGGTCCTGTGAGAAATAGTAGACGCCCGCGACGAATCCGCCGCCATCGTCGAAGTTTTTCGCCAGGCGCAACTCCTGTGTCAGGGAACTCTGCTGGGCCAGATTGATTCGCTCCAGCGTATCGACATCCGTGAAATCCGCGTCGATCAGATCATCGGTGTCGAATGACCGGTAGCCCGTCACCGACGTCAGGGTCATGCCGTTCTCCAGGTCGTAGTTGATCTCGACCGACAGGCCCTGATCTTCGCTCTGTGACCTCGGCAGGAAGTTGTACGCGGTACGATAGTCCTCAAACGAGGAACCACCGAGAAGCGTGCCGCCCGGGAGACCGAAACTCGCCGCGATCGCATCGAGCAGCGCTTCTCCCTGTGCGCCGGTCATGCCGTTCGCCAGCGAATCGTTCGGTCCGATGGTTGTAAATACGGTGCCGCCCAGCAGATAAGTCGTCGCATCCGGGCCCGGTACCAGCCCGAAAGTATTCGGATTACCGGCAAGGTCTACGACGTCTCTGGCAAACAGGCCATCGACCCGGGAAATCGTGCCGCAACAGTGTTCGTCGATTTCCGAGAAGTCAGCAATGATACGAACATCGACCCGGTCGCTGGGCGTCGAGTACAACTGCAGTCGAATTCCATATCGATCGCGGTCGTTCAGAATGTCGCTACCCAGGCCGGTGTCGCTGATATAACCATCACGCTGACTGGAAAACAGCGTCGCGCGCATCGCCGTCGTATCCGACAGCGAGAAATTGGTCGCCGCGCTCAATTTGGCCAAGCCGTAGTCGCCCGCCGTCAGCTCGACGAATGCCTCGGGGTCCTGAGAGGGCTTGCTGGTGAGAATCTGAATTGCGCCCTGGGGCGTATTCTTGCCGAACAGAGTCCCCTGCGGCCCACGAAATACCTCCACGGATGCCACATCAACCAGTTCGTTGATCATCGAGTTTTGCCGGGAGCGATAGACACCGTCGACGTACAAGCCGACCGACGATTCCAGACCGAAGTTGTTCGAGCTGGTGCCGATGCCGCGGATGGAAAAGTTGGACGTTGTCGATGTCTGGCTCTGACCAACGATAAGTCCCGGCACGTTCTGCTGCATGTCGAACACGTCCTTGATGCCAGCGGCCTCAAGGTATCCGTCCGTAAGGGCGGTTATGGCATAGGGCGCTTCCTGCACATCCACACCCTCCTGCGCCTTGGTTCCCACGACGATGATTTCTTCCAGATAGGTTTCCTGCGCAATTGCGCCAGATACGACCATCGAAAGTGCGACTGCCGGCACGAGCAGGCCGACCGGATTTCGTGAAGCTTTCATGACTCCCCCTTCCAGGATGAAACTGTGTGAATTCCGGATCCCCGAATGGGCGGAAGGATAACATGGAATAATGGCACTGGCCGCGCGTTTGACTGGGTCTAATCCGGCTCGAGAAGCCCGTGAGCAAAGGGCTTGGTTCTGTTAAATTGCGGTTCTCGATTCTTGAAAGACAAAGGAATCCCGAAAATGCACGGCCTGATGATGGATACCCAGCTGCTGGTATCGAGAATTCTGCAGCACGCCGATTGCTTCCACCCGAATCGCGAGATCGTCTCTGTGACGGCGGACAATCCGCTGCACCGATACACGATTGCCGACTGTACCCGCCGAACGCGGCAGCTGGCGAATGCACTGGGAAATCTGGGGCTCGGGGAAGGGGATCGAGTGGCGACGCTGGCGTGGAACGATTACCGGCATCTGGAGATTTACTACGCGGTCGGCGGGGCCGGAAACGTCTGTCACACGATCAATCCGAGGCTCTTCCCCGAACAGATCATTTTCATCATCAACCACGCCGAGGACAGGTGGATCTTTGTCGACCCGATGTTCGTGCCGCTGCTCGAGAAAATCGCCGGGCAGACGCCTTGTGTGGAAGGCTATGTCGTCATGACCGACGACGCGAATATGCCGGAGACGAGCTTGAAGAATGCCGTTTCCTACGAGTCTCTGATTGCCGGCGAGAGTGACCAATACGAGTGGCCGGAACTCGATGAGCGCACGGCGGTAGCGCTCTGTTACACGTCGGGAACGACCGGCGATCCGAAGGGCGTACTCTACAGCCATCGCTCGACCGTTCTTCATGCCTACGCCGCAGTGGCACCGGACGTCATGAGCCTCTCCAACCGGGACTGCCTGTTGCCGGTGGTGCCGCTGTTTCACGTCAACGCCTGGGGAGTCCCCTATGCCGCCCTGATGGTCGGCGCCAAGCTCGTGCTCCCGGGCCCGAAGATGGGCGACGGAGAAGCGCTTTACGCGCTGCTGGAATCGGAGCGCGTTACCTTGGCCTTGGGCGTGCCGACCGTCTGGCTGGCCCTTTTGCAATACACGGCCAAGGCCGGCAAGCGCCTGGACAATCTCGAGCGCACGATCATCGGTGGCGCGGCGGTACCGGAATCGATGATCCGGGAGTTCCACGATGAGCATGGCGTTGCCGTGCATCAGGGCTGGGGCATGACGGAAATGAGTCCGGTGGGCACGGTAAATACGCCGAAAGCCGGGATGGAATCGTTGTCGCAGGATGAACGCTTCAAGCTTGGCACAAAGGCCGGGCGCGGCATTTTCGGCTGTGAAATAAAAATCGTCGATGACAACAACGAAGAACTGCCCTGGGATGGCGAAGCATACGGCGCATTGCGTGTCCGCGGGCCGTGGATCTGCAACGATTACTTCAAGCTGGAGGGCAAGGGCGGCGCGCACACGGAAGACGGCTGGTTCGACACGGGTGACGTGGCGACCGTCGATCCGGAGGGTTACCTGGCGATCACGGATCGCACCAAGGACGTCATCAAGTCGGGCGGGGAATGGATAAGCTCGATCGAGATAGAAAACACGGCGATCGGGCACCCGGCCGTGGGCGAAGCCGCGGTCATCGGCGTCGCGCATCCGAAATGGACCGAGCGGCCCCTCCTGCTGGTGGTCAAGGCCGAGGGCGCCGACGTCAGCAAGGAGGATATGCTTGCCTGGTTCGACGGCAAGATTGCGAAGTGGTGGCTGCCTGACGACGTCGTATTCGTCGATCAACTTCCGCACACGGCAACGGGAAAGATCAAGAAGGTTGAGCTTCGGCAGCAGTTCGCCGATTATCAGCTGCCCGCCTGAACACGAACGCAAAGGAATGAGCATGGATGAGGCGATGCGCCTTTTCGGGCTGAAGGCAATTGTCACGGGTGCCGCCAACGGCATCGGTGAGGCGATTGCGAGAACTTTTGTAAAGCACGGCGCACAGGTCCTGTCGGTTGACAGCCCGGATAGCGGGATCGAGACATTGTTTTCCGCCGTCCGCGGCATCACGGGATTCGCGGCGGACCTGACGCGCCCGGAAAGCACCGTAAATATTGTCGATGCCGTATCGTCGAAACTGGGCAGACTCGATATCCTCGTCAACAATTACGCCGTTCAGTCGGATAGCCCGATCAGTGACGGCGATGATGAGGCGCTCAAGGACCTGCTCGACAAGAAGATGGCGGTCATGTCCAAGCTCTGTGAAGCGGCCTTGCCGCTCCTCAAGAAGAGCCCCGCGGGAAGAATTATCAATATCGGATTCATTCGCAGTTCTTTTACGCGCGAGGGCAACGGTGCGTATGCGTCGTCGCAAAGCGCGCTGGCAGAGTTTACGAAATTCCTCGCCGCGACCTGTGGCGAATTCGGAATCACGGCCAACTACGTTCAACCGGGTGCAATCATGACGCCCGACAGTCGCGCCGTATTTAATAAGGATACGGCGCTTCGTGACTATTGCATCAAACGGTCCGCTGCCCGACGCCTCGGTGAGCCGGTCGATGTCGCAAAGGTCGCTTTGTTCCTTGCCACGGACGACTCCGTATTCGTCAGCGGCACCGGAATAGTCGTTGATGGCGGCGAGGCAGATGCATCCGGTACTTGAAGATCTGATCACCCTTCTGCAGCTCGAACGCATCGAAGACAACATTTTCCGCGGTCAGAGCCGCGATATCGGCAGTGCCCAGGTCTTCGGTGGGCAGGTTCTGGGTCAGGCGCTGTCGGCGGCGCATCACACAGTCGACGGCAGGGTCGCGCACTCGCTGCACGCCTACTTTCTCAGGCGTGGAGACGTGAAGTCGCCCATCATCTACGAAGTCGATCGGGCGCGTGACGGAGGCAGTTTTTCCGTGCGGCGGGTCGTCGCCATTCAACACGGGCGGCCGATATTCAATCTTGCCGCATCATTTCAAAAACCCGAAAAGGGGCTCGAACATCAGGCCGAAATGCCGAACGTGCCGGGTCCGGAGGGGCTCCAGGATGTGACCGACATCGCGCCGGAAACGCTGGCCAGGGTGCCGGAGAAAATGCGCAGGTTCCTGACCGAAAAGCGGCCATTCGAGGTCCGGCCGGTCAGGCGGATCAATTTCGAAAAGGCCGAGCGCCTGCCGCCCGAAAAACAGGTCTGGATCAGGGCCGTCGACGCACTGCCTGATGAATACAGCCTGCATCAGAATCTGCTTGCTTATGTGTCGGACTACGAGTTACTCGGAACCAGCACACTGCCGCACGGGTTGCCCTTCGGCCGGGGTATGGTGCAAATGGCGAGTCTCGACCACGCGCTCTGGTTCCATCGCCATATTCGCATCGACGATTGGTTGCTCTATGCTTTCGACAGCCCGAACGCATTCGGGGCGCGGGGATTTGCACGCGGCCAGTTCTTCACGCGTGACGGCGTACTGGTTGCATCCGCGGCACAGGAGGGCCTGGTACGCGTGCTCGACCAGCCGCGACAGTCGAACCCGTCCAATCCCCGGTTGCAGGCCTGAGTGACAATGGCGAAAAAAAGGGTCAGAGCCCTTTTTCGATATCGAAAAAGGGCTCTGACCCCTTTTTCGTCCCCATATCTTTCAGAAATCGCCGGCTGTTTTGCACGTAGATATCGGCGGAGGATCGCAGGAATTCGTGTTCGTCGGCATTGAGCTCGCGAACGACCTTCGCCGGCGAGCCGAGGATAAGGACACCGTCGGGAAACTGCTTGTTCTGTGTTACGAGGGCGTGCGCGCCGACGATGCAGTTGTCGCCAATCCTGGCGTTGTTGAGAATCGTACTGCCGATACCGATCAATGAATTGTTACCGATAGTGCAGCCATGCAGCATGACCTGATGGCCAATGGTCGCATGCGAACCAACGATGAGCGGGATACCGGGGTCAGTATGCAGGACTGCGCCGTCCTGTATGTTGGTGCCCTCACCAATCTCGATGAGGTCGTTGTCGCCACGAAGCACTGCGTTGAACCATACGCTGGCATCTTGCTTTAATCTGACATTACCGATGACCACGGCCGTCGGTGCGATGAAGTGCCGGTCGCCGTCGAGCCGGGGCTGCTGATCGCCGAGCCTGTAGATCACCCGGCGCTGGCCTGGTTGGCGACGGCCGCGGCAGCAGCGGCGACTACCTCCGGATCACCGATGAATTCGCGCGTCAGTGGCTTGAGCGCTTGGTTGAGCTCATATACCAGTGGGATACCGGTCGGGATATTGAACTGCGTGATGTCTTCTTCGGACACCTCATCCAGCAACTTGACCAGCGCACGCAGACTGTTGCCGTGCGCCGCAATCAATACATTCCTGCCGGCGGATAATTCCGGCGCAATCAACTCGTCCCAGCAGGGTTTCACGCGATCCAGCGTCGTGGCGAGCGATTCGGTCCCGGGCAAATCAGAGATTCCGGCATAGCGCTTGTCATGCCTTGGATGCCGCTCATCGTCCGGGTCCAACGCCGGTGGCGGCTCGGCATAACTGCGACGCCAGATATGGACCTGTTCCTCGCCGTACTTCGCCGCCGTTTCGGCTTTATTGAGACCCTGTAGTGCACCGTAGTGACGCTCGTTCAGTCGCCAGTCGCGGACCACCGGAATCCACATACGATCCAGTTCTTCGATCATTATCCACAGCGTCCGTATTGCGCGCTTCAGGACAGAGGTGAACGCGATATCGAACTCGTAGTCGAGGTCGCTCAGCGATCGGGCCGCGTCGACGGCTTCCTGTACGCCCTTGTCGGAAAGGTCGACGTCCGTCCACCCGGTGAACAGGTTTTTGAGATTCCAGTCACTCTGTCCGTGTCGGCAGAGTACAAGCTTTCCGGTCCTATTCTGCACTGAGTCGTCGCAACTCCTGCTGGGCCACGGAAAGTGTCGCGAAGTCGATTTTGTGTCGCTTTTTCATCTCATCGAGTGTGCTCACAAAATGCTGAACCGCTGCGGCATTCTTATTTATCCA
Source organism: Woeseia sp. (assembly GCA_046756445.1). Lineage (GTDB taxonomy): Bacteria > Pseudomonadota > Gammaproteobacteria > Steroidobacterales > Woeseiaceae > JACZWL01. Next base: position 5,782 of record JBHHWI010000039.1, on the reverse strand, counting down.
GTCATCGACCGCTTTTTTCGGAATCGCGGCACCACGGCGCCGAAGCAAAATGGCGGCCAAGTGACGTCGTTCCCGATAGATTTCATCACGGAGATTGCTCCGTGCCATCGCCTGCCAGCGCCCCTCGACTTTGAGCGCCTCGATGTTCCTGTAAATCCAGGGGATATCGAGCTTGTCGGAAAGGTCCGCATAGAGTTTCGCAGTCTCGACAACGTCCTTCCTGTATACATTTGCCAGATCCGCAATATCCAGCGAAGCCCGGGTCAGATAAATCGCCGCCATCTGATTCGCAAGCTTTGGCGGAACGCCCAGCTTGACGTATTCGTCCGCCGCGCGTTTGCGTGTCTCTTTGGTGGAACCCCTGAAAATACTCAGGACACGCGCATAGATGGCAGCCATACCGGGCTTGTATAGCTGTACCGTCGATTCAATTTCGAGATCGTCGCCGTATTTTTCGATCAGCCAGTAACAGGCATGCCTGAGAATGCGACTGACTTCAAACATCATGGATTGCTGAACGGTCGCCGGGATCTTGTTATCCAGCGCCTCGATCGAGTGCAACAATTCTCCCGCCTGACAGACTTCGCGTGCGATTACGTAGGCTCGCGCAATCGTTACGCAGTCCGCTTCCGTGTCCTGCTCCACGCGCTTGACGAATGCGGGACCCATGCGATTGACAATGTTGTTGGCAATCAAAGTGGCGAGTATCTGGCGGCTCAGCCTGTGTCCGGGAATCAGATCAGCATAACGGCGCCGAAGCACGGGGGGGAAGTAGCGCTGGGGATCGGTTGTCAGGAAGTCCTCCAGACCCTCGTTGGATTCAATCAGCCCGTTGTATAAATCGATCTTTGCGTAGCTCAGGACAATAGCAAACTCGGGCCGGGTGAATGCCTGGTTTCTCTGACGCCGCTCGTCGATCTCCGTTTCATCGGGCAAGAACTCGAGGCTCCGGTCGAGCAGTCCGGTTCGCTCCAGATTGATGATGAGCAAAGCAGTCTCATCCAGCCGCTCCCCAGCTCTCGCCTCCATCATGCTGATTGCCTGCGTCTGAAGATAATTATTCCGCAATACGAGCCTGGCCACGTCATCGGTCATCTCTTCCAGAAGGATATCCCGCTTCTTCCGTGTCAGCTTCTTGTGTTGCTCCGCCGCCCTCAACAGGATCTTGATGTTTACTTCGCGGTCGGAACTGTCGACGCCTGCCGAGTTGTCGATAAAATCCGTATTGACATGACCGCCATTCAGGCTGAACTCAATTCTGGCACGCTGAGTCAGACCGAGATTGCCGCCTTCGCCTATGACTTTGCAGCGTAATTCGTCCGCATTCACGCGCACGTTGTCATTGCTCTTGTCCCCTACGTCGGCATGGCTTTCACTGCTGGCTTTTACATACGTACCAACGCCGCCGTTCCAGAGCAGGTCTGTATCCATTTTGAGAATCAGGCGAATCAATGCCAGTGGCCGGACCGAAGCATCGTCGGTATCCAGCAATTTTCGGGCTTCATTACTGAGCCTGATGTTTTTTGCCTGCCTCGAGTAAATACCGCCGCCTTTAGACATCAGTTTTTCATCGTAGTCCGTCCACTTCGAGCGCGGCAATCTGAAGAGTCGTTTTCGCTCGCGAAAGCTGGCAGCCATGTCAGGATCGGGATCGATGAAGATGAATTCGTGATTGAAGGCGGCGACGAGCTTTATCTTCTTTGACAAGAGCATGCCGTTGCCGAATACGTCGCCACTCATGTCGCCAATGCCGATCACCGTGAATGCATTGGTCTGGACATTGATACCCAGTTCCCTGAAATGTCTGCTCACTGCCTCCCAGGCACCGCGGGCCGTGATGCCCATCTTCTTGTGGTCGTACCCCGCCGAGCCTCCCGAGGCGAAGGCATCGTCCAACCAGAAGTCGTACTTCGCCGAAATTTGATTCGCGATATCCGAAAAAGTCGCCGTGCCCTTGTCTGCTGCGACGACGAGGTAAGGGTCATCCGCGTCACGGCGTACGACATTCGGTGGCGCAACTATTTCTTCCTTGACTACGTTGTCGGTCAGGTCGAGAAGCCCGCTGATGAAGATCTTATAGCACCGAATGACTTCGCTCATGAGAGCATCACGATCACCATCCGGGAGACGCTTCGGTACGAACCCCCCCTTGGCCCCGGTCGGAACGATTACGGTGTTCTTGACCACTTGCGCTTTCATCAGCCCGAGCACTTCGGTTCGAAAATCGGCCCGGCGATCGGACCAGCGAATCCCGCCCCTGGCAACCTCGCCGCCACGCAAATGCACGCCTTCCACTATCGGTGAATATACGAAAATCTCGAACTTCGGCTTCGGCAGCGGAGCCTCCGGCAGCTTATCGGGGTCCAGCTTGATGGAAATATACGGCTTGATTTCGCCGGCATCGTCCGGCTGATAGTAATTGGTGCGAAGAGTGGCGTTTACCGCGCCCGAAAACGCCGAGAGGATTCTGTCTTCATCAAGATTCCGGGCTCGGGCTACGCCTCGAGCGATAATCCTTCTTATGGCCCGAAGCTCTCTTTCGCGTTTCTGCTTTCTGATCGAAGGATCAAATTGTAATTCGAATTGCGTAACCAGATTCGAAGCGAAGTCGGCATGCGAGGCCAAAACATCTTCCATGTAGTCCTGACTGAACGGAATGCGAAGCTGTGCAAGATATTTTGCATAGCAACGGACGAGCGCGACCTGTCGCCAATCCAGACCTGCGGCGAGAATCAGCCGATTGAATCCGTCGTTTTCTGCGTCTCCGGCAAGCACGTGTCGAAAGCACTCCTGAAATCTCGTGGCCGCAGACTCCATGTCGAGATCCGAGGCGCCGTCGTAATGCAACAAGAAATCCTGGATCCAGAAATCTGCAACACCCCTGATACTCATGCGATAGGGTCGCTCACTGTGAACGCCGGTGCCCAGATCCTCGAGAATGGGGAGGGCCGTGGAAAGGTACAAAGTACGGTCACGCTGAAACGTTTTGAACCGCAAGTGTTCCTGCGCGGAATCCGCCGGGTGATAGAGCAGGAACGACCAGGATTCGTCTTCGTCGATCATCTGATCGATGCGTCTGACGTCGCGGCACGCTACGTCCGGCGCAATATCCTCCTCGTAGGCTACCGGAAACGATTCGCCATACTTGCGAAAAAGTGACAGCCCGACGTCCTGGTTGTATTTCTTTGTCAGCTCGGTGCGCAATGTGTCGCGCCAGCTCGTGACGGAGTCGGCAATTTGCTGTTCGATTTCCCGGATGCTGATGCGCGGGCGATCACCGGGTGCAGTCCGCACGATCAGGTGCACTCGCGCGAGTGGCGCATCCGTAATCTGTACGCTCGAATCGACGGATATGCCCCCGAAGTCATCCAGCAATATCTGTTCGACGCGTCGCCGAATTGCCGTTGAATATTTTTCTCGCGGTATGTAGACGATGCAGGAATAGAAACGCCTGAAAGTGTCACGCCGGAGGAAAAACCGGACGCGCTGCCGGTCCTGCAGGTTCAGGATGCCAGTGGTTGTGCGCACCAGGTCCTGAATCGAACTCTGAAAAAGTTCGTCGCGCGGAAACGTGTCGAGGATGTGCATCAGGGCCTTGCTGCGATGCCCGGACGGTTTCAGATGCGAGCGCTGAATGACACGTTGAACCTTGAGTCGCAGCAATGGGATATTTCTCGGGCTCTCACTGTATGCGATCGACGTGAAAAGGCCGAGAAAGCGCTTTTCGCCGACGAGATTGCCACTCTCGTCGTACACCTTGATACCTATGTAGTCGAGATAGCTATGACGATGGACGGTCGCCTTGGAGTTCGCTTTGGTCAGGATGAGCCAGTCCTTGGCACGTGCGATTCGCCCCATTTGTTTGGTCAGTTCAACGGCATGGCTACCCCGCTCTTCGGATCTGAGTATCCCCAGACCGCTGCCCGCGACCTGCCGAAGATAGATTTTGTCCTTCCGACGACGAAGCGCGTATTCGCGATAGCCAAGAAAAGTGAAATGATCGTTGACCAGCCATTTGAGTAACTCTTCGGTCTCGTCTCTCAGTGCGGGATCCGCGCCACTGGGCCCGTTCGCCAGAGATGAGATTGCTTCGACCATCTTGCTGCGCATCCTGGCCCAGTCGCTGACGGCGGCCCGAATATCGCCGAGCACTTTGTGAATTTCATGTTCGAGCACTTTGAAAAGCTGTAGATCCGTCTCTTTGTCGATAGCGAAGCGTATGAAAGACTCGTTGCGGCCACTCGTCGTGGTGTCCACGATGTCCTGAATTCTGCCCCGGGCATCCCTTTTCACGCGTAACACGGGGTGCACGGTTATGTGAATTGCGAGACTCTGCCGGTTAATCGCGGCGGAAACCGAATCGACAAGAAAAGGCATGTCGTCGTTGACAACCTCGACGAACGTATAGAGCGACTCATAGCCGTCCTTGTTTCTCGTCGGATTGAATACGCGTATTAGCGGCTGCCCCTTTTTTCTGGTGCCGCCAAATTCGAGGTGGGACACTGCGGCGCGCGCCATTATTTCAAGCGATTTGTCTTCCATGTCTTCCACCGGCACGTCCGCAAAATACTGCCGCAGGAAGCTGTCTATCTGCTTCCTGCTCCGGAGAAGTTTCGATTTGGGTTTCGATGCGACGATTTCGTCGATCAGGCGATCCTTGCTGTCGCTGACGCGACGCTGTTTTTGTTTTGTCACTACAGGCGCTCCGACCGGTCTCGGCACCGATCCGACTGATGCGGCGGAATTATACATGATGCGGGTGGCGGTCAACCCCGGCCAAAGGCGGGCCTATTATGTTAGCCTGCGGGCTCACTTTCCGTTCACGCGAAGCAAATTCCATGACATGAACAGTCGCAAGCTCGAATCGACCATTCATACGGAGCTGGGACGCGACGACGATTACAGCGCCTATCTGCAGTTGCATAAAGTGCTCGATGCTCAGCATCCACTCAGTGACCCGCCGCACCATGATGAGATGCTGTTTATCATTCAACACCAGGTCACCGAACTCTGGCTAAAACTGATGATCCACGAGATCCAGGGGGCCATCGCCTTGCTGCGGCGCGACGACCTGCCGCCCGCCGTGAAGAACCTGGCAAGGGTCAAACACATCCAGACGCAGCTATTCAACCAATGGATGGTCCTCGACACGCTGACACCCAGCGAATACGTGCAGTTTCGCCACGTATTCGGCAAGGCATCGGGATTTCAGTCGCCCCAATACCGCATGCTCGAATTTCTGCTCGGTAACAAGAGCTCCGCAATACTGCCGGTCTTCGAGCACAAGCCGGACTGGTACTCGCGCCTGACGGGGGCGCTGGCGGCGCCTAGCCTGTACGAGGAGTTTCTGATCTACCTTTCCCGCGCGGGTATGCCGATTCCGGCAAGCGCCATCGACAGGGACTTCGGTCAGCAGCGGGACGAAGACGACGATGTCGTTGCGGTCCTGAAGGGCATCTACGACGAGCCAAGGAAGCACTGGGACCTCTACGAGATGTGCGAGGCCTTGATGGACGTCGCGAACAATTTCCAGTTCTGGCGGTTCCATCACCTGAAGACCGTCGAGCGCATCATCGGCCACAAGCCAGGCACCGGCGGCTCGTCCGGCGTACCGTTTCTCAAGAAAGCCCTGGAGGTGGAGTTTTTCCCGGAGCTTATCCGGGTGCGAACGGAAATCGAAGGCTAGCAGTCTGTCGGACTTAGGCGGAATCTACTGCGGCGGTGTGCAATCGGTCTATTATTCCGATCATTTTCGTTAAATAGGTCCACTATTCGCCTCAAA
>JBHHWI010000038.1:0-24345 GCA_046756445.1 Woeseia sp. | reverse complement strand
GTTTCCTACTGGCCTAATCGTAACATCTGACCAACGGGTTTTGAGCGTATAGCGGTCGCCGGGTTTGCTCGAATTTGACGCTGTCGGTCACGTCGGGTGTTAGCTATCGGGTGTTTCGGTCCGCACCGACGGTGCGATTCACCTACCGGATTCGTCGCCGTAATTCCTCCAGTCGTGCCGCCTGCGAATCAGACCGTGTAATGAGCTGCCGGTTGGCGAGCCACAGCCACTGAATCGCATCATAAAGCCGGACCTGCAGCTCCAGCCGCTCCTGTAGTCCGGGATCCTTCCCTCCCGCATATGCGCTGAGCAGCACTGACCGCCGACCGCGGTCGAGATCGTGGTAGCCGACCAGCGATGCCAGGTCGAACAACGGCTCGTTGTCACAGGCATATTCCCAATCGAGCAACATCAAGTCGGGTCGGGCAATGACGTTTGCCGCCACCACATCGTTATGACAACAGAAGAAACGCTCGATCTTCGGAATAGTCGCGACGACTTCTTCGCAACGAAGCGCGAATTCACGCAGCTCGTGGCGCACGTGAAGGTTGGCCGAATAGCCCCTTGCAACGGCCATCGGATCGAACTCGATGCCGGACGTTGGAAGCGCGTGCACCCGACGCAACAGGTCAGCCAGCGCCTCGATAGTGCTGTCGTCATCCAGGTCGGCTGCGCTCCAGGTGCGCCCGGAAACATAGCGGGTCAACAGAATCCCGGACTCCGGGTCGGCGAAGGCCAGCTCCGGCGCCAGACCGGCCGCCGATGCGGCTTCGAGGATCTCGATTTCCGCGGTACGGTCCAGATTGAATGCCGTGGTGTGCGCGGCGTCGAGCCGCAGCACGAAGGACTCGCCGCCGCGTTCGACGGCGTAATTCCTGTTGGTCAGGCCGCCCTCGAGCTCCCGCCAGCTCACGGAGGCCGCATCCCAGCCGGGGATCACAGCCAGGGCGTCGGCCGGAGAAAGCGTGTCGCTCACGCCACTGTCTGAGCGCGGTACGATCGGGTCCAGCTCATCAATCCGATCGGTACCAGCACCACGTAAATCAGAAACAGAAGTGACGTCAACTGAAGATCACGGGCCCAGTAGATATAGATGGACACGAGATCGATGACCAGCCAGTACCACCAGTTCTCGAGCACTTTGCGCGCCATCAGGAAAGTCGCCCAGATGGCGCTCCAGGCTGTCATGGAATCCACGTACGGGAACTCGGCATCCGTGAAGCGGTCCAGCAGGTAGCCCGATGCCAGACTGTTTGCGGCTATTGCGAGCAAAGCGACCGCATGAAGGGTACCGGGCCAGATCGACACCGGGAGCTCGGTGTCGCCGACCTTGCCGAAGTGCCAGACGTACCAGCCGTAAAGGGCCATCGCGAAATAGAAACCGTTGAGAAGTGACTGCATGTAGAGTTTCGCGTCGAGAAAGAGGTACACGAACAAGGCCGTGCTGACCGCCGCGCAGAGCCAGCACCAGATGTTTTGCCGGATGGCCAGCAGCAGATATCCGATTGCCAGGACGACCGCCACAAATTCCAGTGGCGGCAGCGCGCGCAGCTGCGCTGAAATGACGGCGGCCAGAGAGTCCACGGTCGGCGCCTATCCGGCGATCGGGTTGTTCAATATCTTGATGGCGAACACCGCCTTGGGCGTTGATTCGAAGGTCGCCTTGATCTCGCGGTTCAGGGCTGCCATGACCGCATCGTACTCGCCGCGAATCTGTGTGCTCATCGGGTTGGTGACGACTTCCAGGGACTCGTGCGAATTCAGCCGTTCGATGACATCGTCAATCGGAGCAATGAAATCATCCGCCAGCGGATAGAGACTGATATCAACGGCAACGCGCATCAGAACCGCCAGTCGAGCGTCATACCAAGGTGGCGCGGGTCGCCGAAGCGCATATAGAGTTCGTTCGGGAAGTCGGGCGGCTCATTGCCGAAATAGAATCCCCGCACCGGATAATGCTCATCCAGGAGATTGCGCGCCCAAAGCTGTACGGACCAGCGGTCCGCGTCGTATCCGATCCGCGCATTGACGATTTCGGCGGCAGACGACTGCTGGTCATGACTCACGTCGAAATAGAACCCATCCCGCGCCATAAAGTCCAGGCGTGCCCAGAAGCCCGCGGGGTGCCGATAGGAGCCGCCCAGGGCGATGGTGTAGTCGGGTGCGTGTGCCTGCCGGCGTCCGCTCAGGTCGACCTGCGGCGTTATGAATTCATCGAACTCGGCCCTGAGCAGACCGAGGTTTGCATAGATCTGCCATGCTTCATTCGGCTGCCAGTTGAGATCGGTTTCGAGACCGATCGTCCGGCCTTGCGCCGCATTGTCGGTGAAGAACACAAAAGACAAGGGATCGTTCGGATCCAGTTGAAACGAGGTGCGGACCTGCTGGTTGTCGCGCTCGCTGTAAAACACTGATGCATTCAGTGCCAGTGTGTTGCCGAGCCAATCCGACTTGATCCCGGCTTCGAGACTCCACAGCGACTCCTGCTCGAACACGCGGCGGTCATCAGGTACGAGTCCGAGATTGAAACCCCCGGCTTTGTAACCTTTGGACAGGCTGACGAAAGTTGTCAGTGCATCGGTAAGACCATGACTGAAGGTCAGCTCGCCGCCGATCATCGTCTCCCCCGGGCCCAGTGTCATTCCGGAGGAATCCGCATAGTCCGTCGAACGGTCTTCGATACGAAGCCCGAGCGATATCCGGCCGGCATCGCCCACGTCGAAGTCGAGCTGGCCGAACAACGCGGCGTTGGTCGCTTCATAGCCGCTGCTGAACAAATCATCGAGACTAAAGGTGAAATTGAAGAACGGATCGAAGTAAGTGCCCTGATTCAAGGTGCTCAAGTCGTCCGCAAGTTTCATGACATACAGGCCGATCAGCCAATCCGCCGAAGTCAGGCGTACTTCCTGACTCATGGTGCTGCGCTGTCGATCGTTGAGCGAGATGAAATCGTAAGTAAACGGAGCCCACGCATCGGGATTGCCCCAATCTCCGTCGAAGCTGAAATCTATGTCGGAATCGGCGACAGACGTAATGGACGTCAGGCTGAACCGATCCGATTCTTCCCAGACCGCTTTGAAGGACGCTCCGATACTCTCCTGCGCGTCCTTGCCCGGCCGGTCGGAGAGCACGGTAAAACTGTTATCAATGGCAAATGCGTCGTAACCGTCATCGATTTCCGTATACATGGCTGAAAGCTTGAACGACCAGCCATCATCCGGTTCCCACAGCACCTTGCCGCGAGCGGTGGTCTCACGGCGTCCGTTGGTATCGTCTCGTCCGAGAAACGCGTTCCGCCGAAAGCCGTCCGATCGATAGTGGTGTGCGCTAGCTCTGAAGCTCGTCCTGCCAGAGGACCCGATCGGGCCGCCCAAAGCGACCCCGCCGGAGAATGCGTTGTCATCGGCGGCGCCGATACGAAGCTGGCCGCCCCACTCATCAGTCGGTTCCGTACTCTGCACATAGACCAGGCCGGCCAATGCGTTTGCCCCGTAACGTGTGCCCTGCGGTCCCCGCAACACTTCCACCTGCTGCACGTCGAAAAGCGTCGCGATCGTCCCGATGCCGCTGAAGTCGATATCGTCGATCAGGAAACCGACGGATGGGTTCGGCGCCCCTTCGTACTGTTCGAGCTCACCGACGCCGCGAATCTGAAAATACCGCGCGCGATTGCCGTCCCCCGACCAGTTGAAATTCGGCACGATGAAGACCAGCTCTTCGAAATGCTGCACGGCTGCCTGTTCGATCAACTCCTTGTCAAGAACCGTAATGCTCGCCGGCAATTCCGAGGCAGCCCGCCCCCGGAAATCCGCGGTGACGATGATCTCATCCAGAATCTCTTCTGCGTCGGCAAGCGCCGATTGGTTCATTGTGCATACAAGCACGGAAACGAAAGCGCCGAAGGCGCGTCGCTGGACAGGTGACTTTGGAAACATTGGAGAATCCTCTTCCTACGCCGGTATTACCCGGGTCAGGTTCTAAGGGTTCCCGTATCGACGCCACACCCTGTAGCGCCACGGATCTCAGGCCGGGCAGGCCACCCCTGTGATGTTGATGATTATACCGCAGGAGTCGGTCCCGACGGCCGATTCCCGGCTATTTTTCAAGGCGGGCAATCAAGCTGGAGGTGTCCCATCGATTGCCACCGAGTGCCTGCACCTCCTGGTAGAAGCCATCGACGAGCCGGGTCATCTCCAGATTGGCGCCGTTGCGTTCCGCTTCGTCGAGCGCGATCCGCAGGTCCTTGCGCATCCACTCGACGGCGAAGCCAAATTCGAACTCGTTGTTGATCATCGTCTCCCAGCGGTTTTCCATCTGCCAGGATTGCGCGGCGCCCCTGGAGATCGCGCCGATGACGGCAGCAGGATCCAGCCCGGCGCGCTTGACGAAATGAAGCGCCTCGGACAGTCCCTGGACGACGCCCGCAATGCAGATTTGATTCGCCATCTTGGCGAGCTGGCCGGAGCCGGCCGGCCCGATGAGTGTGCAGGCTCTGGCGTAGCACTGCATGACCGGCAGCACGCGCTCGTAATCTTGCGGATCGCCGCCGACCATGATGGTCAGCTGGCCGGACTCCGCGCCTGCCTGACCACCGGACAACGGCGCGTCCAGGAAGCCGACGCCCTTTGCGGCGGCGGCCTCGTGTATCTGCCGCGCCAGCGTTGCCGATGCGGTGGTGTGATCGACGATGACGGCACCTGCGCCGATGCCGGCGAGCAAGCCGTCCGCACCGAGAACGACCGCCGTGACATCCGGGTCGTCGCCGACGCACGAGAATGCGATGTCTGCTCCCGCTGCGGCCGCAGCGGGGGAATCGGTAATCGAACCACCGTGTTCAGCGCGCCAAGAGTCGGCTTTTTCCCGTGTCCTGTTGTAAACCGTGACAGCGTGCCCGGCGGCGGCAAGAAATCCAGCCATCGGGTAACCCATGACGCCCAGACCCGCAAATGCTACGCGCATTGTTGTTCCCCATCTTCGCGTTCCGGGAATCCTATGCCGCGCTGACCTGTTTCTCAACGGGCTCCGTCTTCTTCGTGCGTGGGTCCAGTCCAATGGAGCGGGCGATAATCTCGCGCATTACTTCGGAACTTCCGGCATAGATCCTGGACACGCGCGCATCCTGATACATGCGGCAGATCGGGTACTCGTCCATGTAACCGGCGCCGCCATGCAACTGCACGCATTCATCCAACACCCTGCCTTCGAGCTCGGTTGCAAACAGCTTCGCTTTGGCCGCGGTGTCAGCGGACAGCTCACCGCGATTGTGCTCATCGACGCACTGATCGATGAAGGCCTGGGCAACGTCTATCTCGGTGCGCATACTCGCCATCTTGAAGCGTGAGACCTGGAACTCGGCGATCGGCCGCCCGAACGCTTTTCTGTCCGCGATGTAGTCCAGCGTCATGTCGAACGCCGCGTTGGCCGCGGCCAGGCTGCCGACTGCGCAGAGCAAGCGCTCCTCCTCGAGGAAATGCATCAGGTGATAAAAGCCCCGGTTCAGCTCGCCGAGCAGGTTCTCCTTCGGCACTTTGACGTTATTAAAGAACAGCTCCGCCGTATCCTGACTTTTCAAGCCCATCTTTTTCAAATTGCGGCCACGTTCGAACCCTTCCATGCCGCGTTCGACGACGAGCAGGCTCAGACCATGTCGGGTGTTGGGATCCGTTCTTGCGACGACGATGACGAGGTCGGCGTTGATGCCGTTCGAAATATAGGTTTTGGAACCATTCAGCAGATAATGATCGCCCTTGTTTTCGGCTTTGGTCCTGATACCCGCCACGTCACTGCCGGCTCCCGGCTCGGTGATTGCAACTGCAAGGATGTACTCACCGGACACGCACTTCGGCAGCCAGCGCTGCTTCTGCTCCTCGGTGCCGAGCTGGCCGATATACGGTGCAACGAGGCGGCTCTGAAGGAACATGAAGAAGCCCTGGTCTCCGTATTTCGCGTTTTCCTCCATGAGGATCTGTTCGTAACGGAAATCGGGGATGCCGGCGCCGCCGTACTTCTCGTCTGCCCACATGAGCAGCAGACCCATCTCGCCCGCTTTCAGAAACGCGTCACGATCGACGATGCCCTGCTCGTGCCACTTGTCGCGGTTCGGCTCGACTTCCTTTTGCAGAAAGTTTCTGACCGAGTCACGAAACATATCGTGTTCTTCGTCAAATATTCTACGGCTCATAGCGTTAACCCTATCGGCCCTTGAAGTTGGCTTTGCGCTTTTCGAAAAATGCTTTGACCCCCTCTTCGCAATCCTCGCTTTGCCGCAGCGCCGTTTGCAATGGCGCCTCCACATCGAAGGTGCTTGCCCAACTGTTGCTGGCCGCGTAACGCATGGCTTCTTTCGTCGCGGCCAGCGACAAGGGCGCGCGTTCTGAAATTGCATGCGCCCATTTCACTGTCTCTTCCACCAGCGAATCCGCCGGTACCGACTTATTGGCGAGTCCCAGTTCGACGCAGCGGTCCGCCGGTATGCGCTCGGACTCGATACTCAACTGAAACGCCCGTCGATAGCCGAGCTGGTGCACGAGCAGCCAATTCAGCCCCCCGTCCGGCACCAGAGAAATCGTCGTAAACGGTGACAGCAGGTACGCATTGTCTGCCATCACCAGAAGGTCGCAGGCCAGTGCGAACGACATGCCGATGCCCGCGGCGGATCCGCCGACCGCAGCGATGACGGGCTGCTTCATCTCCGCGATGCACTCGAGTACCGGCCGGTACTCCGTCTGTAACATCTTGTCGACCGGACACTCGGTGGAATCGATGTCGTTCAGGTCGGCGCCGGCGCTGAACGAGCGGCCTTCGCCCGTGAATACGACCACCCGTACGGATTCGTCGCGGGCCGCTCGCTGAAACGCGGCCAACAGGTCTGCGCGCAGTTGCGTATTGAAGGTGTTCATCGCATCGGGACGGAAGATAGTTATGATCGCCACAGCGCCATCCCGGTCGTACGTGACTGTCTCGTAACCGCTCATCGAACGCACGTCAGGCGGCTGGACGATGTTCCCTGGAATCGGCACGCTGGTAAAAAGTCTCGCCCCGCTTGGCCATCGATTTCAGGCTGTCCGGCACGGCGAATCGCTCACCATACGTTTCGGCCAGGCGATCGGCTTCGCTGACGAATGCAGCGAGGCCTTCCGTCTCGATGAAGGATATCGTGCCCCCCGTATAGGGCGGGAAGCCCCAGCCGAACACGGAACCGATATCCGCATCGGCCGGATGCATGATCACGCCTTCGTCCATGCAGCGCACGGTCTCTATTGCCTGCACATAGAACAGACGTTGCCTGACCTCTTCCGCCGACGGTTGTATTGCGGCCAACGGATAGTGTTCCTTCAAACCCGGCCACAAGTGTTTCTTGCCGCCCTCGGGGTACTCATAAAATCCTTTTCCGAATCGCTTTCCTTTTCTATCGAGGTCCTCGACGAATTTGACAATCACTTCATCGGCAGGCGACGCGACGTAGGCATCGCCGAGGTCCTTTTTTGTCTGCTCGGTGATGTGGTAACTGAGCTCCAGAGTTACCTCGTCGGTGACGGCAAGCGGACCGACCGGCATGCCGGCATGTCTTGCGACGTTTTCGATCAGGGCCGGGTTCACTCCCTCTGCGAGCATGGCTATGCCTTCGCGGCTGAATACGCTGAATACCCGGCTCGTGTAGAAGCCGCGACTGTCGTTGACGACGATTGGCGTCTTGCGCAGCTGCTGGACATAGTCGAGTGCCTGCGCAATCGCGACATCGTTGGTCTTCTCGCCGACAATGATCTCGACCAACGGCATCTTGTCGACCGGCGAGAAGAAGTGAATGCCGATGAACTGCTCCGGCCGCTTGCTCGCCCCTGCGAGTCCCGTGATCGGCAAAGTAGAAGTGTTCGATGCGAAAATCGCGTCCTGGGCAATCACGGCTTCCGTCTTCGCCGTGACATCGGCCTTGATCTTCCTGTCCTCGAATACCGCCTCGATGACGAGTTCACAGCCATCGAGCTCGCCGAATTCAGTCGTCGTGTGAATGAGCTCAAGGATGTCCGCCGCCTCGTCCGAGGTCGTGCGGCCGCGGTCGATCCGTTTTTGCAGCAGCTTGCGCGAATAATCCTTGCCGGCCTCGGCTTTCTTCCAGGAGGTATCCAGGAGCACGACCTGCATGCCCGCCCGGGCGGAGACATAAGCGATGCCTGCGCCCATCATGCCCGCGCCGAGGATGCCGAGCTTGCTGACCGGACGCTTCGCCGGCTCTTTGGGCCGTCGTGCCAGCTTGTCGGCCGCGCCCTTGTTGACGAACAGGGTCCGGGTCATGTTTCTCGACACCGGATCCATCAGTAACGAGACAAAATACTTGGTCTCGATATCGAGTGCGGTATCGATCGGCAGCACGGTGCCTTCGTAAACAGCAGACATGATTGCAATCGGCGCCGGGTAATTGTGGTTGGTCATTTTCTGCAACAACGCCGTGCCGAACATCAAAACTTGACTGGCAGCGGGGTGCATCAGGCCGGCGCCGCCCGGCACTTTGAAACCCTTCTTATCCCAGGGTTGCTCCGGGTCACCGGACTCGAGTATCCAGGCCCTGGCGGCCTCGACTTCCCTGCCCGGCTCGACCAGTCGGTGGGCGATGCCGGCCTCGACCGCTTCCGCGGGTTTCAGGCGCTTACCCTGTGTCATCAGTTTCAGTGCCGCCTCGATGCCGATGAGTCTCGGCAGGCGTTGCGTGCCGCCGGCACCGGGCAGGAGACCGACAGTAACTTCGGGAAGACCGATGGCGGCCTTGGGATTATCGGCAATCACACGGTAATGACACGCCAGCGCGAGCTCCAGGCCACCGCCCAGGGCAGTGCCGTTGATCGCGGCTGCAACCGGCTTGCCGCAGGTCTCGATTTTCCTGTAGGCCTGCTGCAATTCGCGGCACCAGGCATAGAGTTCGGCGGCCTCGCGTTGCCCGAACAAACCGGTGATCTCCTTGAGATCCGCGCCAGCCATGAACGAGTCCTTGCCGGAGGTGATGACGGCGCCTGTCACTTTTTCGTCCCTGGCTATCCTCTCGCCCAGTTCCTTGATGTCCGACACGAACTCCGGAGTCATGACATTCATCGGCTTGTTCTTGACGTCGAGGGTCAGGATTGCAATGCCGTCCGAGTCAACTTGATAATCAAATGTTTTCATTTTTCGATTTCCACCATTCGTCTAAACGCGCTCGATGACGGTCGCTGTTCCCATGCCACCGCCGACACAGAGATTGATCAGCGCCGTATTCAGGTCGCGCCGTTCCAGTTCATCGAGCACCGTGCCGAGGATCACCGTGCCGGTGGCGCCCAATGGATGGCCCATCGCAATTGCGCCGCCATTCACGTTGATGCGCTCGTGGTCGATGTCGAGCTTCTGCATAAACAGCAGGACGACCGATGCGAACGCTTCGTTGAGTTCGAAAAGGTCGATATCGTCCGTGGTCATCCCGCAGCGCTTCAGCACTTTTTCGGCCGACGGCGCAGGCCCCGTCAACATGATCGTCGGGTCGGTACCGATCGACGCGAAGCCCTTTATCCTGGCCCGCGGCTTGAGGCCGAGCGCGTCGGCGATTTCCTTGTTGCCGAGCAACATGACCGCTGCACCGTCGACGATGCCACTGGAGTTGCCGCCCGTATGAACATGATTGATGTACTCCACCTCGGGATATTTCTGTAAGACCACGGAATCGAAGCCCGCCTGTTCACCGGGTATCTCGAACGCGGCCTTGAGTCCCGCCAGGTCCTCCATCGTCGTGCCCGGGCGCATGTGTTCGTCCTTGTCGAGCAGGGTCGTGCCGAGCTGATCCCTGATCGGCGTCACCGAGTTGTCGAAATAGCCGCTATCCCAGGCGTTTGCTGCGCGACGCTGACTCTCGACCGCGTATCCATCGACATTTTCACGCGAGAATCCGTGTTTGCTGGCAATCAGGTCCGCGCTGATTCCCTGCGGCGCAAAATAGGTTTTGTACGCAATAGCCGGATCCGCTGCCCAGGCGCCGGAGTCCGAACCCATCGGCACGCGCGACATGCATTCGATGCCGCCGCCGATCGTAAGCTCCGACTGTCCCGCCATGATCTCGGCCGCGGCGGTATTCACCGCCTCCAGGCCGGAGGCGCAGAATCGATTGAGTTGCTTGCCCGGCACGTTTTCGTCGTAGCCGGCGTTCAGCACGGCGAGTCGTGCAATACAGGAGCCCTGCTCTCCGACAGCCGTCACGCATCCGAACACGACGTCATCGATCTTGCTGGTATCGAGATCATTGCGATCACGGAGATTCTCGAGCATCTGGGTCGACAATTCGATTGGTGTTACTTCATGCAGCGACCCGCTCGGCCTGCCTTTGCCGCGCGGGCTTCTCACATGATCAAGGATATATGCATCAGTCATGGTCCGGACCTTTCGCTAAGTGATAATTTCAGGTGTGCTTTCATGTCTTCGTTGGCCTTTTCGAAATCGATGGATTCGGGATTTATCAGCCAGAGATAGGTTATACCCGAAATGTAGGCTATGTACTGGGCCGCGATGCTCTTCGGGTCCGCATCTCCGCGAATGTCGCCGGATTCCATACCGGCGCGTACCCAGTTGGCCACGTCGTCCTGTTGACGCTGATGAATGCTGACAGAGGTTTGCCGGTATTCGGACGTCGGGCTCGCGGCACCGCAATAGAGAATCTGGAGCACGCGCGCATCGCGCGGCGAATCGGATATAAACCGGAAAAAGGCATCGAGCGCGGCGCACATCGCGTCGGTCCCCGATTTGTCGCCGACACCCTCTTTCAAATATCCGAGCCAGCGTCTCGAAATCCATTTGCAGACTTCGTCATACAGACCCGCCTTCGATCCGAAGCGGTAGGTCGCGAGCCCGCGGCTGTAACCGGCTTTCTCTCCGATGGCCTGCAAGGTCGTCTTGTCGGTGCCGCGCTCGAGGATCAGCTCGATCGCCGCATCGATCATCGCCTTATCGGAGATCGCGGTGCGCTCGGCCTGTGTCAGCGACTGGCCATTCTCAGCGACGGACTGAAGATCGGTTGACAAAACGGGTGCCTCGAAGCGCCTGTACAGTCTTGCAGTCAACAAGTCACAGGGGTTTTCAGAAACTTGTTGTCAACAAGCAAGTGATTGTAACGCAGCGTATCAGCGCCGGCAAGCGCGGTTCAGCGCTCGGCGCCGATGACCCCGGCCCGCTCGAGCTTGCCGATCTCGGACTCCGGCACGCCCCATTCGCCGAGCGTCTCGGTATTGCCGGTGCCCGGCGGACTCTGGATAGCCGATTCGGTACGGGAAAACCGCGGTGCAGGGCCCGGCTGGACGATCCCGTCGACTTCGATGAAAGTCTTTCTGGCCCTGTTGTGCCGGTGCTCCGGCGCTTCACCCATGGAGAGCACGGGCGCCAAGCACGCTTCGCTGCCCTCCAGCAATGCGCACCACTCGTCCCGCGCTTTGCCGAGAAAAACGGCTTCGAAACGCGTGGCGTGCTCCGGCCATTTACTGGTGTCGTATTGATCGTTCGGCTCAATGTCATCGATGGCGAGCAGTTCGAGCAATGCGCGAAAGAACCTTGGCTCGATTGCACAGACGACGACGCTCTTCCCGTCCCTGGTCGCGTAGCTCCGGTAAAACGGGGCGCCGCCATCGAGAAGGTTGGAACCGCGCTGGTCGTTCCACAAGCCGGCGGCGCGCAATCCATAAAAAAGCGTCATCAGCGACGCCGCGCCGTCAACCATCGCGGCATCCACGACCTGCCCTTCTCCCGATCTGCCGGCCTCCAGCATCGCGGCGAGGATGCCCAGGGCGAGATAGGCCCCGCCACCGCCGAAATCGGCCACCAGGTTGAGCGGAACGACAGGTTGCCCGTCTTTCGGCCCAATTGCCGAAAGCGCGCCTGACAGGGCGATGTAATCGCCATCGTGTCCAACGGATTCGGCCAGCGGACCGGACTGGCCCCAGCCGGTCATGCGCCCGTACACGAGGCGCCTGTTCCGGGCCATGCAGTCCCCGGGGCCAAGCCCGAGCCGCTCCATGACGCCGGGCCGGAAGCCTTCGAAGATCGCATCGGCGCGCTCGCACAGGCGGAGCACCAGGTCGACACCGGCTGCGTGCTTCAGGTCGACTGCGACCGTCGGCCGGCTGCGGTTCATCAGGTTGAATTTTTCGGGAATCAGCACGCCGGGTTCCGCGCCAGGCAGGCGGTCGATGCGGACGAGCCGGGCCCCCATATCCGCGAGCAACATGCCGCAGAGCTGGCCCGGGCCGATGCCGGCAATCTCGATGATCCTGAAACCGTTGAGCGGGCCCATGCAGCGGACCGGCCTACACGGCCGTGCAGAGATGGCCGCCATCCACTTCGATCGTACTGCCGGTCATGTAGCTGCCGGCATCGGACGCGAGCAGCAGCAGTGGCCCCGACAACTCGAAGAGTTCGCCGGTTCGACGCATCGGGAGCGCCTCGAGCATTTTTCGGGCAGCGTCGGTCTCCCAGAAGCGCGTGTTCATATCCGTTTCAAAATAACCCGGCGCGATCGCATTGACGCGTATTCCGTACCTCGACCATTCGAGTGCCATGGCCCTGGTCAGGTGCAGCACTCCGCTTTTGGCGGCATTGTACGCGGCGAGTTTTTTGCTGACGCGAATTCCGAGGATGGACGCAATATTGACGATGCTGCCCGCTTTTTCGGCCTCGATCATCGCTTGTGCCGCTCGCTGGCCAACCAGGAAGACGCCCTTGAGGTTCGTGTTCACCACCGCATCCCAGTCTTCTTCAGAAAGGTCGACGAGGAATGCTTCGCGGCTGATGCCTGCGTTGTTGACGACAACGTCCGGGACACCGGCGGATGACTCCGCCTCCGCAATACAGTGTCGAACCGAGTCGGAATCGGTCACGTCCAGGTCGACGCAGATTGCCTTGCCACCACCGCTTCGGATCAAGCGCGCCGTTTCCTCGAGCTTGTTTCGTCGTCGGGCCGCGAGAACGACGCTCGCACCCGCTTCGGCCAGCGTCAGCGCGAACTGCCGGCCGAGGCCGGAACCGGCGCCCGTTACAAGCGCCACCCGCCCGTCCAGTTTGAACCGATCGGCCAATGTCACTATTCCGAATCTCTCGGTTTGGGCTTGTAGGTACCCGTCGCAGTCGCGCACAGAAGCTTGTGCTCGTCATCCAGGAGTTGCGCCTGCGTAAAGAACAGGGATGTCGTGGTTCTCACGAGCTCGCCCTCCGCAATCACCGTGTTGCCTCTGTGCGGCGCCAGAAATACGCAGTTCAAATTGATCGTGATCGAGACAAACTCGTCCGCAATGCCGTGACTGCCCGCCACGGCGCCTGCAATATCGAGCAGCGATGCAATCACACCACCATGCAGGAACCCGACGGTATTACGATGGTCGGGCCGGACCGGCATCTCCAGTCGGGCGAAGCCTTCTTTCCATGTGGCCAGCTTGAAACCGAGAAACTCCAGGTAGGTGCCCTCGTATTGAGTCGGATTGGCGAGAAAACTTTCCAGACCGGTCTTGTCCACTTGGGCCCTCCGTTCCTTTTCCCGGCTCACATGTTGCGGCGGTATTCGCCTCCAACATCATAGAGGGCCGAGGAGATTTGGCCAAGCGAACACGACTTCACGGTCTCCATGAGCTCCGCAAAGACGTTTCCACGGGACCCCGCGACCTTTTGAAGCCGCGCGATGGCGGCCGGTCTCTGATCCTCGTGGTTCTTCTGAAACTCGGCTACGTGCCTGATCTGGTCCTGCTTTTCGGATTCGCTCGATCTGATCAGCTCGAGATCGTGAACTTCATCCTCCTGCCCGGCCTTCGGCAGAAACGTGTTGACGCCGATGAGGGGATGCGAACCATCGTGCTTCTTACTCTCGTAGTAGAGGCTCTCTTCCTGAATCTTGCCGCGCTGATACATCGTGTCCATCGCGCCCAGCACGCCGCCGCGCTCGGAGATGCGGTCAAACTCTTCGTATACGGCTTTCTCGACGAGATCCGTCAGCTCGCTGATAATGAACGAGCCCTGCCACGGGTTCTCGCAGAAATTGAGCCCGAGTTCCCTGGAAATGATCATCTGAATCGCCACGGCACGACGGACAGACTGTTCCGTCGGCGTGGTAATCGCTTCGTCGAACGCGTTGGTGTGCAGGCTGTTGCAATTATCGAACAGCGCGTAAAGGGCCTGAAGCGTCGTACGAATGTCGTTAAAGCTGATTTCCTGCGCGTGCAGGCTGCGGCCCGACGTCTGCACATGATATTTCAGCATCTGGCTTCTCGGGCTCGCGCCGTAGCGCTCCCGCATGGCCCTGGCCCAGATACGTCTGGCGACCCGGCCGATGACCGTATATTCCGGATCCATGCCGTTGGAGAAGAAGAAACTCAAACTCGGCGCGAAATCGTCGATATCCATGCCTCGTGCAAGGTAGGACTCCACGATCGTAAACCCGTTCGACAACGTGAACGCAAGCTGGCTGATCGGATTGGCGCCGGCTTCGGCGATGTGATAGCCGCTGATTGAAATGCTGTAATAATTTCGCACCCTGTTGTCGATGAAGTATTCCTGCACGTCTCCCATCATCTTCATTGCGAACTCGGTCGAGAATATGCAGGTGTTCTGTGCCTGATCCTCCTTGAGAATGTCGGCCTGCACCGTTCCCCGGACCGACGCCAGCGTGTTCGCGCGAATCTTCTCGTATGTCTCTTTCGGTACCAGCTTGTCGCCCGACATCCCCAGGAGCCCCAGACCGAGGCCGTCATTGCCGGGTGGCAATTCGCCGACGTATTCCGGCCGCTGTTTGCCAGCGAAATGATCGTCTATCTTCTTCTGCGCGGCCGCCCATTCGCCGGATGCCTTGAGATGTTTCTCGACCTGCTGATCGATCGCTGCATTCATGAAAAACGCCAGAATCATCGGCGCCGGCCCGTTTATCGTCATCGACACCGAGGTCCCGGGGTCGCACAGATCAAACCCGGAATACAGCTTTTTCATGTCGTCCGCGGATGCGATGGAGACGCCCGAGTTGCCGACCTTGCCGTAAATATCGGGCCGCTCGTGTGGATCCTCTCCGTAAAGCGTTACGGAATCGAAGGCCGTCGACAGACGCGCGGCATCCTGACCCTGTGACAGATAATGGAACCGGCGGTTGGTTCTCTCCGGCGTTCCTTCGCCTGCAAACATCCGGGTCGGGTCCTCGCTGAGCCTTCGGTACGGATACACGCCGCCCGTGTACGGGTAGCTGCCCGGCAGATTTTCTTTCATCAGGAACGTCAGCAGCTCGCCCCAATCGCGGTAGTCTGGTGCGGCGACTTTGTGAATCTTCTGGTGGCTCAGGGACTCGCGATAATTCGCGCCGGTAACCTCCTTACCGCGAACCGTGTAGCTGTAGTTTTCGGCCCGCACCGCCTCCCGCCGCGCCGGCCAGTCCTTGAGCAGATTGACGGCATCCGGGCCAAGATCCTGCAAGGCCTCCTGATATTGCTGTCGCAGGACGAGGATCGATCGGTCGGTCTCCCCGGTCAGCGCATCGGAAGCATAGGCGTCCAGTGTGCCGGGGAGCTTCGGATCCTCCAGTACCCTCAACGCTTCGTACAGGTGCTGCAGGCGGCTGGCCGCAGCCGCCCGGGAGGCGATGCCGCGGTTGATCTCCCGTCCCTGCTCACTGATCTCCGCCAGATATCGTATGCGCTTGCCCGGGATGATGGCCATGGCCCGCGGTTCCTTTTGCGAGACGTCGATGTCCGGCGTCCATTCTTCCGCGTCGAGGCCGACCTTTTCCGCCACCCGCCGGCACAGTTGCCAGAACATCCAGCTGACCCCCGGGTCATTGAACTGGCTTGCAATCGTCGGGTAGACCGGTACGTCCTCGTCTGCGGCGTCGAACTGCGCATGATTTCGCTTCCACTGCTTGCGAATGTCCCGCAACGCATCCTCGGCGCCGCGCCTGTCGTACTTGTTCAGGACCACCAGGTCGGCGAAGTCGATCATGTCTATCTTTTCGAGCTGGCTTGCAGCCCCGTAGTCGCTGGTCATCACGTAGACCGAATAATCCACGAGGTCGACGATTTCGCTGTCACTCTGGCCGATGCCCGCCGTTTCGACCAGCACGAGGTCGAAGCCTGATGACTTCAGGAAGAGAATATGGTCGCCAAGCATCTCGCTGGTCGCGAGATGCTGCCGCCGTGTCGCCATGGACCGCATGTAGATGCGGTCCGAACGCAGCGAATTCATGCGGATGCGATCGCCGAGCAACGCGCCGCCCGTTCTTCGGCGCGTCGGATCCACCGCGAGCACAGCAATTCGCATATCCTGAAAGCATCTCAGGAAGCGGTTCAGAATCTCGTCTGTCACACTGCTCTTGCCTGCACCGCCGGTACCCGTAATGCCGACGACGGGAACCCTGGCCGCCTTTACCTGCCATTCTTTTCGCAGACCGGCGAGCTTTGCTTCGTCGAAGTGATTTCCCTCAATCGCCGACATCGTGGCCGCAATGTCAATTGTCGTGCCGGGCGATACGCTCACCGGGGCGCTTCTTTCGCGGCGCGCTTTGACGGTACGGGCTATCAGGTCCCTGATCATCTCCCTTAGCCCCATCGCCATGCCGTCATGCGGGTGGTAGATCCGTTCGACGCCATACTCCATCAATTCCCCGATCTCTTCAGGCGTTATCGTTCCGCCACCACCGCCGAATACCCTGATGTGCGGCGCGCCGAGCTCGGCCAGTCTGTCCACCGTATAGCGGAAGAACTCGCTGTGACCGCCCTGGTAGGAACTGACCGCGATGCCGTCGGCATCTTCCTGGACGGCCGCGCGAACGATGTCCTCGACGCTGCGGTTGTGTCCGAGGTGAATCACTTCCGCGCCCTCGGCCTGGATCAGGCGGCGCATGATGTTGATGGCGGCGTCGTGGCCGTCAAACAACGAGGCGGCCGTGACGAACCGCAATGGTGCCGTCTCCGCACTGCCTGATACGCCTGGCAGATCGTCGCGCGCTGTGCTCATCGACTCTGATCCTCCGCCGATTCCGGTGCCGGATTCATTAGCAGATTGAGAAAAACCCCATATAAATTAATTATATAGGCTGTTGCAAAAATTTTAATCCAGATTAAAATAATCCAGGCGGGTACAGAACACAAGTGCAGACGACACGGAGGACCGATGGCCGAGGCCGCCGAAGAAACACGCTTTCAGCTGCAACGGGACCGAATGCTCAAGGCGGCAGCGACCTGTTTCAACGAGAAAGGATACAGCGGCACATCGCTGAAGGACGTCGCCAACCATCTCGGATTGACCGATGCCGCACTGTATTACTACGTTCGCAACAAGGAGGAACTGGTTTATCAGTGTTATTTGCGCGCAGCGGAGCTCGGCAAGGAGGCGATGGACCAGGCAAGGGCCGAGGGGCGGACCGGATTCGAGCAGGCCTACCTGTATATTCGCCACCATGTGGCAATCATGGTCGGTCGTCGTGGTCCGGTTGCGATCATGAGCGAGATTCCATCGCTCAGACCCGATCATCGCAACGAAGTCCTCGAGGCGTCGCGCCGGCACAGTGCGGCGTTCGAGGAAGTCCTGGCGGCCGGCATCGAGGACGGCAGTATTGCCGCATGCGATGTTCGAATGACCGGCAATGCGATCATGGGCGCCATCAACTGGATCCCGAAGTGGTTCCACGGAGATTCGGTGACCGGCGACAAGTTGGTTTCGGAGTTTCCGGAGATTCTGACCAGCGGTCTTACTGACGGTCGTCAATCTCCGAGATCAACTTCTTGATCTCCGATTCGATCTCGACCAGTTCTGTCGCGTGCGGATCGCCTTCGACATCGACCACCTCGACATGTCCCTTCAGGTAACTCAGACGCCTGTTCAGCCGCTTGCGGACCATCTCATAGTAGTGTGCGCCGCTGTCAACGCCGTATCGACGGTCAATTACTATCATGCTTGCCGCGCCTGGGCTGCTGCCGCCGGTGAGGCTTTTCCGCAGGATGTCCATATCCCGCCGAACGAGTTTCAGCAACAATGCGCGGTCGCTGAATTTGCTCCTCAGATCGGCGAACAGCACGTTCGCGGCTGCGATTTGAGCCGGGCTCAAGGCCTCCGCAAGGCTGTCCCGGGCCTGGGCGACGGACGGCTCACCACGCTCGGCGGCAAGCCGGTACCATGCCAGCGCGATCACCGGATCTTCCCTTACGCCGGTGCCGGTCAGGTGCATGTAACCGACCATGTACTGCGCATACTTGTCTCCCCGTGGCGCCAGCTCATTGCGATAAATGAAAAAGGCGCGCTCGTAGGCGCCGGAGTCAAACAGCTCCTCCACGCGCTCCTGGGTGCGCAGCGTCTGCCTGTCGGTCACCTGGCCGGGGAATGAAGGGTAGGTCTGCGCCGACGCCATATTGATCGCAAGCGATGCGATCAGACCGGTCGAAATGAAAAGCCGAATGTTCACGCGGGACTTCTGCCAGATACTCGAGCCGCACGCAGACCAGACTGTGTGATCCGGCCGCGTCGCTGTGCGACGCCCTGTCGTATTAGTCAGTTTCGAGGCCAGAAGTTCCATTGCAAACGATCGGACGCAACTTTAACACCATTCATACGCCGTCAAGCGCCTGCATCCTCGAATTTCGGTGGTCTCTTCTCGAGATTCGCCATGACGGCCTCAGTATGGTTGCGCGTCGCGAGGACTTCGAGTTGTAGCTCCGCCTCCCGCCTGAGTGATGTCTCGACGGCGTCGTGCCAGGAGCTGTTGACCAGCCGCTTGACGGCCCGAATCGCGTCGGGCGATTTGCCGGCAATCTCGTCCGCCAGCTCGCGGGCCGCCTGAAGCGGATCTTCCCGAATCGATGTAATGAGGCCGGCTTTCGCGGCTTCGGTCGCGTCGATGATCCGCCCCGAAAAGGCCAGCTCCTTGACGCGGTCGGCAGGCATCACGTCGGCGAGCGTAGCCGTGATCGCCATATCCGGAATGATGCCCCATTTGATTTCCATAATGGAAAACCGGGCGTCGGGCCTCGCGTAGCGAATATCAGCCCCGAGGGCGACCTGCAATCCACCGCCGAAAGCAACGCCCCGTATTGCGGCGATTACCGGCACCGGCAGGGCCCGCCACACATAGGCGGCACTCTGAAAGAAATTCGCGGGTGAGCCGTTGCGAGGTTCGAAGGCGGCCTTGTCGAGCGCATCGAGCCCCGAGCCCCGGAATACCGACAGGTCGATGCCGGAACAGAAGTTGTCGCCGGCACCGTGCAGCACCACCGCACGGAGGGAGGCATCTCCGGCCAGCGATTCGCCCGCCCGGATCAGCGCTTCGAACATCTCGAGGTCAATGGCGTTATGTTTGTCCGGCCGATTCAGCGTGACCTCGGCAATGTGTTCGTCAATTGCGACCGTCACTCTTTCAGTCATTGTCTTCCCCGCAGGCAGAATCATCGATGCGCGGGCGAGTGTACCAGCCGCGTCAGGAATTCCGCCGCCATGCGTTGACCGGCTGCGCGCTCGCAGGCCTGCCCCGATGTTGCTAATAAGCAACAGTTAGTAGCGATCGCGTCCCAAAACTCTATAATCAGAGTCAGGGAGTAGTCAGGATTGCTTTCATCCAACATTCAACGAGCTGGATGTCAGGCCTGATTCAGGTGCTGACCGGCTCGCCGGTGGCCCGCGCCAGGAAGGCATCGTACCCAGCCATCGTGTTGGGACTACACAACTCAAAGCAAATGGGGGAACAATCATGAGCAGAAAACCGCGCCGATGGCGCCATTACTACGGCTGGTCGTTGCTCCTGGCCAGTCTGTCCCTGATCGCTCCTGCGCAGGCTCAGGATACGGTTGGAGCCGAGGATGAGATCGAGGAGATCACTGTGACGGGATCGAAACTCCGTCGCGACGAATTCTCGTCGATATCGCCGGTGCAGGTCATTGGCGGTCAGGACGCCGTCCGAATCGGTACCATCGACGTCACGCAGATGATTGCCGAGTCGCCATTCGTATTCGGTACTCAACTCGACGGTTCGGTCAATTCCGGCTCTACGACGGGCGCGGTTGAAGGCGTGCCCGCAAGCGGCCCCGGTTCGGCAACCGTCGCGCTTCGCGGCCTCGGCCCCGAACGAACCCTTATGCTCGTCAACGGTCGCCGTCTGGCGCCTTCGGGCGTTCGCGGTGCGCCGGTTGCGCCGGATCTCAACCTGATCCCGAGCGCGATGATCGACCGCATCGAGCTTCTGACTGACGGCGCATCGTCTATCTATGGTGCCGACGCGGTCGCCGGTGTTGCCAACATCATCCTTCGTTCGGAATTCGAAGGGATCGAGGTTCGGGGATTCGGAATGCAACCCGAGCAATCCGGTGGTGAGGAGTCGCTAATCAGCTTTATCGGCGGCGCGTCGAACGACCGCAGCAATTTTACGGTTGCCGCCGAATATTTCGACCGCGCACACATCTTTGCGAGGGACCGGACGGACTGGAATACGTGCATGCAGGATATCGAGGTCGCACCGGATGGCACGCATTATGCGCATTGTCTCGACCGGCGGCCCGACAACTCCGTATTCATCAACAGCGCGGTGTTTGTCTATCATACGCCTGGCGTAACCGATATCGGCGTTATGGATTGGTCCGACGACCTTGGAGCTCAGGCATTCCTGGGCTACGATGCAAACACGAGTGTTCTGGTCGGTAGCGCGTCGGAAACACCCTACAACCTGCAGCAGGAAGAGCTCGATACCCAGCTGCAGGGCGACGTCGAACGCATCAATCTCTATGCAACCGGCAAGTACGAAGTGACGCCGGGTCACACGGTGTATGTCGAGGGTTCCTACTCGCAACGGCAAAACGCCGACATCTTCACCTCGGAACAGGCGTTTCCCGCCATTCCTAACATGATTCCGCAGGAAGATGCTAGCGGCAATCTGGTTGTCGATCCCCTTACCGGCGCTCTGGTTCTGGTCGACAACCCGCTGAACCCGTTCGACAACGAACCGCGGGCTTTGCCGGTCTACTCGTTACAGGGACTGTCGCAGGAACGCGAGACGGACATCGATAATTTTCGGATCGTGGCGGGTATCGAAGGCGAGCTCGGCGGGCAATGGTTCAGTGATAGAAACTGGATCTACGATGCTTTCGCCAGCTTCGAGGAAAGCTCGGGCTCATCGACCCAGGCCGGTATGAACGAGTTCCACATACGGGAATCCATCGACACCTTGCGCATGGATGCCAGCGGCAACCTGGTCTGCGGCCTGCCGCGGACCGCCGCCGGATTCGGCTTCCTGACGCCGGCAGACTGTGTTGTCGTCAACTGGTTTGCACCGTCGCTCTTCACGACGGGCGGTGGCGACAAGACCTTCGCAACCCAGGAAGAAGAGGACTTCCTGTTCGGAAACGTGATCAACACGACCGAGATCGATCAGCAGCACTACTCTGCATTGATTACGGGCGATCTGTTCGAGATGCCGGCGGGAACGGTCGGCCTCGTCATCGGTTTCGAGTATCGGGAAAACACGATCGATTCGGAAAACGACATCATTCGTAAGATGGGATTATCCGCATCGGAGGCGCCCGATATCGAGGGCGACACCAATGGAACCACCTGGATCCGGGATGTTTATGTCGAGACGGAGTTGCCGCTGCACGAGATGTTCACGGCGAACCTCTCGGGCCGATACACGGAAGAGAAGAACTTCGGCAACGAGGCGACCTATTCGGTCAAGGCCGAGTTCACGCCCACCGAGTGGCTACGATTGCGGGGAACGGCAGGAACGACGTTCCGCGCGCCCAACCTGCGTGAGCAGTTCCTCGCCGGACAGGCCGGCGTAATCTCGGGCCTGCTCGATCCCTGCGTCGTGCCGCCGGAGGCTTCCACCGGCGGTGTTTACGATCCACTGCTCGATCCGCGCAGCCAGACCGTTCTGGATAACTGCGTGCTCGACGGCACGGATCCGACGGCGCTCGGTCTGCAGGCGAATGTCCTGATTCCCACGCAGACCGGCGGCTCCGACACGATCAGTGCGGAGACTTCCGACTCGTTCACGCTGGGCTTCGTACTCTCGCAGCCCTTCACCGAGGCCTTCGACTTCGATTTCGCGCTGACCTATTTCGACATAGAGGTGGAAGACACGGTCGAAGAATTGGATCCGGTAACGATTCTGACGCGTTGCTACAACGACGACCCAAACCTGGCGAATGCGCTGTGTTCCCGGATTACCCGTCGCGGCGTCAATCCGGACAACAACACGATCGCCGAGGTGGACTCGTCGTTCGTCAATCTCGGTCTCGTGACCTCGAAGGGCTACGACATCAACGTACGCTACCTCGACGACTTCACCATCGGTGGTCGGGGCTTCGATGTGGCGGCCTCGTTGACGGCGACGCAGTACGACGAGCTCTTCGAGCAGATCGATCCGGAGTTTCCGGGTGATGACAGGGTCGGCGAAGCCGGCTTCCCCGAGTGGTCATGGATCCTGCGCGCAGACTTCAATTCCGAGAACTGGGGTATCTCGTGGCGTACGCGATATGTCGGCGACTTCTCCAAGGACGCGGATGACGTCAACCTGTCGACGAACTCGAGCCGCCGCAATGCCTGCCTGGTGCTCGGAGGGCCGGTCGACCCTGCGGGCGGCAACGGACCGTGCGTCAAGAAGCACGACGGAGACTCGACGGTCTATCACGACCTCTCCGCGACTTACGAACGCGACGAGTGGTCGATCACGTTGGGTATTCGTAACGTGACGGATGAAGAGCCTCCGTTGATCACCCAGGGTGAAGGGCCGTCGCGCTTCAACCACGTCGTCATGTCGACCTACGACCTGTACGGACGGCGTGTGTTCCTGAACGCGCAAAGACGATTCTGATCAGTGTGATCGGGAAGAGAAGCGGCGGCCTCTGGCCGCCGCTTTTTTGGTCAACGGATTCGTTCGACCCGGATCGTGCGGCGGATTTCATTCAGGCGAAGCTTGTAACCGCCCATCGATGATTCGGCGATGTCCACGGTCTGGTTGCGGCCGAGGTCCACGCGGATCTGCTGCGTGTCACCTTTTATCTGCCGCCAGACCTGACCGTTCTCGAGTTCGACCTGGAGGCGTCGGTAGGGAACCTCAGAATACACCACAACCCGGACCCCGCTGGCCGTCTTTAGGCCGGCAATCAATTCCTCCCGTGTCGCTGTCCGTGCCTCAACCTGCTCGACGCCGATATCGCTTTCGACTGCTTCAGTCGTGTCCTCTTGAGCCACTTCGATATCGCCGGACGATGCCTGTCGCAGTGCGTCCTCGAGACAGAGGATACGATCACCGACCGATCCAATCTTCGCGCAATGAGCGATGACGTCTTCATTTTCTGCGAAGGCCGCAGAAGCCGTGAGCAACGGAACCAGCAGACAACCGAGCTTATAATGGCGTTCAGGCATAGGGCGTATTATGCGTCGGCAGGGGGAAAAAATGAAAAAAGCGTTGACGACAACCATTACCGCCGTTGTTTCTTTGCTACCAGCGCATTTGATCGCGGATACAGGCAAAGCACTTCGCCCGGTACATACCTATTCGATCGTGGCGCGGGACGCCGATACGGGGCAGCTCGGTGCGGCCGTCCAGTCACACTGGTTCTCGGTAGGATCGGACGTCATCTGGGCAGAGCCCGGCATCGGCGCCGTCGCGACGCAATCCTTCATCGAGCCGAGCTACGGGCCTTTGGGCCTGCAATTGATGCGGGCGGGGAAAGATTCGGACCAGGCGCTACGGGCATTACTGGCGATCGACGAGCACGAAGATGTCCGGCAGGTCGGCATGGTCGATGCTGACGGCAATGTTGCGAATCACACCGGGGCCAACGCGATCATCGAATACTGCGACATCGCCGGCGATAGCTTTACGGTGCAGGCCAACCTGATGTGGAAACCGACCGTTTGTGCGGCGATGGTGAAGGCGTTCGAGACTTCGAACGGCGACCTGGCCGACAGGCTGATGGCAGCTCTCGAGGCCGCCGAGGGCGAAGGCGGCGATATTCGTGGACGGCAGTCTGCAGCGATTCTGGTCGTCAGTGGCGATGCCAGCCAGCCGGCATGGGGCGGTCGCATCTTCGATCTGCGCGTGGAAGATCATGCGGAACCGCTTGCTGAATTGCGCCGGCTTCTCAATGTCGCACGCGCGTACCAACTGATGAACCAAGGCGATGAGCACATGACTGACGGCGAGGTCGAGAAAGCGGTGGCTGCCTACGGCGCCGCCGAGGCCCTCGTGCCGGACAGTCACGAAATGATATTCTGGCACGCAGCCACGCTTGCTGCCGATGGCCGCGTCGAAGAATCGCTGCCGCTTTTTGCAAAAGCCTTCGACATGTGGCCGTTGTGGCGCGAACTGGTGCAACGGCTGCCGGCATCGGGACT
>JBHHWI010000037.1:0-24749 GCA_046756445.1 Woeseia sp. | reverse complement strand
CGTGGCCCGGTTGGCGGAATTCTGCGCCGGGCCTAGCCCGAAGATTGCACGAGACCGCCCGAGATCATTGACAACGTTATGATTTCAATACGGATGACGAAAACCCGAATGCTGACACCTTGTCGATTTCACTGGCTGTCCGGATTGTGGCCGGATCTCGTTGCGCCTGACTGGCTCTTCCCTCGAGCCATAGCCCGCTATGGCTCTCGGTCCAGAGCGGCGTCAGCCGCGACGATCTCTCGCCCGCAATCCCGGACTCTCGTGCAATCTTCGGGCTAGTTGCGCATTTGCAACAAATCCGGGGATATTTGGCTGGTCAAGCGCTGGCCGTCGATCTATAGTAGCGGGACAACAACAGCGTGGTGCCAAAACGATCGCGGGAAGCGTGTCGTCAACACTCCGCCGGGCAGAACAGGATAGCTCTGTTGCTGCATAACATGATTCTGATTCAGAGGGGGAAAGCAAAATGACTAGAAATTGGCAACATCTCGGAGCGTTGGCAGCAGTGGTCGCCTGTGCGGGGATGTCCTCGCAGGTCGCTCTCGCGCAAGCCGACGAGGACGTCATTGAAGAGATCGTCACCGTCGGCACCCGCAGCGCCAAACCGCGCTCGGCCGCGGACTCAACCGTGCCCATTGACGTAATTTCAGATGATGAACTCGATACTCTGGGAAATACCGCCGACCTGACGGATAACATCAGGGCCCTGGTGCCTTCTTATACCGCAACGCCGGCAACGGGTGACGGAACGGCGTTTGTACGCCCGACGTCCTTGCGCGGTACCTCGAGCGATCAGACCCTGGTTCTCATAAACGGCAAGCGCAGACATCGTTCTGCTTTGGTGCAATTCCTGGCCCCCGCCGCCGGTAACGGTGCACACAGCGTTGACATCGGCATGATCCCAACGATTGCACTAAAAAGCGTGGAAGTCCTCCGAGATGGCGCGGCGTCACAATACGGATCTGACGCGATCGCCGGCGTCATCAACTTCATAATGAAAGATGCCTCGGAAGGCGGCGAGGTTCAGGTCCAGTACGGCCAATATTATGAGGGCGAAGAAAGTATCAAGTTTGCTGCAAACGCCGGTGTCGGCGTGGGTGACAACGGCTTCGTGAATGCGAGTATCGAATGGATAGACAACGAAGCGCTGTCACGCGGCGTGCAGCGCCCGGATGCTCAGGCATTGATCGATTCGGGCGTGACGGAGGTCGGGCAGGATGCCCCGTTCGGCGATGCGCCGCTGGCGCAGTCCTGGGGACGCCCGGAGACCAGCGGTATCCGGTTCTTCGTCAACTCGGGCTTCGACATCAGCGCCAGCTCGCAGTTATACGCCCGATTCGGCTTTGCCGACACCGAAGGTCGATATCGCTTTTTCTTCCGTAACCCGAATACCCATTCGACCATGATATCGCTGCGTAACCAGGGCTTTACCGGTCTGCCCGGCGGGTATACCCCGTTTCTGGACGGAGATCAGAAAGACGGCAGCCTGGTCGTTGGCGTGGATGGCGAATACGCCAGCGGCATGTTGTATGACTTCAGCTTCGGCTTCGGCAAGAACGAGCTGGACTATTTCCTGAACAACACGACCAACCACAGCTTAGGGCCGGGGGACGGCACGACGCTCCCGCAAATGGACTTCGATGTGGGTGGTTACGAGCAAAAAGAGCTTAATGTGAACGCCGATTTTTCGCTTCCGATCAGCGACAGGCTGAATCTCGCATTCGGTGCGGAATGGCGTGAGGAAACGTACGGTGCAGTCGCAGGCGAGCCCAGTTCATTCTTCGAGGCAGGCGCCAGCGGATTGAAGGGTGTGACTTCAGACGACGCCGTCGATAACGCACGCGATAACATCGCCGTGTATGCCGACCTGGAGCACGATCTCAGCGACGCGCTCCTGCTGCAGTATGCCTTGCGCTACGAGAACTTCTCGGACTTCGGCGATACCATCAACTGGAAGGTAGCGGGGCGCTACCGGGTCTCCGATGCGCTTGCGATTCGCGGCGCTGTGTCTACCGGATTCCATGCCCCGACGCCGGGTCAGGCGAATGTGCGGACGACAATCACCACGGCCGACAGCATATCCGGGCTGCTGGTCGAAGAGGGGCTGTTCCCGCCGACCGATCCCAACGCGGTCGCAGTAGGCGGCACCGCGCTGAGGGAAGAAGAATCCCTCAACATCAGCCTCGGTTTTACCGCGGATATCGGCGACAATACGACGCTGACGATTGACCTGTATCAGATCGAAGTCGATGGTCGTATTTTTAAGACGGGCAACATCCCCGTCCCGCCGCCGGCCACAACCGGCAGCATCGCGTTTTACACCAACGCGCTGGACGTCGAGCATAGCGGCCTCGATCTGGTGCTGACCTCGGGCTGGGAGTGGTCTGCGAACGCCAGCACCGACGTCACATTGGCGGCCTCCTATAACGAAGTCGATGTGACCGGTCAGACGCCTGTGCTGAGACCGATACTGGTGGAAAACCCCGTCGGTAGCGGCAATATTGACCTCGTCGGTTTTGACCCGATCCTGCCGGTCAGCCCCGCCAATATCGAAGACATCGAAAACAACTTTCCGAATGAACGCTTCGTGTTGACCGCCAACACGAACTTTGGCGAGCAGTTTAATCTGATGTTTCGGGCAAACTACTATGGCAAGCATTTCGACGAGCGCGGCACAATCGGTGACCCTGTTAGCCCGAGCGCCGAGATAGGTGCTACAGTCTACTTTGACGTCGATTTGGGTTTCCAACTGAATGATAACTGGCGAATCAATCTGGGCGCCATCAACATAGGCGATGAGTTTGTCGATGAGGTTGGTCCTCCGAATGCGAATCGACTGAGTGTCGGATTGCAGTATCCGCGTCGGAGCGCTGCGAACTATGAAGGAGGTTCCTGGTACTTGCGCGGAACTTACCTGTTCGAGTGATACTGGCTTGACTCCTGAGGCCGATTGCAATGCTGTTGCAATCGGCCTTTTTCTATTCTTCATTTGATAAAACGCCGATTGTTAGGCCTGTGCGAATCCCGTACGAACTGCTATTGGTCCTGGTTGCGGCTGCCCCGGTAGCTTGGTCTCAGGAGAATGAGGCGTTGCCTCTCGACGAGATCGTGGTGACTGCGACAAGAGTAGAAACAGCAGTCGGTGACGTTGCACGGTCGATCTCGGTCGTGAGCAAAGACCGAATTCAAAACGCGACTCAGCAACTCGGGCTGGACGAGGCGCTGAGTGCCGTTCCCGGCCTGTACATGCAAAACCGTTACAACTTTGCCCAGGACCTGCGAGTCGCCGTACGCGGATTCGGCGTACGCTCGAATTTCGGTATTCGCGGGATCACGATATTGGTCGATGACATTCCGGAGACGGTTCCCGACGGGCAGGCACAGGTAGACAGCATTGACCTCGGTTCAGCGGAGCGAATCGAAGTTCTTCGCGGGCCGGCTTCATCGCTCTACGGCAACGCCTCGGGCGGCGTCGTATCGGTGGTCAGCGAGCTGGGCGGCGGTGAGCCGTTCGTGGAGGGAACATTAGGTCTCGGTGAACTCGGCTATGAAAAGTATCAGCTGAAGGCCGGCGGCCGGCTCGGTCGCTTCGATTACCTGATCAATGTGTCACAACGGGACTTCGACGGTTTTCGCGATCATTCCGCATCCGGCGGAAACCTCCTCAATAGCAGGCTGCGCTGGAATATCGGCGATTCCGACTCGCTCACGATCGCGATCAATCATGTCGATCAACCCGAGGAGCTGGATCCCGGCGGCATTGCTGCGTCACAGGCGGCGTCCGCTCCGCGATCCGCGCGCACGCAAAACGTACTCTTCGACGCCGGCGAGAAACTGTCACAGCAGCGATTCGGTGTCGTTTATCGCAGTGATAATCCCGGCGGAGACTTGCTGCTTCGCAACTATTACGTCTGGCGCGACTTCGCTAACCGGCTGCCGTTTGTCGGCGGCGGATCGGTCGACTTGAAGCGTTTTTTTTACGGTGTCGGTGCTCAGTACGGTCTCACAGAGCTTGGGTCGGGCAACTTGAGCCTGACCGTCGGGTTCGACATCGACCGGCAGGACGACGATCGCCGCCGGTTCGATAACAATCAGGGTGTATTGGGGAGCCTGGTATTCGACCAACGGGAACAGGTCGACAGCACGGGGTTCTACGTGCAGGGACGATACAGGTTCAACGAATCATGGTCGGTGGATGCAGGGCTGCGTTACGATGACCTGCAGTACGCGGTTGCCGATCGGTTTCTACCCGATGGCGACGATTCGGGAAGAAGAGATTTCAGCGAAACCAACCCGTCGGCGTCACTGAGCTACAGGGCGGGATCGAGTACGGTATTTGCTACATACAGCAGCTCGTTCGAGTCGCCGACGACGACGGAACTCGCCAATCCCGATGCTTCCGGAGGATTCAATCAGGCGATCAAACCGCAGAAGGCCGACAATTATGAGATCGGCTGGCGACGTGCGGATCAGGGTCTCAGCTACGAGTTTGCGGTCTTCCTGATCGACCTCGAAGACGAGTTGATTCCCTTCGAACTCGCCGCCTTCCCGGGCCGCACGTTTTATTCGAATGCCGGCAGCTCCAGCCGGTCCGGCCTCGAGACGGCGATCACCTGGGCGGTCGGGGGCGGATTCAGTGCCGATGTTTCCTATACCTGGTCCGACTTCGAGTTCGACAGCCTGATCGACGACGACGGCAACGATTTTTCGGGCAATCGGTTGCCCGGGCTTCCCGAGCATTTCGGATACTTCGGTCTTCGCTACGAATCAGACAAAGGACTGTCGGCGACGCTGGAGACAATCTACTCGGGCAGGCTGTTTGCAAACACCGCGAATACCGTGCCGGTGAGCGCCTACACCGTCACGAACTTCCGCATCAGTCGTGAATTCGGTCACGGAAAACGGATCCTGAAGCCCTATCTTGGAATCAACAACGTCTTCAACGAGCGTTACAACAGCAACATAAGAATCAACGCCTTCGGCGGCCGGTATTTCGAGCCGGCCCCGGACAGGAATCTCTACGCGGGAATCGTCGTTCGCTATGAATAAGAATACCGGCCTGGGCATCTGCGTCATATTCCTCTTTGCCTGCGGCGATCAGTCGGATCAGGCCGTGTCCCCGGCTGATCTGGTGCTCCGAAAAGGTAATGTCCTGACGGTCGATGAAGACAATCCGAGAGCCGAAGCGGTAGCCGTCAGCGGCGACAGGATCATTGCCGTCGGGAGCAACGCGGATGTCGAAGCGTTGATCGGCGTTGCGACCAAAGTCATCGATGTGACGGGTCGGACGGTTGTCCCGGGGTTCATCGAGGGACACGGCCACTACATGAGCTTCGGCAGTTCGCTCATGAATCTCGATTTCCGGCACGCGAGGAATTTTGATGAAATTATCTCGATGGTCGCCAAAGCGGCTGAATCGACTCCGCAAGGAGAATGGATCATCGGTCGAGGCTGGCACCAGGACAAATGGGAGGCCAAACCCGAGAGACTCGTCGAGGGACTGCCCGTTCATGATGCGCTCAGTGCCGTGACGCCGGACCATCCCGTGATGCTCATTCATACCAGCGGTCACGGCGTATTCGTCAACGAGCACGCGATGACACTGGTGGGGATCGACCGGAACACCGCGGCGCCGGATGGCGGCGAAATCGTGCGTGACGAGCATGGCTCCGCCGCCGGCATGATGCGCGAGTCGGCGCAGGACGTGTTCCGGCAGGCCTACGCCGATTACCGGGCGAAACGCCCGCCCGAAATCATCGAGGCGGAGATGCGACGTATGGCGATCCTGGCCGGAGAGGAATCGCTTCGTCACGGCATTACCTCTTTCCAGGATCTCGGCACCTACTTTCACGAAGTCGACCTGCTCAAGGCCATGGCCGAGGAAGGCAGCCTGCCCGTCAGGCTCTACATGGCGTTCGAGGAGGAGGTGGCCGATATGCAAGGCCGCCTGGCCGATTACCGCATGGTCGGCTACGGCGACAACTTCCTGACGGTCAGGGCAATCGGGGAAAAGGTGCTCGACGGCGCGCTCGGCACTCACGGCGGCTGGCTGCTGGAGCCTTATGCGGATCTGCCACGCAGTCGTGGACTGAATGTCGTATCAGTCGGGGAAATCGAGGAATCCGCAGCGCTTGCGATGCAGCATGACTATCAACTGGCGATTCAGGGTATCGGCGATCGGGCCGTTCGCGAGTTGCTCGATATCTACGAAGCGGAATTTGCGAGGCATCCGGGAAGAACGGATCTGCGCTGGCGCATCGAGCACGCACAGGTCATACACCCCGACGACGTGCCGCGCTTCGCCGCGATGGGCGTGATACCGGCGGTGCAGGGAATATTCGCCTGCTCCGACGGGCCCTGGGTGGAAGACAGGCTCGGGCCCGAACGCACGAAAGAGCGTGGCTACATCTTCAATACGCTGGTCGAGGCCGGCGCCGTTCCGACCAACGGCACCGATCCCCCCGTGGACGAAATCAGTCCAATTGGCAGTTTCTATTGTTCGGTTACGAGGACCCTGCCCGACGGATCCAGATTTCAGCCGGACGAGGTGTACTCACGGGAGCTGGCCTTGTATTCGTACACCATGGGCAACGCGATCGCCGCATTCGAGGAACACATCAAGGGTTCGCTCACCGTCGGCAAACTGGCCGATATCACGGTCCTGTCTCAGGATCTCCTGACGGTTCCCGACGAAAAAATCATGGACACCGAAATCGTCATGACGATCGTGGGCGGGAAGATTCGGTACCGGAACGGCGAAATCGTTCACTGAGCCGCGAATCTGTCGGTTTTCCAGGCAACCCGAACCCCGGTCGCCTTGCTTGCTCTTTCGATGACAAGTTGCCGTACAAACCGATAGGATATGCCGAAATAATCTCAGCTACTGTCCGAAAGGGGCGGCCTCATGCAGTCAGTGATTCTGGTCTTGCTCGGTATCGCCGGCGGGGCGTTCGGCTGGTTCGTGTATTCGAAGTTCGTTGCGCGCAAGATTTTCAGGCTGGATCCGGACTTCGTCACGCCGGCGCACGAGTTGAACGACGGGGTCGACTTCGTACCGACGAATAAATACGTCCTCTGGGGCCACCATTTCACCTCGGTGGCCGGAGCCGCACCGATTGTCGGCCCGGCGATTGCCGTGTATTGGGGTTGGGTACCTGCGGTCCTGTGGGTCGTTATCGGCACCATATTCTTTGCCGGTGTGCACGACTTTGGCGCCCTGTGGGCGAGCAACCGTCACAAGGGCAAGTCCATCGGCGCGCTGTCCGAGGCAATTGTGGGCAAGCGCACGCGGGCGTTGTTCATGGTGGTCGTATTCCTGTTGCTGTTGATGGTCAATGCCGTGTTCGGCGTCGTAATCGCGCGTGCCTTCGTAAATACGCCGAGTGCCGTGTTTCCCGCCTGGTCGGCCATTGCGGTGGCGCTGATCATCGGTCAGCTGGTACACCGCAAATTCAATCTCGCCATGCTGTCGCTGCTCGGTGTCACAGCGCTTTATGCGGCTGTCTACGGCGGCAGCGTGATGCCGATGGAACTGCCGTCGATGTTCGGGCTTACGGCGCAGGCCAACTGGATAATCATTCTGTTTCTCTATGCGGCGGTGGCCTCGATGCTGCCGGTATGGGTATTGCTGCAACCGCGCGATTTCATCAACGGCATGCAACTCTTTGTCGGCCTGATCCTGCTGTACGGTGCCGTG
This sequence comes from Woeseia sp., assembly GCA_046756445.1. Lineage (GTDB taxonomy): Bacteria > Pseudomonadota > Gammaproteobacteria > Steroidobacterales > Woeseiaceae > JACZWL01. The sequence goes on along the minus strand of JBHHWI010000037.1, from coordinate 17,053 downwards.
TTCCTGTTCATGCCCGATATCTCGGCGCCGGCCTTCAACACCCGGCTCGGCGAGGGTGCGCCGTCGCTGGTTCCGTTGTTATTCGTCACGATCGCCTGCGGCGCGGTCTCCGGCTTTCACGGCATCGTGTCGTCGGGTACCAGTTCCAAGCAATTGAACAAGGAGCCGGACGCGCGATTCGTCGGTTATCTGGGCGCAGTCGGTGAAGGTTCTTTGGCGCTCATCACCATTGTTGCGGTCAGCGGAGTGGCGTTTGCCGCGACGCCGGAGATCTGGCATCAGGTCTACGATGAATTCGGCGTCGCCGGCGCCGGCGCGTTTATCGAGGGCGGGGCAAACCTGATCAATTCGGGCTGGGGTTTGCCGGTTCCGGTGTCACAGACTCTGCTGGCGACCATGGTCGTGCTGTTCGCGGGAACGACCATGGACTCCGGCGTCAGGCTTCAGCGGTACATCATCCAGGAATGGAGCGTGATATACAGGATTCGGGCGCTGAACAACGGAATAGTGGCCACGTCGATTGCCGTGGGCGCCTGCCTGTTGCTGGCATTCGGTGCCGGCGGCGCGTCCGGCAGCGGTGGCCTGGTGATCTGGCCCCTGTTCGGATCGACAAACCAGATCCTGGCGGGGCTGACGCTGCTGGTCATCTCCGTGATGCTGATCAAGCTGGGCAGGCCCGTGCGCTATACGCTGATACCGATGGTCTTCGTGCTGATCGTGGCGGCCTGGGCCGGCGTAATCAAGCTGATCGAGTTCTACCAAAGCGGCAATGTATTGCTGGTCGTTATTGACGCGATCGTGCTGGTCACCAGCGTGCTGGTAATTCTGGAAGCGGCATCGGCGATCTCGGCATTCCGGAAAAGCGCCACGGCAAAGGGCGGATCGGCGGCCTGACGGACTGCCGTGCGGGGCAGTTTCAGGCGCCGGGTTTTGCGCAATTCGGCGTCTGTGGCCGCAGCCTCTGCGGGCCGCGAAAAACTGTGTCGCTCTTGCAACAATAGTTGACGCGTGGTGCCACACATTTGTTGAATGCCCTGTAATCAAGGCCTTCCGGGCCTTCCAGGTCGTTGTTGCTGGTTCACAACAGCCGGCTGCTGCCGATTTCCCCACGGTCGGCCCGCAACACTCGCCCGGATTTCTTTATTTTCGCATCGAGGAGTGGTTCAATCATTCGTTCCCGTCCACCGCAGCACCGCAGGCGTGCGCCGGGTGGACGGTAACAAGAACGACATTTTCACCACAGTATGGGGGGGATCAAACATGCTTAGTATTCTTAAGCGCTCTCGACTGCTTGTTTTGGCGCTGCCTTTGGCGTTTGCCGGATTCGTTCCGGTAGCACAGGCGCAGCAGGAAGGCGCTGATGAGGTAATCGAGGAAATCGTCACCACGGGCACGCGGCGCGAGGCACGCTCCGTCACCGATTCCGCCGTTCCGATCGACGTGATCAGTGGCGAGGACTTCATCGCACAGGGCAACACCGACATGGACGCATTGCTGCGCGGGGCAATCCCCTCGTACAACGTCAATGCGCAACCGATCAGCGACGCAGCCACGATCGTGCGGCCCGCCAACCTGCGCGGTCTGTCGCCGGACAGTACGCTGATTCTTGTTAACGGCAAGCGCCGTCACCGCGCGGCGGTCATCTCGTTCCTCGGTGGCGGTGTCTCTGACGGTTCTCAGGGTCCCGACTTATCGGTCATCCCCGGACTGGCGCTGAAGCAGGTGGAAGTGCTGCGTGACGGCGCATCCGCCCAGTACGGCTCGGATGCTATCGCCGGTGTCATCAACTTCAAGCTGCGCGACAACTCGGAGGGCCTGAGGGTCGAGGGACGCTGGGGCGAGTACGCCGAGGGTGACGGCCAGACCCAGGAGATTGCGGCCAATCTCGGCCTGCCGCTTACCGACGCCGGTTACTTCAATCTGACGGCGCAGTTCAAGGACGTCGATCCGACCAGCCGCAGCGTGCAGCGCGGCGATGCCGAAGCACTGATCGCGGCCGGAAACACGGACGTGCGGACGCCGGCCGTACAGATCTGGGGATCTCCGAAAATCCGGGACGATTTCACGGTCTGGGCGAATGCCGGCATCGAGCTGGACAACAACGGCGAGGCGTACCTGTTCGCCAACTGGGCGGAGCGCGAAGTCGAAGGCGGTTTCTTCTTCCGCAATCCGAACACGCGACCGTCCGTGTTCAGCAACGACGGCGGCCTGACGCTGCTGGTTGCCGACCTGACGTTCGGCAGCAATGACGACGGTATCGCTTGCCCGACGGTCAACATCGTCAATGACGTGCCTGATCCGACTGCACTGGCGGCCGTCATCGCGGACCCGAACTGCTTCGTGTTCAATCAGGTGGCGCCCGGGGGCTTCACGCCGCAGTTCGGCGGCGAGGTGTTCGACGCTTCGGTCACCGGCGGGTTTACCGGTGAGCTGGATAACGGCCTGAATTACGACATCAGCATGTCTTACGGCCGCAACGCCGTCGACTTCTTTATCAGGAACACGGTCAACGGCAACCTCGCCTCCTTGCAGGAAAACACGCCGAGGAACTTCAAGCCTGGCAGTTACGTTCAGAGCGAACGCAGCGCCAACATCGATGTTTCCTTCCCGGTCGATGTGGCTGCATTTGCGTCGCCGCTGAACGTGGCGGGCGGCGTCGAGTATCGTGTCGAGCAGTTCGAGATCAAGAACGGCGGTCCGAACTCGTTCGCCATCGATGAGGATCTCGCCGCGCAGGGCTTCAGCATCGGCTCGAACGGCTTCCCCGGATTCAAGCCGGTGGACGCCGGGACCTTTGACCGGACCAACTTTGCGGCATATCTCGACTTCGAGGCCGACGTGACGGATAACCTGCTGCTCGGCGTAGCAGTGCGCTTCGAGGACTACAGTGACTTCGGCACGACGACCAATGCGAAACTGGCGGGCCGGATTCAGCTATCCGATAACTTCGCGCTTCGTGGCGCGGCCAGCACCGGCTTCCGCGCGCCGACCACCGGCCAGTCGAACGTGCGTAACGTGACGACGGCGTTTACGGCCGGCGTGCTGGCTGACGAGGCGACGCTGCCGCCGACCAACCCGATCGCCGTGCAGAAGGGCGGCCAGCCCCTGCGTCCAGAGGAATCGGTCAACCTGACGGTGGGCGCAATCCTGGGGATCGGTAACGTGGACATCACGATCGACTACTTCAATATCGAGGTAGAGGACCGCATCGCATTGACCACGACCCAGGTCCTGACACCGGCGGATATTGCCGCATTGCTGGCGATCGGTCAGGCGGATGCCTCGAGCTTCGTCGGGGTCCGGTTCTTCACCAACGACTTCGACACCACCACGGAGGGCGTGGATCTCGTAGCGACCGCGCCAATCGACCTGTTCGGCGGCGACACGGATATCACGTTCAGCTTCAACTACACGGATACCACGGTAGACAGGGCGAACCCCGCTATCATCGGGCCGACTCGCGTAAGACAGCTGGAGGACAACCTCCCGGATACGCGTTGGGCGCTGATAGGAACGCACTCGTACAATGACTTTCGCGCGCTCCTGCGGGTCAATCATTTCGGTGAGTACTACGAGGCGCACCTGGACGACGGCACCCTGCCGATCGAGGCCGGCTCGGAGACCACGTTCGACGTCGAGCTCGGTTACACCTTCGGCGACAGCCTGACGGTCACGCTGGGCGGGCAGAACGTGCTGGACGAGGTTCCCGATCTGAACCCCTGGGCGACGATCGTCGGCGCCCAGTACCCGGTCACGTCACCGATGGGCTTCAACGGCGCCTTCTACTATCTGAGGGCCAGCTGGGAAGTGTTGTAGCAACGCCTTCAACGGCATGAATGAGGGGCGCTTTCGGCGCCCCTTTTTTTCAGGATCTCCCGTCATGAACATCGTTCTGCTCGGCCACGATGACATCGCGAGCAAGATCGCGCTCAATCTGATTGTCGCCAGGCTGCCCGAGCATCGATACAGGCTCTATCTGTCGGGCCGGTTGGCTGACGGCGGTCATCCGTTGCCGAATCGCCTCGGACAACTCGGCGAGCTCGACAGGCAATTTTGCGCGTCATTGCCATGGGCAGTAACGCGAGACACGGAGGATCTGCCCGCGCCGAATTCCGAAGACGGCCTGGCCGCCCTCGAGGCATGCGATCCGGACCTCTTCATATCGGTTCGCTACCGTCGCATCCTGCACGCCCGTGCGATAGCGATACCGCGCCACGGCGTCCTGAATCTTCACTCCGGGCTGCTGCCGGCATACAGGGGCGTCATGGCTACCTTCTGGGCGATGCTCAACGGAGAGCAGGAGATCGGATGCACGCTGCACGCGATCGTGGACCACACCATCGATACCGGGCCGATAATCGGCCTGTCCCGCAATCCGGTCCGGACCGAATGGTCCTATCTGGCGAACGTGCTCGAGTTGTACCCGCCAGCTTGCCGCATGGTGACCGACGCCGTCATGAGGATTTTCGCCGGCGAGCCGCTCGGCCTCGCTGCGCAGACCGGAGAGGGTCACTACTACTCCACGCCACGATCGCGCGATCTGAACCGGTTTGCGGCCCGGGGCTTTCGTCTGGCCGATCCCGGTGATCTCGACGCTTTCCTGGCCCGGCATGCGAAATACTGATAATTTCAGCCGGCCATGATTGACCTTTACTACTGGCCGACGCCGAACGGCAGGAAAGCATCGATCATGCTCGAGGAATGCGGTCTTGCCTACCACACGGTTCCGGTCAATATCGGCCGCGGCGAGCAGTTTTCGGCCGAATTCCTGGCGATCAGCCCGAACAACCGAATTCCCGCCATTGTCGATCACGAGGCATCGATATCCCTGTTCGAGTCCGGGGCGATCCTGGCATACCTGGCCGAGAAAACGGGCAAGCTGATGCCAAAGAATCTGCACGGCCGCTACGAGGTGATGCAGTGGCTGTTCTGGCAAATGGGGAATCTCGGACCGATGGCGGGGCAGCTCAGCCACTTCGTAAACTATGCGCCCGAGCCCGTGCCGTATGCGCGCAAGCGATACGAGAACGAATACGACCGTCTGCTCGGCGTGATGAACGCGCGCCTGATGGATCGGGAGTATCTTGCCGGCGATTACTCGATAGCCGACATCGCCTCGTTTCCCTGGGTCATGTCCTACAAGCGGCTCGGCGCCGATCTGGATGAGTTCGGTAATCTGCGGCGCTGGTTCGATGCGATCAAGGCAAGGCCGGCCGTGCAGCGCGGGGCGGACTTGGGCCGCGACTGGAATGAAACGAAGTTGACTGACGAAGAGGCCGGAAAGGTCCTGTTCGGTCAGACCGCCGCGTCGATTGCGGCCGCGGCCAAAGACGGTCCATGAGATTCTTTGACTGCAAGACCGCGCCGAGCCCGCGACGGGTCCGGATTTTCATGGCCGAAAAGGGGCTCGAAATACCGACGGTGCAGGTCGACCTTGCCGGCGGCGAGCAACTGGGTGATGCGTTCAGAACCATAAATCCGGATTGCACAGTACCAGTGCTCGAGCTGGATGACGGCACCTGTCTGACGGAAGTGTTTGCGATCTGCCAGTACCTGGAAGAGGAGTTTTCGGAACCGGCCCTGTTGGGCAGGAGCGCCGTCGAACGCGCACTCGTCACGATGTGGAACGCCAAGATCGAGCTTTACGGCTTTTTTGCCGTGGCGGAGACATTCCGAAATCGCGCCAGAGGAATGAAAGGGCGGGCACTGACCGGGCCCGACGACTACGAGCAGATCCCGGAACTCGTCGAACGCGGCCGGCGCCGATTCGTGTCATTCATGGCGAGACTGAACGGGCAGCTCCAGGGCCGGAAGTACCTCGTCGGCAACGACTTTACGATTGCAGACATCTCCGCCATGGTCGCGGTCGATTTTGCGGCCAGGTCGAAAATCTCAATGCCCGATGACATGACTGAGCTGCGCCGCTGGCATGCCATCGTCGCCGCCCGCCCCAGCGCGACGGCCTGAGTCATGTCAATTGCTCAGGTTCCGGTTACCCAGCCGGCTGACGCCGTCCTTCGCTTGTGAGATCCAGCGTTTTTGTGCCTTGCGGTAATGCCTTGGTGCGAGTTGCGCGACGTTGACGATGTCCTCAAAGACCCCCAGAGCCTGGTCGTTCTTGCCGATACGCTCGAGCAGCATGGCGTAGCGGACCTTGGCTTCTGCGCCGGCGTAATAGTCAGCGACTGCCTTGTATTCGGATTCCGCCAGGCCCAGGTCGCCGCACTCCTCCGCGGAGCGCGCATACAAGAGATGCCCGTCCGGCGACCGGTACTCGGGGTTTTTTGCAATGAGCCGGTCCAGCGTGTCCTTCGATTTTTCGTACTCCCGATTTCCGAACTGTGCCTGGGCCAGCCCGAGCAACAGGTCCGGATCGTCTTCGTACAATCCCGTCAGCGCTTTTTCGTAATGCTCGACCGCCTCGGCATGTTTGCCGGCAGCGACCAGCTCGCCGGCGAGGCGCCGCGCCGCGTCGACGCTGCCTGACAAGCGGTGCTCCCGCTGTCGCCGGCGCAGGTCGGCGTCAGGCGCCAGCGTTTTTCTTATGCCGCGATACGCGCGTCGCGCCCTCTGGCTCGCCGTCAAATCGGGCAGCAATTCGACGATGCAATAGGCGATTGCTCCGAGGCCGGGGACGAATAACAGGATGAGGACCCAGTAGGGCGATCTGCCGGTTCTCACCGCATGAATAATCAGCGCGATCGCGACGACGCTCGATAAAGCCAGATAGGGCATGGTGTCGGTCTATGTCCTCGTTTGCACGGAGTGGAAGCCGAGGTAGAGCAGGATCAGGAGCTTTAGTAGCTCGAGCGTGGAGTAGGTTCCATGCAACATGGAGGGCGGCGGCTCGATGCCCGCGGCGATTTGCTGTGCCCTCGCCGCCAGCGCCGGCAAGAGCCAGACCGACTGTGCAACAAGAATCAGAATGAGCGCCGAACAATATGCCCAGAGATCCTTCGCCCTGCCCGAGACCCGAACGACTACGAGCAGAATGAGCAGCGCGACGAGTTCCGCCTTGTTGAGCGCCGCGAATACCACGCGGCCTACGTCAAGCGCTACCGGCCGGGTGATCGTCGGCGCCGTGAATCTCACCGGCGTCGCCAACAGCGAGATTCCGGCCGTCATGCCGAACCAGATGAAACAGATGTAGCCGGGATTTCCTAGCTTTTGCGACAGATCTTTCCAATAGTGTGCGTTCAAGCGAAAATACCTAAGAACCACAACGGCTCGAACGATATGACTTCACAGAAAGAATCACAACTGGCGTCGGCCGTGCTCATGATCAGGCCGGCGGGATTCGCGAGCAACCCGGAGACGGCCGAATCCAACAGGTTTCAGGGCAGGACGAATGCCTCGCCAGCCGAACAGCACGCGGCGGCGCTCAAGCAGTTCGAGTCGCTCGCAACGGCGCTGGAAGACCGCGGCATCCGGGTACTGCGATTCGACGACAAGCCCGATCCGCATACGCCGGACGCGATATTCCCGAACAACTGGGTCAGTTTTCACGCCGACGGTTCGGTGGTCCTTTACCCGATGGAAGCGCCGAACCGGCGCCTGGAGCGCCGCCCGGACGTCATCGACTCGCTCGTCTCGGACTACGGATACCTCGTTCGACAGGTGATCGATCTGTCCCACCACGAGGAACAGGAACACTATCTGGAGGGCACCGGCAGCATGGTCCTGGATCGCGTCAATCACATCGCGTACGCGGGATTATCGACGCGGACCCATCTGGATCCACTCGGCGAGTTCGCCCAGCGCATGGACTACGACATCGTGGTCTTCGACGCGGTGGACAAGAGCGGCGCGCCGATCTACCACACCAACGTGTTGATGAACATAGGCGAGGAGCTTGCCGTGATCTGCGATGAAGCGATTGCGGATCCGGATCAACGAACGGCTGTACTGGAACAATTGACGCAGACGGGCCACACAATCGTGTCGATCAGTCACGATCAGCTCGAGTCCTTTGCCGGAAACATGCTGGAGCTGAGGTCGGAGTCGGATGGCCGCATTATCGCGATGTCCAGTCATGCACGACGGTCTCTGACGGATTCGCAAATCGACACAGTCGAGGACAATGCGACGATAGTCAGCACAGTGATCGACGACATCGAACAATCTGCCGGCGGCAGCGTGCGTTGCATGCTCGCGGAAGTTCATCTGCCGCCGGCGGGAAGCGCCGGCTGATTGCCGTATTGCCGGCTTTCAATTCGAAATTTCGTCCCCATTTCATGACCTTCCATACGTTCATGGCAAATCAGGAGAATCCCCATGGCAAGGCCTAATTTTCAGAGCAAGTTACCGATCACGATAGTTGTCATTGGTTTACTCGTATTGGTCGGAATGAATTTCTACAAGACCGTACCCCCGGGTCGCGTCGGTGTTGCAACGCTCTTCGGAAAAGTGCAATCGGAAGAATTCACGCAGGGTTTGCACATACCCGTGAATCCGCTGTATCGATGGATTCTGTTCGATGCGCGTCAGCAAACCCACAAGGAAACGGCCAACGTTCCCAGCCAGGATCAGCTGCAGACAAAGCTCGAAGTCAGTGTTCAGTATCGAATCGACGGTTCAATGGCGCCAGGGATACTGCAAGAGACCGGCGATGCGAACACGGCAGTTCGGGTACACCTGATCCCGAAATTGCGGTCCTTGCTTCGTGAGCAGGGTAAGAGCATCAAGCGCGCGGAGGATTTCTTTCAGGAGGCGACCCAGGAGACGTTACAGATTGCACTGACCGACGGCCTAAAGGAATACCTGGCACCCAAGGGCATAATCGTATCGGCCGTGCTCATTCGCGACATTTCGTTGCCTCCGTTTATCGTCGAGGCGATCGAGAAGAAAAAGGAGCGGGAACAGGCAGTGGAGCGAGAGCGCGCCGAGCTCGAGAGGGTCCGGACCGAGTTGCAACAGCAGGTCGCGAGAGCGGAAGCTGGCCGCGAAGCCGCAGAACAGGAAGCGGCACGCAAGAGAATACTGGCTGATGCGCAGGCCTACGAAATTACACAGATCAATAACGCGATTGCGAGAAATCCGGCCTATATACAGCTTCAGTCACTGGAGGCGCTCAAGGCGATCTCGAAAGACCCCGCCAGCAAAATGTATTTCATGGACGGCTCGAGCCCGACGCCGTTACCGCTGATGCATTTGGGCGAGTCCGGCAGAGCGGGTAATTGAGTCCGGATTAAATTAGAATCAGCAAGCGAAGGGGCCGGGCAACCGGCCCTGTTTTTGTGTTGCCGGAATCGTTTTGCAGGCCAGTAAACAATATGAAGGACAGGATTCTCATGTGCCCACCAAAGTTTTTCACGGTGGACTACGTCATCAACCCATGGATGGCGGGGAACGAAGGCTCGCTGGATCTGGAGCTTGCGCTGGGGCAATGGGATACGCTGAAGGACTCTTTGGGCGAGGTTGCTGAAATCGAGCTGATCGAGGCGCAGCCGGAGCTGCCCGACATGGTTTTCACCGCGAATGCGGGTGTCGTCTACGGCGACAGGGCGATCGCCAGCCACTTCATGCCGCACGAACGCCGGCCCGAGGAGCCTCACTTCAAGACCTGGTTTCGTGAAAACGGATTCGAGCTGCTGGACCTGGACGACAAGATCGGCTTCGAGGGCGCCGGAGACTGTCTCCTCGATCGCGGCGGACCGTGGCTGTGGACCGGACACGGCTTCCGCACAGAGATCGAGGCGCATCCCGAGATTGAGGGCTTTCTCGACCTGGAAGTCGTCTCCATTAAACTCACGGACTCGAGGTTCTATCACATCGACACCTGTTTTTGTCCGCTGACCGGCGGTTTCCTCATGTACCATCCTCCGGCATTCGACTTCGATTCCCGGATGGCGATCGAGAGCCGGGTTCCGTCGCACAAGCGCATCGTGGTGGATACCCGAGATGCCGGAAACTTTGCCTGCAACGCCGTCAACATCGGTGACAGGGTGTACCTGAATGCGGCCTCTGAGTCGCTGAAAGCCCGGCTCATGGTGGCCGGTTTCAAGGTCGTTGAAATCGATTTGTCCGAGTTTCTGAAGGCAGGTGGGTCCGCGAAGTGCATGACACTGAAGTTGTCCGAGCCCGTATATCCCTGAATAAGCGCTAGAATAGGGGAACGCCAAGCCATAACAACAAGAAGCATGCCCGCACTACCGCACCAATACAGCATTCGTCTGAAAAATCCGGGCGCCCACCTGTTCGAGGTTCGGTTGCTGGTGGCAAAGCCGGATCCCGCGGGACAGGTATTCTCCGTCCCGGCATGGATACCGGGGAGTTACATGGTCCGGGACTTTGCGAAACACGTGGTCGGTATTCGTGCCAGATCCGACGATCGCGAGATCGAGCTTGTGAAAGTCGACAAGAGCAGCTGGCAGGCAGCGGCGTGCGAGTCGCCGATTACGCTGATCGCCGACGTCTATGCTTACGATCACAATGTGCGCGGCGCACACTTCGATAACACGCATGCTTACTTCAACGGCCCATCGGTGTTTCCGTCGGTGGTCGGTCAGGAAGGTCATGTCTGCGAGCTCGACATTCGCCCGATGCAGAAACCGGTCGGCCGCAACTGGCGCGTCGTAACGTCGATGCGGCCGAAGACGGCGCCGAAATACGGCTTCGGTGTGTATGAATCTGATAACTATGCCGAGCTTATCGATCACCCGGTGGAGATCGGCAACCTGGCGATAGGTGAGTTCGAAGCAAGTGGAATCCCGCATACGATCGCAATTCGCGGAAAAATCCGGGTCGATATGGGTCGTGTATGTCACGACCTCAAGACACTCTGCAGGCAACACATGCGGCTCCTTGGCGTGCCGAAAGACCTCGACCGATACGTGTTTCTGGTCATGGCCCTGGGCGACGGTTACGGCGGGCTCGAGCACCGTTGGTCATCGAGCCTCCTTTGCTCACGGAGTGACTTGCCCAAACGGGGCGATTCAGGAATAGACGAGCGGTACCGAAAATTTCTCGGGCTGTGCAGTCACGAGTACTTTCATCTCTGGAACGTCAAGCGAATGAAGCCGCAGGTTTTTACGCCGTACGATCTGAGCAAGGAGACACATACGGGGTTGCTGTGGGTGTTCGAGGGCGTCACTTCCTACTACGACGATCTGGCGCTCGTTCGCTCGGAATTGGTATCCGCGGAGAGTTACCTGGAGGTGCTCGGAAAGACCATCACGCGCGTGATGCGCGCCCGCGGCAGGTTCAGACAAAGCATCGAAGAGTCGAGTTTCGACGCATGGACCAAATTCTATAAACAGGATGCGAATTCGAGCAATGCGATCGTCAGCTACTACACCAAGGGAGCCCTGGTTGCGCTGGCGCTCGACCTGACCCTGCGCCTCCAGACCCGCGGCGGTTATTGCCTCGACGATGTAATGCGCGAGTGCTGGAAGCAGTACGGCGAAACGGGAGCCGGCATGCCCGAGCGCGGGCTTGAGTCTGTGGCGACAACGATGTCGGGTACCGATCTCGGCGATTTTTTCGATCGCTATGTGCGCGGGACCCATGATCTTCCGCTTGAGCAGCTGCTTTCGAAGTTTGGCGTGAAGCTCACAATGCGCCCCGCCGAAGACGCGGGCGACGAAGGTGGAAAGGCTGCGAAGCACGACAAGAAGCCTCATCCATGGCTCGGTGCGACGCTGGTCAATCGGAACGGACGCGACCTATTCAAGCTGGTCCATTCGGGCAGTCCGGCGGAGCAGGGGGGCATTTCGCCTGCCGATGAAGCTGTGGCAATCGATGGGCTTAAGCTGACGGCCTCGAACGTCGACCGGCGGCTGCAGGGATATCGAGCCGGCGATACGGCGCAGGTGAGCGTTTTCCGGGGTGACGAACTACTGAGGTGTTCGGTCCGCCTCGAAGAGCCGCCGGCAGATACCTGCTACCTGCAACTGGCGGCTGATCCGGACAAGGAAACCGAAACAAGAAGGAATGCGTGGTTGACCGGCGACTAGCCATGCCGTCTTTCGGGATACCTCTGCTCCGCAATCCGCGCATTCGACTGTTTGCCGGCGCGGTGATGATCAGCTTCTCACCGGTGTACGTCAGACTCGTCAGCGTGTCGCCGACAACCAGCGGCTTTTATCGGGTCTTTATCGGCGGCGTCGCACTCACCTCGTTCATATTGCTGACCGGTAGAAGACTGTCTTTCACGAGGGGCGCGTGGGCGGCAGTCATGGTTGCCGCGGTCCTGTTCGCGCTGGACCTCTGGTTCTGGCATCGGAGTATCGTCTATGTCGGTCCGGGCCTCGCCACGCTGCTCGCCAATTTCCAGGTATTTTTCATGACCGCCGCGGGCTTGCTGATTCTCGGCCAGCGGCCGACCAGAGCCCAGCTGGTCGCGATCCCGCTCGCGGTGTTCGGACTGGCGATGATCGTCGGCGTCGATTGGCAGGCTCTGCCGCAGGGCTACCGGCTGGGCGTCATTTTCGGGTTGCTGACGGCGGTGTGCTACGCCGGATACCTCTTGACCATGGGGCGGGCGCGAGCCGAGTCGCGTCATGAAATCCCGTCCCGGGAGGTTGCCGTGATGTCACTGGTTGCGGCGCTGTTACTGGGCTTTTCAGCCGTTGCCGAGGGCGAGTCGCTGGCAATCCCAAGCGTCAACGACGCCGTATGGCTGGGCTGTTACGGCCTTCTCGCGCACAGCGTCGGCGTGATGTTCATTGCGAGCAGTCTTACAAAAGTCTCGGCGGCGGAGGTCGGTCTGTCCTTGCTGCTTCAGCCGTCTTTGAGCATTGCGTGGGACATCATTTTCTTCGATCGGCCGATGACCGCAACAGAAGCAATCGGCGGAATCGTCACGTTGTCCGCGATCTATCTCGGCTCCCGGCGTTCGTCACAGCAGACGTAGGGCCCCTTTCAGCACTTCGATCTCGAAATACGTTTGCAACGGCTGCACCTCGCCGTCGAGATGCGACGGCACGGGCGCGGTTGCCGTGATCTCGCACCTCGACACCGTCGCATGGGTGATTTCGGGTTGGTCGATATGCGATCCCCGCATCAGTCTCGGCAATAATGCGATGATCCGGGGCCGGCTGACCGGTTCCGCGAACACGAGGTCGAGTCGGCCGTCGTCGATTTTGGCCATCGGCGCGATATGAAACATGCCGCCGACCCACGCGCCGTTGCCGACGTTTGCAAGCGTAATAGGCCCCTCGTACGTCCGATCGGAAAACCGTATTGTCACCTTCGGTGTCATTACGCCATCCATCATCGCTTTGAAAACGGCGACGAGATATACGAGGTCTCCGATGCGCCAGCTGATCGCGCGGGCAATCCGGGTCACTTTGGCGTCGAAACCGATGCCGGCCCCGTTGGCGAAATAACGATTGTTCATTCGGCCCGCATCGATCGGCCTCGCCGGCGCGCCACTTCTGATTCTGCCGGCGAGTTGCTCCAGGGCTTCTTCCCAGTCAAGGGGAACAGCACACGCTTTGGCGAAATCATTACCTGTGCCGATGGGAATTACGCCGAGCTCGACGGGTTCTCCGGATCGGAGGATGCCGTTAGTCACTTCGTGAATACTGCCGTCTCCGCCCGCCACCATCATTCTCTTTACGCCGTCCGACGCTACCTCGAATACCCTGTTTTCAAGATCCCCGGCAGATTCGCTGCTGACAACCCGATAATCGATGCAAAGCGAGTCAAGCTTCGCGGCAACGCGTGCGATTTTTCGGCCGGCCCGTCCCCGGCCGGCGACGGGATTGACAAAAAGAGGAACAGGCTCGGTGTTCATGGTTTGCATGTCGCCCCATGTTCGTTCAGGACCGATGCTACAATGCCGAAGGGCCCCCGCACAAAGCCGGCACAGAAGCTGCAATGCTGGAACTCGGTATCAAATTTCTTCTCAGTTATCTCATCGGATCGGTCATGGGATCGATGGTGATGGGGAGGTTGCGCGGCGGCGTCGACATCCGGACGATGGGCAGCGGCAATGCAGGCGGTACGAACGCACTGCGTACTCAGGGATGGCTGTTTGCACTCGGCGTTGTCGTCATCGACGTCGGCAAAGGCGCCCTGGCGGCGGGACTCATTCCGGGAATCGCGCTACCCGCAATCGGCACCGACCCGGAAATCTCGCGAACGTGGCTGGCACTCAGCTGTGCGGCGGCTTCCGTAATCGGCCATGTGTGGCCGGTCTGGCACAATTTCCAGGGCGGTAAGGGCGCTGCTACGCTGATCGGCACGTTTTTGATTCTGCAGCCAGAACTGGTCATTCCCGTGGTAATCATGTGGGCGTGGGTTCTGGTCCTGTTCGGATATGTGGGGCTTGCGACAATGATCGCGGCCCTGTCGGCGCCGGCGTATCTGCTTTTGGCCCCCCCCGAGTTGGAACAACCGTTATTCGTCTATTGCGCCGCGTCTGCGCTGTACCTCGTCTTCACTCATCGCTCGAATATCAGACGCATGATCGACGGCACGGAGTCGAGATTTCCCCGGCTGATGCTGTTCCGTCGGCGAAGTAAGATGTGAGTGTCAGCGTGTTGGACGCCGAAAATATTCGAGCGCCGATCACGGGTATATCCCGTGCGAGGCTCGATGAACTCGAGGTCTTTTCGGAAATCGAATCGACCAACAGCTACCTGCTGGATCAGGCTTCTCCACTGCCGGGTCGGTTTCGCGTCGCAGTCGCGGACTACCAGACCGCCGGAAGAGGGCGTCTCGACAGGACCTGGCAATCGCCGCCGTCGTCCGGACTGTGCCTGTCGATGGCCTACACGTTTCGGAGAATTCCTGAAAAGCTGCCCAGCCTGACGTTGGCCCTGGGTATCGGCATCGTCGATGCGCTGGAGCGTTTTGGGATAGATCAAATCGGCCTGAAGTGGCCGAACGACATAATTGCGTGCGGGGGAAAACTCGGCGGCATCCTGACCGAGGCGCAAAGCAATACGGGCGAAGGGGCAACGGTCATCGCCGGAGTGGGACTCAACGTCGAGCTGCCTGACCACATGCAGATCGAGGATAGGCTACCGTCAACCGAAAAAATAATGGATCTGAAGGGCTGCGCCGGCAGTCCGCCGTCGCGGGAGAGATTGTCGGTTGCGGTCATCGAAAGCCTTGTCGATTGCATGGTTCGGTTCGAGTCCGACGGCTTTGCACCGTTTCAGGACAGCTGGGAGAAATGCGACTGGCTGCGAGGCAAAGACATTATCGTTGACACGCCCACCGGTCGCTACTCGGGCATTGCCGACGGTGTCGATCACGACGGCGCGTTGATAATACGCGCGGGAGAAGAGAGGCGGCGCGCACTCACCGGAACCATAACGCTGGCAGAACAGCCGGAAAGCTACCTATGAGCGACATCCGCGCGTTGCTATTCGACGTCGGAAACACAAGACTGAAATGGGGCCTCTTCGAGAAGGGTGGCATCAAGCGCACCGGCAGCATATCGCATTCGAAGATTCACGATGCGGGGTTTGCATCGCTAACGACGCGATTGCCCCGGCACGTTGACCGGGTATTCGCCAGCAACGTTGCCGGAGCCAGTTTCGCGACCCGCCTGTCCGGCGTAATCGGTATTCACTGTGGCTGTGATGTGCACTATGCACGCTGCGAGAGAGAAGCATATGGCGTAACCAACAGCTACCGGCAACCGCGGCGACTTGGCGTGGATCGATGGGTGGCCATGATCGGCGCGCGATCCGAATTCCGCGGCGCGGTTTGCATTGTCGACGTAGGGACGGCCGTAACGATCGATGCAATAGACAAGGACGGAATGCATCTCGGCGGACAGATCATCCCTGGTCTGGCATTGATGAGCAACTCCTTGAGGTCGGATACGAGTGATATTGCCGGTGCAAAACGGAAACCCGGGGATCCGGGGCATGGGATGTCAAATTTCGCCAACAGCACCGACGGCGCCGTGCAGAGTGGCGCCGTGAATGCCGTCTGCGGTGCGATCAGCCGTGCGGTCAAGGTGCTTCGCGGGCAGGGTTACAGGCCGAAAACCGTCTTGACCGGCGGGGATGCGTCGCGCATCCTAAAGCGGCTTGGCGACAAAGTGTTGCACCGTCCGAACCTGGTCCTTCAGGGACTTGCGTTCATGGTACAGAGTGAGTCATGAAGAACCTGCTCCTGCTGCTGCTGCTGGCGAACATTCTCTACTTCATCTGGGGCCTGTTCACCGAAAAGCCGGTCGAAACCGGCGTTGCGGTAGTGAATGAATCGGATCTCGGTCCGCCACTGGAGATTTCGAAGACCAGAATCGCCGAGGCTGCCACCAGCGTCGGTGCAGTGCTGGGTTCCGGCAAGCCATCCGAACTTGCTGCGGTGGTCGGCCGATCCTGCGTGACCCTCGGACCGTACACCACGGCCACGCTTGCCGACGGCGCGCTTGCCGAATATGAAAGGCAGGGCATGCGCGCCACCGTGCGGTCGACCCAGGGACAGATTTTCGTCGGTCACTGGGTACAGATTCGAAACATCGAAAGCCGCGAGGCCGGCAACGCCATGCTGAGAAAATTGAAGCAGGGCGGGCTTGGTGACGCTTACATCGTTTCCACCGAGGACGAAGGGCTGAAGATCTCACTCGGGCTCTTTGGTGAAATGAGCCGGGCGGAGCGGGTCGAATTGCAGGCGAAATCGCTGGATCTTCCGGCCGACATCACGCCACGAACGCGCCAGGGCGCCGTGTTTTTTGTCGATATCGCTCTGCCACCGGGCAAAGGTGCAGGCAGCATGATCGAAAGATATGGTGAAGACAAAGTCCTTCTAAGGGGCGCCGCCACCTGCCCACGCTCCGGCTGATCTTGCCGTAACAGCTTCAAAAGAGAATAATTCGCCTCCCCGCTGAACGATGCCGGTATAGCTCAGCTGGTAGAGCAGGGGTTTTGTAAACCTCAGGTCCGCGGTTCGAGTCCGTGTGCCGGCACCAAATCGAAAAGGAGGCCGCAAGGACCTCCTTTTCAATTTGTTGTGGCGCAGGACTCACGCGGAGCGGTGGAGTCACAGTATGCCGCAGACGGGATACGCTCTAATTGTAGCTTGCGGGGTAGTGGTTCGAGTCCGTGTGCCGGCACCAAATCGAAAAGGAGGCCGCAAGGACCTCCTT
>JBHHWI010000036.1:0-25095 GCA_046756445.1 Woeseia sp. | reverse complement strand
CGGCGTGTTCATGGCCGGACACGGTGACCTGTCCGAGCACGGTAAACAGCGCCACGACCAGCGCAATGACAAGCGGCGCGACGTATATAGCCCTGTGCTCCCAGAGCTCGCGCCTGATCAACGCAACCTGAGCCTGAATCATGCGGCCGCTCCTTTGACCTTCGCCACGAACAGGTCGGCGACGCCCGGCGTGCGGACCTCGCCCATTCCCTGTAACTTTTCCCGGCTCACGTCTTCGAACGTCAGGATATTCTTGCCGAACACCTCCCGCTCGTGTATGGGCTTGAGCCTGCGTGCCGCTTCGGCGTGCTCTCCGGACGCCAGGAGCTCGACATACCGGTTCGGCAGGTCGTCCATACTGGCTTCCAGGACAATCTTTCCTTCATTGATAAACATCACATCGGTCATCAGGTTTTCGATCTCCTCGACCTGATGCGTCGTTATGAGAATCGTGCGTTCGCCGTCGAAGTAGTCGTTCAGCAGATTGCCGTAAAACTCCTTTCTGAAAATGATATCGAGCCCGAGAGTCGGTTCGTCCAGAACGAGGAGTTTTGCGTCGATCGCGGTGATGATCGACAGGTGAAGCTGGGTCACCATGCCCTTGGAAAGTTCACGCACTCTCGCGTCAGGCCGGACCCGGGTCCGCGCCAGCAATTCTTCGGCGCGGCCGCGCGAGAAGTGTGGATGAATCGCTTCGATGAAATCGAGTAGCTGGGTAACGCGAATCCACCGGGGCAGAACCGCAACATCTGCAATGAAACAGATCTGTTGCATGAGTTCCTTGCGCTGCCGGAAGGGGTCCAGGCCGAGCACGGAGAGGTTACCCTGGCACTCGGTCAGACCCAGCACTGCCTTTAGCAGGGTTGTCTTCCCGGCGCCGTTCGGGCCGATCAGGCCCATGATCTTGCCTTTTTCGATATCGAAGCTGACGTTATCCACGGCGTGTACGTCACCATAGAATTTGGACACGTTGCCCGCACTGACCAGGGCAGTCATTGTTCTTCTCCATTGTCGCCGGCGGCGGATTTCAACAGAGTCTTCGCGTCCAGCCCGAGGCGATGAATCGTCGCCACCACATCGGGCCATTCTTTTTCGAGGAACCGCTGTCGCTCATCCTTCATGAGCTGCGTCTTGGCCCCGTCGGTGACGAACATGCCGCGCCCGCGCTTTTTCTCCACCAGGCCCTCATCCACGAGCTCCTGATAGCCCTTGAGGACCGTCAGCGGATTGAGACGGTATTCGGCGGCGACATTGCGGACAGACGGCAAGGCATCACCGTCACCCAGCACGCCCTCCAGAATCATCTCGACGACCCGATCGCGGAGTTGCCGGTAGATCGGAACATCTTCATTCCATTTCGGATCCATTATTGTTCTGATTCAGCCGTTTGTTCTTGGTGGGCGGTGGACGCGTCGATGGTCACGTCGATTGTAACCGGCAGTTCCCGGACCGCGTCAATTATGGAAGAGATTGACCGGAGATTTTCGACGCGGTCTCCGTCCAGGGTGACCGTCAATTCGGTATTCAGCTGAAAATGTCCCGGGGCAGCTGCACGTTCTTGCAGATTCGCCTGCGCCTGCCCGGCAATAAAAGCGATTGTCAGCATGGTCAATACCAGCAGTCCTCCGCCTGCCTCATCAAGTACCGGAATGTTCATGTTGCCGCCTGCCTTGGCCCAAGTGACATGGTGTTATAGTTAACTATAACACTAAATGAATAGAATGCAAGCCCGCCGGGCGAAAAAATAACCCGGCAACCCCCGCGGACGCGTTTGTAAAGGGCAGGAAGTCTCGGTCTTTCGAGGAAAAACATTGTATTACGGGGCCAGCGCGCTCACGCTTTCCCCCCGCGTGAGGGTCACTTATTCTCGGTACATGGACGTAACGCCCTCGGATTCGGCTTTGATGCTGCGATACAGGGATGGCGATGTCGCCGCGTTCGAAATATTGTACAGGCGGCACAATGACTCCCTGTACCGGTATCTGCTGCGTCGCTGCCTGGACCGCGATACCGCACAAGACGTGTTTCAGGAGGTGTGGGGCAAGATCATCAAGTCCCGGCACAACTACCGGGCGACAGCCAAATTTACGACATTTCTCTATCGCGTCGCGCACAACTGCTTTATCGACCACCTTCGGAGAAACAAGCGGCACCGCGCGGAGACAAACGTCGACCCCGATCTGAGCGCAAACCCGGGCGATGAACCGGACCTCGCCACGGAAAAAAAACTCGCCCGCAGGCGTCTCGATGACGCCCTCCTCCTGTTGCCGGACGAACAGCGCAACGTCTTTCTGCTGCACGAGGAGACCGGACTGAGCCTTGATGCCATCGCGCAGCTGACGGGCGTCAACCGCGAGACGGCCAAGAGCCGTCTGCGCTATGCGATGAACAAGCTGAAAACCGCCCTCGGCGGGCCGACTGACGGTCCCGGAACCCGAGTATGAACCAGCAAAGGGAAAACAACACGGCGTCGGCAGAATACCGTGCCACCGCGACGGAACGCGTGCCTCCGGAAATCGATGCGATCGTCCTCGAGAAAGCGAAAATGGCCGTCAGGCGTTCCGGCCTGCAGGGATTTACAGCGTACTGGTTCCGCCCCCTGGCTTTTGTCGCAACGCTGCTGCTCAGTCTCGCACTGGTGCTCGAGTTGACCAGGCCACCGGAAGTCCAGCCGGCCCCGTCGGACGCGGTCCCCGGACAACCGGCTCTGCCCGGCGGGACTGCGGAGCGGGCGGATGCCCCGACACGCGACAGCGCCGAATCAGGCGATTTTGCGCAAATGATCGAGAACAGCGCCAAGCGCATGCAAGCGATGGATCCCGCCACGCAAAGCGCTGTTTCCGAACTTCAACAATCCCGGGAGGCGGACCGAGACCCCGAATCAGTTGAGGCACTCGGCGCGTCCGGCGCGGTGCCCGATGCGCGGGAAAGATATTGTCCGGAAGAACAGACCTCCGACGCCCTGAAATGGTGGCGATGCATATCCGAATTGAGCAAAACCGGCAAGCACGATCAGGCCAGAGCCGAGCTGATGCTCTTCGATGCAGCGCATCCTGACTTCGAGCCGCCCGGAGCACGATAGCATGCCGGATGCGGTCTCGATAATATCCGTCGGCCGCGTTTTTGCGTTCAATTGATTTTATTGACACCGCTTCTAGTATCCTGCCGCTTTCCGCTGCACACATTTCAACCAGGACAAGAAGAATGAAAGATCCCGTAAGGGTCACCATCACCGGCGCCGCCGGACAAATCGGCTATCAACTGGCCTTTCGTATCGCGTCCGGGCAGATGCTGGGAGGCGATCAGCCCGTTATCCTGCAGCTGCTCGAGATCACGCCGGCCATGCCCGCGCTCGACGGCGTTGTCATGGAGCTGGACGATTGTGCGTTCGACACGCTGGCAGGCGTCGTGGCCACGGATGATGCCGACGTCGCATTCAGAAACAGCGACTACGCCCTCCTGGTCGGGGCACGGCCGCGCGGACCCGGCATGGAACGAAAGGACCTGCTGGAGGCGAATGCCGAGATATTCTCGCTTCAGGGCAAGGCGATCAATGATCACGCCAGTCGTGACATCAAGGTGCTGATCGTCGGTAACCCGGCCAACACCAACGCGCTGATCACCAGTTCGAACGCTCCGGATATCGATCATGTGAATTTCACGGCGATGACCCGGCTGGATCACAATCGCGCTATTGCACAGCTCGCCGCCAGGACGGGTGTGCATGTATCGACTGTGAAAAAGATGACGATCTGGGGCAACCATTCGGCAACGCAGTACCCTGACATTCAACATGCGGTCGTCGCCGGGCAGGCCGCGCTGGGCCTCGTCGATGAAGACTGGCTTACCGCGGAGTTCATTCCGACAGTGCAGCAACGCGGAGCGGCGATCATCAAGGCGCGTGGCGCCTCGTCGGCAGCCTCTGCCGCGTCGGCGGCAATCGATCACATGCATGACTGGGTGCTCGGGTCCCCGGCGGACGACTGGGTGAGTATGGGCGTGGCCGCTGACGGCAGCTACGGCATAGAAGAGGGCGTCATCTACTCATACCCCGTTCGCTGCAATAACGGCCGTTACGAGATCGTTCGGGGACTCGGCATCAGTGACTTCAGCAGGGAACGAATGGACACAACGGAGGCCGAGCTCAGGGAGGAGCGGGCCGCAATCGCAGAGTTGCTTTGAAACCCGTCTAAAGAACCGGTCTATGGCGCCCCGGGAGCCCCGGTGATAGGGTTCCTTTATGTCCGGATTCATCGTCAGCCTGTTCTGGTTTCTGCTGTTTGTCGGCGGCGGCATCGCCCTCGCATACAACCGCATAGCCCTGCATACATCCACTATCGCCGCCGGCATCGCTCTGCTGACCTATACGATGCTCGGCGAGGGCGGATTCCTGTGGCTCCTCCTGCTTTGGCTGCTCTTCGGTGTCATGGTCGTGCCGAACCTGATCGAGTTCCGCCGCGAGAAGATCACCGGGCCGGCCCTCGAGGCGTATCGCAAGATGCTGCCGACCATGTCGAATACCGAACGCGAGGCCCTGGAAGCCGGCAATGTATGGTGGGATGGCGAATTGTTCTCCGGCATGCCGAACTGGGATCGCCTGATGTCTATTCCGGCACCTGCCTTATCGGAGGAGGAGCAGGCCTTTCTGGACGGCCCCTGCGAAGAGCTGTGCTCGATGCTCGACGACTGGGAAATCAGCCACGAGCTCGGCGACATGCCGGAGCACGTGTGGCAGTTCATCAAGAAACACAAGTTTTTCGCGATGATCATTCCAAAGCAGTACGGCGGCCTGGAATTTTCGTCGTACGCCAATGCGATGGTCATCATGAAGCTGGCGAGCCGCAGCACGACCGCATCATCCACCATCGGCGTTCCCAATTCCCTGGGCCCCGCCGAGTTGCTGCTGCACTACGGCACCGAAGAACAGAAGGATCGCTACCTGCCCGGCCTTGCCACAGCCGACGAGATCCCCTGTTTTGCGCTGACCTCGCCGCAGGCGGGATCGGACGCCGCTGCCCTGATCGACAGCGGCATAGTCTGCAAGGGCAGGTGGAACGGCAAGCAGATTACCGGTATCAGGCTCAACTGGGACAAGCGCTACATTACGCTGGCGCCGGTCGCAACGGTTCTCGGGCTCGCCTTCAAGCTCTATGACCCCGACCACCTGATCGGCGATCGGGAGGAATACGGGATTACCGCGGCGCTGGTTCCTACCGACACGCCGGGCGTAACCGTCGGGCGACGACATATCCCGATGAACATACCGTTCCAGAATGGACCGACATCGGGCAAGGACGTATTCGTACCGCTGGACTACATCATCGGCGGTCGCGAGATGGCGGGCAAGGGATGGAAGATGCTGGTCGAACTGCTGTCGGTCGGCCGGGCGATCACGCTGCCGTCGAACGCTGCCGGCGGCAGCCAGGCCGCAGTTTACGCCGCCGGCGCCTACACCAGGATTCGCAAGCAGTTCAATGCGCCCGTCGCAAAGTTCGATGGCGTCGGCGAGGCGCTGGCCCGGATCGCCGGACATACCTATATCATGAACGCCGCCGTATCAGTTACTGCCGGCGCGATCGACCAGGGCGAAAAACCAGCCGTCCCTTCCGCCATTCTCAAGTACCACTGCACCGAGATGGGCCGCCAGGTCGCAATCGACACCATGGACGTTCACGGCGGAAAAGCGGTGATGCTGGGCCCGAAGAACTACGTGGGCCGTGGGTTCATGTCAACGCCGATCGCGATCACGGTCGAGGGCGCGAACATTCTCACGCGCAGCCTGATCATATTCGGGCAGGGCGCCATGCGTTGCCATCCTTATGTTCTGAGAGAACTGCATGCCGCGCAGGACGAGGACACCAAGCGCGGGCTCATCGAGTTCGATGCCGCACTCTTCGGACACATCGGTTACGCAATCAGCAACCTGGCGCGCGCGTTTTTCCTCGCACTGACTCATGCAAAATTCAGCTCGGTACCGCTGAACACGCCGACTCGCCGCTACTACCAGAATATCAACCGGTATAGCGCCGCCTTCGCGCTTGCGACGGACTTTTCCATGCTGACGCTCGGAGGCAAGCTCAAGCAGAAGGAATTATTGTCTGCGCGCCTGGGCGACGTGCTCAGTTCGATGTACCTCGCTTCAACGGTTCTCAAGCATTTCGAAAACCAGGGGCGACGGGCTACGGATCTGCCGCTGGTCGAGTGGTCGGTACGAACGCTGATGTACCGCGCACAGGAACAGTTGCACAGCTTCCTGCGCAATTTCCCGAATCGGCCGATCGCTTTCCTCCTGCGTTGGTTCATCTTTCCGCGTGGGCGCACCTATTCCTCGCCGGCGGATGAACTCGGCAGGAAAATCGTCGACCTGGCGACCCGACCCGGTGAAGCACGCGACAGGTTGAGCCGAGAGGCATACACGACGCTCGAGCCGGGCAGTCCGTTGGGCCTGCTGCAGGAAGCGCTGGAGCTGTCCGAACAAATGGCGCCGCTGGAGACCAAGCTCCGCCAGTCGCAGAAGGAAGGCCTGATCGCCTCCGAGTACCTGGGACACCAGATCGATGAGGCCGAAAGCGCCGAAGTGATCACCGCAACGGAAGCAAGGAAATTGCGCAGCTATCACGAGAAGATCATGAACATCCTGGCCGTCGATGACTTTTCGCCGGACGAGATCGGCCGCGTGGGCGCTCGCGACACTGCACCTGCGCCCCGGCCCGCGACGAAGAAGGCAGCAGCCAGGAAAAAAATTGCCAGGAAGAAAACGTCGGCCACAAGCAAGGCCGGAAAAAAAGCGTCCGCCAAGAAAAAGGGTTCGAAAAAGCGCGGGACGTAACAGGTTAGTGCATGTCAATCACGGCAGGGCCAATCTATGAGGTCACGGTCAACGTCGATCCGGAGATCGTCGATGCGTTCGATGCCTGGCTCGAAGCCCATACCATGGACATGCTCGGGCTACCCGGTTTTCTCAAAGCCGAGACCTTCGAGCTGGAGCCGGACGATCGGGGCCGCGCGCGTCGCGTCACGCATTATTACATCGCCAGCGAGGAGGACCTGGAGCGGTACCTGACCGGACCGTCGAGGGAAATGCGCCAGCCGGCCATTGACCGGTTTGGCGAAAAGTTCGCGGCCAGCCGCCGTGTTCTTCGCCGCGCTGACGGATCCGACAGGGAACTGAGATCCCTGCCCTCCTGTCTCAATTGCGGAACCACGCTGGGCGGGCAGTACTGCGGCAGTTGCGGCCAACGGGCCCGCAGCCGCCTGATCAGCATCTGGGAGCTGATTCGCGACGCGTTCGGCGACCTCTTCGAGCTTGACTCGCGGCTCTGGCGGACTCTGGTTCCACTGATCTTCCGCCCCGGCCGATTGACCCGCGACTATCTGCGCGGGCGCCGCGCCAGGTTCATGCCGCCGTTCCGAACCTACCTCGTGCTGAGCGTGGTGTTTTTCCTCGTCGCATTTTTCGATCCCAGGCAAGAGTTCAGCCTGTTGTTCGAGCCCGCCGCCGAACCGATCGGCGAGGCAGAAGAAACCGCCGCAGAAATCCCGGACGAAGTGCTCGAGGAGCTGGGCATGCGCGGCATCATCATCGGTGATCCGGCGCTGACAGAAGAAGACGAAACGTCCGTGAATATCGATATTACGGCCGGCGATGCCTCTTTTACATGCGACACCGCCGACTTCGAGTCGGCGGATATGCCCGATTGGTTATCCGGCCGTCTGACGCCCG
This sequence comes from Woeseia sp., assembly GCA_046756445.1. GTDB lineage: Bacteria > Pseudomonadota > Gammaproteobacteria > Steroidobacterales > Woeseiaceae > JACZWL01. Next base: position 17,372 of record JBHHWI010000036.1, on the reverse strand, counting down.
AGCGGCTCAGTGTCATGTGCGAGCAGGTACGCGCCGATTCCGGCAGAGCCTTTTTTGACAAACTGCTCGACAACGTCCCGGCAGCCCTCTTCTTCCTCCTGCCCCTCATGGCGCTGGCGCTAAAAGTCTTGTATCCGCTTTCCAAGCGCTACTACGTCGAGCACCTGCTGTTCATCCTGCATTACCACGCTTTCTTCTTCCTGATACTCACGCTTCAGATATTATTCGCGAGGTTTGGCGCGCTCACCGGTATTCACGAGGCTGCAACCGACACCGTGCTGATCGGCGCGTCACTTTACATCCCCGTGTATCTTTTCAGAGCCATGCAACGCGTGTACAAACAAGGATCCTTGATCACGGCATTCAAATTCACCATCCTTGGTTTGTCGTACGGCATCAGTTTCGGCCTGATGATTGCCTTTGCCGCCCTTTTTGCGGCATTCTCGATCTAGTCCCGGGAGACAGTCGATGAAAAAAACATTCCCCGAACTGCAGGCGATCTTGCCTGTGCTCTTCCTCGTTCCTGCCTGCAGTCCGCCGGGCACCGATACTGCGGCGCCCGCCAGCGTCGAAGAACCGCCTGCCATCGAACGGACATCGTCCGCCGACGGTGCACGGCTATTTTTCATAACGCCTTCGGACGGAGAGCGGGTCACAAACCCGGTTCGCGTGGAATTCGGGCTCACCGGCATGGCGGTCGTGCCCGCCGGCGACGCCAGCCCCGATAGCGGCCACCATCACCTGATCGTCGACAGTGGCCTGCCCGACTTCGACCGGCCGATTCCGAAAGACCAGAACCACATCCATTTCGGTGATGGCAGCTCGGCAACGGAGCTTACCCTCTCCCCGGGACAGCATACGCTCCAGCTCCTGCTGGCCGACCATCTGCACCTGCCGCACGATCCCCCTGTATTTTCAGCGCAAATCCGGATTGCGGTAGAATAGCCCGCTTGAGACAGCCTGTGATGGCATCTAGAATTCCGGGGCTACACAACGGCCCACATCCGAAGACTGAGTCCATGGACAAAGACAACATCGGCATCAGCGGACTCGCCGCCTACATACCGCCGTTCAGGGTGTGGCTGGAGGACTGGTGCGACTGGACCGGCAACCAGTGGCCGAAAATCCGGGAGGTCGTAGGGCGCAGTTTCCGCGTCCGTGGCCCGAATCAGAGCGTATATACACTCGCGGCGACGGCGGTAATGCGCCTGATCAGGCAATACGATATCGACCCGTCACGCGTCAGGTTCTTAGGCCTGGGCACCGAATCCAGCACCGACAATTCCGCCGGGGCGATTATTGTCAAGGGAATGGTCGATCGTGCGCTCGTCAAGGAGGGCAAGGCGCCGATCTCCCGCAGCTGCGAGGTCCCCGAATTCAAGCACGCCTGTCTGGGAGGCGTTTACGGCATGAAAGGCGCGCTCAGACACCTCGCGCTCGACGGTGCCGGTAGTCAGGCGATCGTCGTTTGCGCGGACATTGCCGAATACGCACGAGGCAGCAGCGGTGAGCCGACACAGGGCGCCGGCGCAGTGGCCATGCTGCTCGAGGAAGACCCGAAACTCGCAAAAGTCGATCTGGTCAGTTCCGGCGCGGCCTCCGACTACCGGATCATGGACTTCCGAAAGCCCATGCTGCGATTCTGCGGCCAGAACCGAAGCGAGAGTCATCAGGTACAGGACTTTCCCGTCTTCAACGGCAAGTACTCGACCACCTGCTATATCGATGAAACGCTTCACGCGCTGAACGACATGTATGCAAAACGGGAAGTGTGCGCCAGTGAGTACCTGCGCTCGCTCAAGACCGTGTTCATGCACAGGCCCTATCGCCGGATGCCGGAAACCGCCTGGGCAGTCGCGTACCTGTTTGCGCTTGGCGGCGGCGACCCGGAAGACCACGCCGAGCTGGCATCATATTGCTACGAGGCCGGCATAGAACCAGAGGCCCTGCTGGCTGAAATGCTGAGTAAACCGGATGTCGCCAGGCTCGCCGATCCCGACCTCCTCAATTATGAGGCCTATCCGCTGACCATGGCCGTGTTCAGGATATTCCGCGCATCACGAAAATACCGCCGTGAGATTCTCGACAAGCTCGCGCTTGGCAGTGACACGATGCTGGATCTCGGCAACCTCTATACCGCCGCGTTGCCGGCGTGGATGGCCGCCGGGTTCGAGCAGGCACTGGATGAGGGCCGCGACTTGACCGACGAGGAGGTATTGACGCTCGGGTACGGCAGCGGCGATGCGGCCGAAGTGATTCCGCTGAGCATCGCCAACGAGTGGAGGGGGTCAACCCGTCTGATCGGCTTCAATAACGCAATGGAGTTCGCAGTCGATCTCGATTGCGAGCAATACGAGGCGCTTCACGACGGGCGCAGGGTAACCGGCCTCGATTACCTGCCGAAGGACGAGTTCGTTATCGAGAAAGTCGGCAAGACCGAGGAGCGGCAGTTTCAGGATCTCGGCATCGAATACTACCGCTACGTCGGATAGTCAGGGAAGGACCCGTCCGGGTCCGTCCCCGCTGTTATGTCGCATATTCAGCGAGCTTGCCGGCAAACTCTTCGCAGAGCCGCTCCCATTCCATCCTGAACCAGGGCGTAAATTCGTCCGGCTTCGTCACAAGCTCGTGTTCCAGCGCTTCCCGGGCGATATATCGCACAGCCGCAATCTCGTTCGGGTTTGCCGAGGGAGACTGCCCGGTCCTTGCGAGATACACCGAGCACAGTTCGTTTTCGGAACCGTGGTCGCCGAACTGCGCCTGATACGGAAATTTGTAGACGAACTCGAGCTCGGCCTCGATGTCGAGTTCCTGGCGCAGGCGGCGGTGGGTGGCCGCATCCATCGATTCGCCCTTCCTCGGGTGGCTGCAAACGCTATTCGACCAGAATAGCGGCCACAGCCGCTTGCCGGCGCTGCGTTTCTGTAACAGAAGCTCGCCGTGGGCATTGAATACGAAAAGCGAGAAAGCGCGATGCAGTACGCCATCACCGTCGTGGCATTCGTCCTTGCTCAGGTATCCGATCTCATTGTCGCCGCAATCCACGAGGATCAGCTCCTCGCTGTCCGACGATACGATTCTGTCGTCCGGCATGCTCTATCGGTCCCGCATACGCACAATCTGATAACCGGCCGAGTGCAGTCCCCGGGCGACCTCCGATTCCCTGTCCGGACATAATGCGACGATCGAGCCACCGCCCCCGGCGCCTGTGAGCTTGGCGCCGATCGCGCCATTCGTTCGAGCGATGTCGATCATTTTTTCGAGCTCCGGCATCGAGACCTGCAGGGCATTCAGGAATCCATGACAGACGTTCATCAGGGATCCCAGCGTATCGTAGTCACAACTTTTCAATGCGTGGGCGCCGGCCAGGCTGAGCTCGTCGATCTCGTCGAAAATCGTCGCGTACAGCTCGGAATTCCTGTCGAAGCGGGACCTCACGCCCGCGACCTGATCCCTGGTCACGCCGCGGATGCCGCTCGATGCCACGACAATAGGCGGTTGTTCCGTCAGGCTAATAGGCTTTGTCCGCGTGGCGCTGCTCTTGCTGTACAGGACGGGTTCGCCATAGGTCGCGATATTGTTGTCGATTCCCGACGGCTTGCCGTGGGCCAGTTTTTCGCACTCGAAGGCCAGCTCGTCGACAGCCCGGTTATCCAGTTTCAGGTCCAGCAACTGATCGAACGCCCGGATGATTGCCACCGCCAGCGCCGCCGAGGAACCGAGCCCCATCGCCGCCGGAATTCGTGATCTGATACGAATGAGGAACCCCCGATCCTGGATACCGAACCGGCGCATGATAAGGGCCAACGCGGCGGCGCCTCCCCCCTTCGGGGGGCTGCTGATCGTGAAGCTCTGCTCGAAATCCCAGTCGGGGATCGCCAGATGTATACCGGCTCTGGCTTCCACGATGGTTGCGGAAACCGCAGACTCGAGTGGCAATGCCAGCGCATGCCGATCGTATACGACTGCATGCTCGCCAAGGAGAATCACCTTGCCGGATGCCGTGCCATGAGCGGCGTTATCGGTTCCACTTGCGGCCTCTCGCCGTTCGGGCCTGTCCCGGAGCGCGCCGATCAACTCATGGGCCTTCCAGGGTTTGACCTCGCCGCTATCGACCATGCCCGCGACGACGCGATCAAAAATTTCCGGCGGCGTCCCGGCACCCGCGGCGACGTTGCGAGCATGCAGGCTCATGTGACCTTTTTGAATTCCTTCCGTCACGAGCGCGCGAAGTGCCGCGAAATTCTGTGCCAGGCCGACGGCAGCCATCAGCCCGGCCAGCTCCGTCGCCGACCTGGCCGCCGCGATCCCGAGACCGACCGCAGCGGCCGGATTCGACTTCAGCGAGCCGCCGACGATACCCACTCTCAGCGGCATGACGAGTTCGCCGTGCAGGTCGCCGCCCGAATCGACGATCCAGCTCGTCAATGCGCGGTATGCGCCGCCGCGAGCCGCATAGGCGTGGCCTGCCGCTTCGATGGCGCGCCAGTCATTACCGGTCGCGATCGCAACCGCGTCAATGCCGTTCATGATGCCCTTGTTATGGGTGGCTGCCCGGTACGGGTCCGTGTTTGCGAAGTCGTCGGCCAGGACGATGCCGTCTCGGACAACCTCAGCCGGGTATCCTTCCCTGGCCAGTTCCGCGAGCGGCAGCGTGACACTTGCGGTCACGAGCGACCTGTCTGCCAGGTTCGAGAGTATTCTCAGGCAGGCCCTGCCTCTGGCGATCTCTTCGACACGCGGTGCGATACCCTCGCAAATGGTGTTGACGAGATTTGCTCCCATTGCATCGCGGGTGTCGACAAGCAGGTGTAGCACGACCGTCCAGTTACCGGCCGGGAGGCGGTACTTGAAGAACTCGAGTTCTCTGACGCCGCCGCCGCGTGCCGCCAGGTTCGGTTGCAGGCTGTTTGCAAGCTCGATCAGTTCGTCGCTCGCAGCGTATAACGCCTGTACGGCAGGATCCGGATCCTCGACGTCCACCAGCTGAACCTGGCCGATGAGCAACGGCTCGGTCGATGTCGCTCTGAAGCCGCCGCCTGCCCTGGCGATTTTCGCAGCGCCACTGACGCCTGCCAGTACGGATGGCTCCTCGACGACCATCGGCACTATGTAATCCCGTCCATTGACCAGGAAATTGGGCGCCGCCGCGAAGGGCAGGCCGAATACGCCGATGACGTTTTCAATCATCTTGTCGGCGAGTTCCGGTGTAAGCAGCTGGCCGCCATCGAGGAGCGCGCGCGCATCGGCCGTCTCGATCAGCTCACGACCGACAAGCTCTTCGATTCTCTCGGCAATACTCTTCCGATAGAAGCGGGCGATGCGTGAATCACTCAATGACAATCAGCCTTCGATAAGAACGCCACGGGCCTGCAACTCGACGTCCAGCAACTGAAATCCGCTGTCCCCGGCGATATCGGCAAAATCTCTCACGGCGCGCGCGTCGCTGGCAAAGACCATTCCGATATCGCCGCCACCCGCACCGCAGGGCTTGTAAACCAGGTTTTGCCCTGCCGCTGCGGCCACCAACTCCCCGTGTCCAGCATCGAATATGCCGAGACTGCGGTCAACATCGAATTTCGCCAGCGCATCGACATACAGGCGCAATGCGGCAAGCAAATCGAGGACATTTCCGCCCGACCAGGTCTCGGCTGTCGCCGCCGATGCGTCGCAAAGACCGGGCGCTTGTCGGCCAGGCCGATCGAGCCTGGAGAGCATGTCGCCGGTGCTCGACGGTCGGCCGCTCCATAAAACGGCGCATTGCAATCCGGCAGGCCACGGCAGCGATCGACAGGGCCCGGCCATACGGTACTCGATGACACCGCCGTTGAGGCTGGTGGCGACGTCGACACCGCTTCCGCGACCCTGTTGAAAGCGCTGGTGTGCCTCGATGGCCTTCGTTTCGACATTCTGTGGTTTGCCCGCCAGTTCGGAAATCCCGGTGACCAGCGCCGCCGTCAGCGCGGCGCTCGATCCGAGTCCCAGCTTGCTGCCGCTTGCCGTATCGACAAACTCACTGGTATCCAGGTCGATATCGAAGCGCCCTTCGATTCCCGCTGATTTCCAGACCTCGTGCAGCAAATCGAGATCACCCGCCGGTATTTCCTGTCCGGTCCATTCACCCTCGACGACCCCCTTGGTGCGTACGGTGTGACAATCCCTTTCCGCGGTACTGATGCGCGCGCGCGCGCGCCTGTTCACCGCCATGCCTATTGCGGGTGCTCCATCGAGTACCGCGTATTCACCGCAGACGACGACTTTCCCAGGGGCGCTTGCAACAGTGGTCGTCACGACTCCTCCGATAGCCGTGCGCCGTGACCGACTCCACTCACCCTGGTATTCATCACCCCGTCAGTACCGGCAAGGGCGTCTCTGACGGTTTTGGCGGCGGACGACAAACAAACGGCCTTGAGTTGCGGCCCCGCGTCTATCGTAAAGAACACGGGCTCAGACTGCTTTTGCAGATCGCGCACCGCCTCCATGCACGCGAGCGTTGCATCATTCCAGAAGACGATGGGCGGCCTGGATGCCCACATCACGGAGTGCATCTTGAGGCAGTTGTGTTCGGAGACGGCCGCCAGTTGCTCGAAATCCCTTGCCCTGATTGCCTGCCTGGCCGATTGCAGGTCGTCCGGCTGGCGCTCGACCCAGCTCGTGTAAAAAGGCGATGTCCGGGCGCTCTTAATCATCGCCTCGCCGGAGCTCAATCGCTTCGGGCCCGAGTCCGTTATTGCGACGACAACCTCCAGCGGCCATTCGTCCGGGTCCGCGATCGACCGGACATCGATATCGCCGTCGACGGGCGATAATTCGACAAAACCCCCGTAAAACGATCGGGCCGCGGACCCCGAAATGCTGCCCGCCGCACGGGCCATCGTCAGGGTGTCGGCGGACCGTCCGAGACTGTCGTAGGTAGCCAGGGCGAGCGCTGCAAATGCCGAGGAGGATGACGCCAGCCCGGCGGCAACCGGAAAATTGGATACGCTCCGGACTCTGGCGGCCGGTCGGCGCCTGCCCGCTATGCGATCGATGCAGTCCGAAACTCTCGGCAGTATTCCGCCGGCCAGCTCGTCGTTCAAGACGAGTTCGTCCGGTCCCGGTTTCTCGAGGAAGTCCACCGACATCCGCGTGTATAGCGTATCGAGCGTGATGGAAAGCGAGCCGACAGCCGGCAGATTCCGGTCAGCGTCCTGCTTTCCCCAGTATTTTACAAGCGCAATGTTCGGCTGAGCCTGTGCCCACATCGGCGTCGTCCGGCGGTGGCGGGTTTCTCGGGGGCGGGATTATAGCCCAGCCCGGCTGATGCACGCAGGCAGCGAATCGGTGTAGGCTTTACCGGGAAGATCAGGGATGAGGAGTGGTCATTGCCGACCCCGTTTTCAGAACGAGTCACCAGTTACACCAACCGGGTAGCCGAGCAGCTCGATGCGGCTTTGCCTGAGTCGGCCACCATGCCCGGCCGCCTCCACGAAGCGATGCGTTACGCCGTTTTGAATGGCGGCAAGCGTATACGTCCGCTGCTCGTCTACGCGACCGGCGAATGCCTGAAACTGGATGCGAAGTGCCTCGATGCACCGGCGGCGGCAATCGAGTTCATCCACGCGTTTTCGCTCGTGCATGACGATTTGCCGGCGATGGATAACGATGACCTGCGGCGGGGTCATCCTACGGTACACCGGCGCTTTGACGAAGCAACGGCGATTCTGGCCGCGGACGCCCTGCAGCCGCTCGCGTTCCATGTGCTGGCAGGCGCGAGCGGAGTGAAGCCGGAAAAACGGGCCCGGCTCGTCGAGCTGATTGCCAATGCCTGCGGATCGCTGGGAATGACCGGTGGGCAATCGATTGATCTGTCCTCGGAGGGACTGAGCCTTTCGGAAGCGGAGCTCGAACAGATGTATGCGCTGAAGACCGGCGCCCTGATAGAGGCATCTGTCGTGTCCGCGAGCATTCTTGCGGAGGATTTGCCGGCTGACCGTCAAAACGCACTATTGCGCTTCGCCCGGAGCATCGGAGTGGCTTTTCAGATCAGGGACGATATTCTCGATGTGGAGGGGGAGACGGACGTCCTCGGCAAGCGGACCGGCGCCGACCAGCGTCTGGCGAAAGCGACATTTCCCTCCCTGTTCGGTATCGGCGCCGCGCGTCAGCGCTGCGACGCCCTGCTCGAGGCCGGACTTCAGGCACTGGACGTTTTCGGTGACGATGCCGAGCCGCTCGGATGGCTGGCGGGTTACATCGTCGACAGGGGCCACTAGCAGCCTGTCGAACTCAGGCGGAATCTACTGCGGCGGTGGCAAATCGGTTTATATTGTCGATCATTATCGTCAAATAGAACCACTATTCTCCTCAAATGATCGACACTTTATCCTCGATTCCCCACTCGCCTCGCTACGATCCCCTAAGTCCGACAGGCTGCTAGAGATGCCCGAAACCGGTATTCGAAAGATATTGCATGTTGACATGGATGCATTTTATGCGTCCGTCGAGCAACGTGACGATCCTTCATTGCGCGCCAGGCCGGTGGTAGTCGGCGGAGGCAGTAATCGCGGCGTCGTTGCGGCGGCGAGTTACGAATCCCGCGCCTACGGCATTCGCTCCGCGATGCCGATGCGCGAGGCCCTGAGCCGTTGTCCGGACCTCGTTCGGGTAACGCCGCGCATGGCCCATTACAAGTCGGTGTCCGACGAAATATTCGCGATATTTCGCGACTTCACGCCGCTTGTCGAGGGGCTGTCCCTGGATGAGGCGTTTCTCGACGTAACCGAGAGTGTTGCGTTGTTCGGTTGCGAAGTGGACATCGCGCAGGAAATCAAGAACCGCATCCTGGAGCAGACTGCCCTCACGGCATCGGTCGGTGTGGCGGCAAACAAGCTCGTTGCAAAGATTGCGTCCGACCTCGACAAGCCGGACGGTCTGGTCGTCGTTACCGCCGAACAGACGCGTGCTGTCCTGGATCCGCTGCCGGTCCGCGTCATTCCCGGAATCGGCCGCAAGACGCTCGTCAGGCTGAAGGACAAGGGTATCGAGACGGTTGCCGATCTGCGCCTTGCCCCCGACAGGGACCTCGAGCCGATATTCGGGCGATTCACGCGGAAGACGCGGGAACGCGCCGCGGGTATCGATTTCCGGCCGGTCGTGTCTTCGCGGCCGGACAAGTCGATCAGCGCCGAGGAGACCTTCGATTCGGACCTGACCGATGTCGGGGAAATGGACCGGCATTTGCTTCGGCTTACCGAGCGGTCGGCGGCCCGGATGCGCGCGAAAGCGCTCGTTGCCGGTACCGTACAGGTCAAGATCAGGCAGTCGGACTTCTCGACGTTCACCCGACAGCGCGCTCTGCGTCCGCCGGGAAACAGCACGCAGCAACTATTCGAGACGGCGAGGGCTTTGTTGCGTCGGTGGCTCTCCGAGCATCCCGGCGCCAGGATTCGGCTGCTGGGCGTCGGCGGCAGCAAGCTGTCTGCCGCCTCCCAGGGCGACCTGTTTTCCGGCGACGACGCCCCGGCGCCGTTGGACCAGACCGTCGATGAGATCCGCGAGCGCTTCGGAAAATCTTCCGTCAACCGTGCCCGCAGCTTGGACCCGGGCCAAATCGGGTAGAATCCGTGATGCTGCACGCATCAATGTGACCGGACCATGTACACGAAATTCTTTGGGCTGACTGACAAGCCTTTTGCGATCACGCCCGACCCTCGTTATCTGTTCATGAGCGAGCGGCACAGCGAAGCGCTGGCGCACCTCGTGTACGGCATTTCCGAGAGCGGCGGATTCATTCAGCTCACGGGAGAAGTCGGTACCGGGAAGACGACGCTCGTTCGCACGGTCCTCGGCCGCCTGCCGGCCGAGGTCGATGTCGCACTGATCCTCAATCCCCAGCTGACGGCGCTGGAATTCCTGATCACCATCTGCGAGGAATTGCGCACGCCGCCGCCCGAGGACAGTATGAGCGCCAAGTCACTCGTCGATACCCTGAATCGCCATCTGCTCGCCGCGCATGCGCGCGGCCGCCGCACGATTCTACTGGTCGATGAGGCACAGAATCTGGCGGCGGATGTCCTGGAGCAGCTTCGCCTGCTGACCAATCTCGAGACCGCGAAGCAGAAGCTTCTGCAGGTCATTCTGATCGCGCAACCCGAGCTTCGCGACATGCTGGCGCGAGAAGAGCTGCGTCAGCTCGCCCAGCGCGTTACCGGCCGTTATCACCTGGAGCCACTGTCGCGCGAAGAGACCGGTCGGTATATCGACCATCGGCTCAAGGTCGCCGGCGCCCTCGGCGAAATTTTCGATTCAGCCGCCAAGCAGCAGGTCTTCGACCTGTCCGACGGCGTGCCCCGAATCATCAACGTGATCAGCGACCGGGCAATGCTTGGCGCCTACAGTCGCGGAATGCGGCATATCGGCAGAAAACTCGTTCGCAGGGCCGCGGCCGAGGTGTCGGGACAACAGTATGCGATCGGACTCACCAGGTGGGCCGTGCCGGCGTTGGGAATCGTCGGTGTGACTATCATCGCCCTGGGGGTCTGGTCTCTGGCAAAGCAGGGTGAACGACAGTCGCCGGATGTGGTGGCCGTGCCGCTCGAGTCCGGCGAGAAAGTCGCCGAGGCATTGCCGGTCCGGCCCGACACCGGGTCACTCGAGGACCTGTTGATTGAATCGAGCGCAGTTACCGACACCAATTCAGCGATGGCCACACTGTTCGAGCTGTGGGGCGCCGAGTACCAGGCCGGCAGCGGCACGGCCTGCTCACAAGCCGAGGCGGCGGGTCTTAGCTGCCTGTTCCAGAGAGGTTCCTGGGCCGGTATCCGACAGCTCGACCGCCCGGCCGTGTTGACGCTGACCGACAGGCACGGCAATACGCACCAGCCGGTACTCACATCCCTGGACGGCGAGCTGGGTGAGCTCGTCTTCGGGGAAACCCGCAGCATCCACCCGGTCGATGAAATCTCCAGGCTCTGGTTTGGCCAGTATCTGTTGATCTGGCGCCCGCCCAACGGCGCCGCCAAAGCGATCAAACCCGGCATGCGTGACGAGAACGTGCGCTGGCTACGGCAGAGCCTCGCCGCGATCGATGCGGATTACGATCCGGAAGCAACGGTGTCCACCGACCTGGATTACTTCGACAAGGAGCTCGAGCAAAGGCTGAAAGACTTTCAGCGGCAGCACCGACTCAAAGTCGACGGCCTTGCGGGGCAACAGACCCAGATCATCATCAATTCATCGCTGGCGCTGGATGGCACGCCGAGACTGGCGAGCAACTAGAGGCTCTTCATGTCATTTATCCTGGATGCGCTAAAGAAGTCCGAGACCGAGCGTCAGCGAAAGAACGCGCCCGGTTTTGCCGACGTGCGCGAGGGTTCAGACCCGCCCCGCGCGCCGCGATGGTTGTGGGTGCTGGGCATTTTGCTCGCCATCAACCTGGTGGTCCTGTTGGGCGTCATGCTCAGGCCCGATTTTCGCCCGGTCGTCGAAATGCCGGCGGCCGGTGAAGAACCGCCGGCGGGTGAGCAGCCTGTCCGCGAGCCTTCATTCTCGGAGATGGTCGAGCAAGCCAGGCAGAAACAGTCGCAGCAGACCCCTGACGCTCGAGCCGGCAAGAGTGACGTATCCGCGATCGAGCCGGCGCCGAAAATGGTCGCAAATACCTATGCGACATTCAATGAACTGCGGGCGAACGGAACACTGGTGTTGCCAGACCTGCATCTGGATCTTCATGTCTACCGCGAGCGACCCGGGGAACGGTTTGTGTACGTAAACATGAACAAGTATCGGGAACAGGCAACATTGGCGGAAGGGCCATTGGTGAAGGAGATCACGCCGGAGGGGGTTATTCTGGAGCACCTCGGCAACGGCTTTCTCCTTCCCCGCGAATAAAAAACAGTCGCACCTTGACCAGCGCAACGCCGGTATCGGTTCATCTTCACGGCGACGACTTTGCCAGTGCCTTGCAGTCCGGGATTCATTGCGTCGTCGGCGAACAGGAAACCCTCAATCGCATAAACGTATTTCCGGTTGCCGATGGAGATACCGGGACCAACATGAGTCTGTCTCTTGGCGCGGCGCTCGGCGCGCTGACCGCGCCTGGATGTAAACACCTGGGCACTCTGCTCGAGTCCGTTGCCGACGCGTTGCTCGACAGTGCCCGTGGCAATTCCGGCGCAATCGTTGCCCAGTTCTTCCAGGGAATGGCCGATTCAGCAGGGGGCCTCAGCCGATTTACCACGCGTTCCTTCGCCAAGGCCGTCAGCCTGGGAAGCGAATACGCACACGATGCGCTGACCGACCCGCAAGAGGGCACGATACTTTCCGTTATCGAAGTGTTTGCCCGAAGCCTGACCCGGCAAACGGCGAAAGATGAAAAGAGTTTCGTCGTCTTGCTTGAAAAAGCCGTCGCCGCCGCGACGGATGCCTTGCAAAGAACACAGCAACAGCTCGATGTCCTTCGAAAAGCCGGCGTGGTCGACGCCGGGGCGATGGGCTTCGTCGCCCTCGTGCAGGGCATGGCCGAGTTCGTCGCCCGCGGCCGCGTCGCGGGAGAGCCCAAGCTGGCGGACCTTCACATCGATGATGTCGTCGTCGAGACGGCCGGTGAGGCGGCAGATATTCGCTACCGGTTTTGTACTGAATGCATCGTTACGGGCAGCGATATCGACCGGCGCAAACTCCGGGAGTCATTGTCCGATCTGGGCGACTCGCTCGTTCTTGCCGGAACCAAAAGAAAAGCCAGGATTCATATTCACGTGAACGAGCCCGAGCAAGTGTTCGAACTGGCGCGGAAATACGGGCGAGTCAGCGCCGAGAAATCCGACGACATGCACCGGCAGCAGCACAGCACGCATGCGGTCAAAAACAGATTTGCCGTCATCACCGATTCGGCGGCCGATATTTCAGACGACGACATGGAGCGACTGGATATACACATGGTACCGGTGCGCATTCAATTCGGCGACCGCGGTTACCTCGATAAAGTCAGCATTACGGCCGAGGAGTTTTTCAACGAGCTCTCCAGCACCGCGATACACCCGACCTCGTCTCAGCCATCGCCCGGGGAATTCAGGCGCCAGTTTCAATTTCTTGCCAGTCATTTTCCGGATGTTATCTCGATCAATCTGATGCCGTCGGTGAGCGGCACACTGCAGGCTGCCCGGTCGGCGGCGGACCGCACCAATGCCAGCGGCAACATCCATATTGTAAATTCGAAAAACGCATCGCTCGGTGAGGGAATGCTTGCCGTGTTTGCAGCGGAGTGCGCCCAGAGCGGGCTGGACATCAGCACAACCCTCGCTGCCATCGAAAAACTGATCCCGGTCACGGTGACGTTCGGCATTGTCGAGGATATGCAGTACGCCGTTCGCGGCGGGCGGGTCCCGGAATTCGTAAGAGTAATAGCAGACCTGCTGCGCGTTGTGCCGATTCTGCGCATAAGTTCGGATGGGGGTATTTCAGCGGGTGGGGTTCTGCTCGGTCGCGGCGGACGTATTCCGAAATTCGCCCGCTTTCTGTCAAAGCGGCTAAAAAGCCAAGCGGACCTCAGGATCGGCATCGGCCACGCGCTCTGTGAGGACGACGCCATCGAACTCGAGCACAGCTTGCGAGAAACCATGCCGAATATCCGGCACAGTTTTATCACACCGCTCGGCGCGGGCGTCGGCGTTCACGGCGGCCCCGGTACGCTGGTTGTGGCCGCACAGCAACACATGGACCCCAGTCAGCTGTCCTCCCAGACGCTGCCAAAATGAGGACACCCACGAATTCCTGTGTATTTGTCCTTATGCGATAGAAAGTCGCGTCGCCAGTCGTATGGATACGCGTTCTAATAGAGATATATCTAATGACCGTGTCTGGACGCCGTTAAGATGACCATTGCCCGTTGTCGGCAGATCAGCCTGGAGCATACGTGTTACTACCACTGTATCTCTCGCTGTGTAAGGCGCGCTTTCTTATGTGGCAGGGATCACTACTCCGGTAAAGACTTTGGCCATCGCCGCCAGTGGCTAGAAAATCGAATGGCCAAACTTGCCGGAGTATTCGCTATCGACTTACTCGCCTACGCCGTCATGAGCAACCACTATCATGTCGTTTTAAGGGTCAATCGTGATGAAGCAGCTGCTTGGTCAGATGAGGAGGTCGTGGAACGTTGGGAACAGTTGTTTCGGGTTCCGGACGCAGTGGTTCGCAATGATGTCGTCAAATTGTGGCGCTCACGACTGTTTAGCATCAGTTGGTTCATGCGCGCACTCAACGAACCTCTGGCCCGTTGGGCCAATAAGGAAGATGAGTGTTGTGGCCGGTTCTGGGAGGGTCGCTACAAGCTTCAGGCGTTGCTTGATGACACTGCCCTGTTGCGCTGTATGGCCTATGTAGACTTGAACCCGATCCGGGCTGGAGTTGCCAATACACCAGAAGCCTCGCATCACACTTCAGTCTATGCACGGATCCACGGCCGTGACCAGCACCTACTGCCTTTGCACCATACCTATGAGGCCAGCAACCCGCTGACTATGTCCAGAGAGGAATATCTCGCACTGGTCGACTGGAGTGGTCGGGTTCTGCGCACCGATAATCAGGGCGCTATACCCGATGCCTTGGCAGCGATATTCCAGCGACTGGACATCAAGAAAAAGCCCTGGCTTGCCGACATGCGACATTACGGGCATTGGTATTACCGCGCGGTCGGCTCATTACAGGTACTGGATGACTACTGCTGTCACCTTGGCCAACAATGGCTTAAGGGCACCGGAGCAGTCCGCATAGCTTCAACCTGAGCCGTCCTGTTCCCATCAATAGACTATCTCGACGACTGACGACGTCAGCAAGCGTTAGATATGAGCGACGAATCCACCAAATCGCACTAGGCGACCAGCCAAAAACTGACTAGTCGATCAGATCAAGGCTCCGAATCAATCGCTATCGGGGATCAGCCAGTTCAAATTGTGGGTGTCCTGATTTGAATTAGCCGGATAGCGTTTTCCCAATTGGATCGACCAGATCGGCGCCTTCGTTTCTCGCGTTATTGACGCGTTTGTTCACGGGCCACGCCCGGAACGCCGGGGCACTATCGCTCGTCCCGAGCAACAGGTGCTCGTCGCCTGCCAGCCACAGATTGGCAGAATCCTGATCGAGCACAACGGGCATCCGATGGTGCAGGGCCCTCATGAATTCGCTGGCAGCCATCGTAATGATCGTTGCACTTTGAAGCGACTCGGCCGAATCCTTTGCGTGCCAATTCTCCCACAATCCTGCAAACGCAAACGGCGCGCCACTGGCAAGAGAAACAAAGTACGGTCTCTTCCCGTCAGACTCTTTTCGCCATTCGTAGAACCCGTCCGCAAGGACGATGCATCTTCTGCTCCGGTATGCCGCGCGAAACGACGGTTTCTCGGCAACTGTCTCTGCGCGGGCATTGATCATACGATCGCCGATCGACGGGTCTTTTGCCCAGGAGGGCACGAGACCCCAGCGCAGCATCGCGAATTCCCGAGTCTGATCCGGCCCGACCCGGACGACAGGGATCAACTGAGTCGGCGCAATGTTGTAGCGCGCCTCGACGTTCTCTGCCCTCTCCACACCGAACAACGCCGCCGTTGCCTCGGCCGGTGAGTAAAAGGCGAACCTACCGCACATCTGCTACTCCCTGATTCCCACACCACGATTCAGGAGCAACATACTGACAGAAAAGAGTCCGGCCACAAAGATTCCTACGATCAGGTAGGCGTAGGCGATCTTGATATCCGAGACACCGAGAATCCCGTAGCGAAATGCATTTATCATATAGATAATCGGATTGGCCAACGAAACCCTCTGCCAAAACTCCGGCAGCAGAGAAATTGAATAAAACACGCCGCCCAGGTATGTCAACGGTGTCAGTACAAAGGTCGGCACAATCGAAATATCGTCAAACTTTTTTGCAAATACGGCGTTAATGAACCCTGCCAGTGCGAATACTATCGAAGCAAGGATCACCATCGAAATGGTAATAAACGGATGCTCCACCTGAAGCCTGGTAAAAAACAACGCGATGATCGTAACGAGTATTCCCACGACCAGGCCTCGTAGCACGCCGCCCGCTACGTGACCAATGATAATTGTCGCATTCGATAACGGCGATACAAGCAACTCCTCTATGTGTCGCGCAAACTTCGCGCCAAAGAAAGATGACACTACGTTACCGTACGAATTCGTAATCACCGACATCATGATCAACCCCGGTGCAATGTACTGCATGTAGTCGAAGCCCCCCATGCTTCCAATCCGACGCCCGATCAAATTGCCGAATATGATGAAATACAGCGTCATGGTGATTGCCGGCGGCACGACAGTCTGAATCCAGATGCGCATCACGCGGATAACCTCTTTGCGAACGAGTGCCTTCAGGCCGATCCAGTTGAGTGTCACATCCATCATGCGGTCACCGCCTGTTTATTCTCGACAATGCGCATAAACAGTTCCTCTAGGCGGTTGGCCTTGTTTCTCAGGCTCACGACCGTGATGCGCCGCTCGCTCAGCGCGGCGAAGAGACCATTCAGGTCATGCTCCGAGTCGATTGCCACTTCAAGTTCGCAGGGATCGTTCAGTTGGCACTCGAAGCCCGGCAGCTCGGGCGTCTCGGCCAACGGGTCCGCAAGGCTCAAAACGAAGACCTCGCGCTGCAGTTTTCGCAATACCGTGCCCATGCGGGCATTCTCGATGATGTCGCCCTCGTCGATGATCGCCACGTGACGGCAAAGGTTCTCCGCCTCTTCGAGGTAGTGCGTCGTCAGAATTATCGTCGTCCCCTCGCTGTTGATTCGGCGCAGGAAATCCCACATTGACCTGCGGATTTCGATGTCTACGCCGGCGGTCGGCTCGTCCAGCATCAACAGCCGGGGCTCGTGGATCAGCGCTCTCACGATCATCAGGCGGCGTTTCATCCCGCCGGAGAGACTTCTTGCCTGGTCGAACCGGCGGTCCCACAGCTTCAGTTCCTTGAGATACCGCTCGGCGCGCTTGAGCGCGAGCTTTCTTTGAATGCCGTAGTAGCCAGCCTGATTGACCACGATGTTCAGCACGTTATCGAACAGGTTCAGATTGATCTCTTGTGGTACCAGGCCGATGCAAGATTTCGCTTCTGCCAGCTCGCGACCGATGTCATGCCCGAAGATCTCGACTTCGCCGCCGGTCTTGCTGACCAATGAGCAGATGACTCCGATTGCGGTAGTCTTGCCTGCGCCATTCGGACCCAGTAACGCATAGAAGTCGCCTTCTTCCACATCGAAATCGATTCCTTTCAACGCCTGATTTCCGTTCGCGTAGGTTTTTGTGAGGTTTCTTATCGACAGTGCATTCATGACGTCGCGTATTGTATACGCGGCAGTCATATCGGTCTTGCACGATCT
>JBHHWI010000035.1:0-25795 GCA_046756445.1 Woeseia sp. | reverse complement strand
CTAGCTGTAGCTTCCTTATTGACGGGCCCGTGATCCCTTGCGGGTTCTAAGGGCGGGGGCTCGAACAAGGCTTCGTTCCCGCCTGCTGATCGCACCCTGCGAGCGAGAATCCGTTTCCGGATTACGACAAGACATGACTCGCATATGTCAAGCGTTTCTTAGGCGCAGTAGCGCTTTGTCCGGTAAGATACGCGACGCGGGGCAGGCCGCCGAATGGGCGGCAGCCGATGACACCGACGTATGCGCCGGAGAGCGTATGGCCGAAGCACACAAAAAGCCCGACCCGGGTGGTCCGCCGCCCGGCAGACAGAGTTCGTACGATCGTGACGAATTGCTGGCGTGTGCGCGCGGCGAATTGTTCGATCCCGACAGCGCGCGCCTGCCGATGCCGAACATGCTCATGACCGACAGGATCGTGAATATCACAGACACCGGCGGCCGATACAAGAAGGGCGAAATCGTGGCGGAAATGGACATCCGGCCGGATCTCTGGTTTTTCGATTGCCATTTTCTTGACGACCCGGTCATGCCGGGCTGCCTCGGCCTGGATGCACTTTGGCAACTCGTCGGATTCTTCATGCTCTGGAACGGTTACCCCGGGCGCGGCAGGGCGCTCGGTGTAGGCAAGGTCAAATTCACGGGACAGGTTTTGCCGACTGCCAAACTGGTGACGTATCAGCTGGACTTCAAGCGCATTATCTCTCGTAACGTGACACTTGCCATCGCCGACGGCACTGTCGCCGTAGACGGCCGACAGATTTACACGGCGGAGGATTTGCGTGTCGGTTTGTTTATGTCCACGGATGATTTCTAGGACCTGCCCATGAGGCGCGCCGTCATTACCGGAATCGGCGTCGTGTCCTGTCTTGGAAACAGCAGGGAAGAAGTGCTGGATTCTCTCAAGAACGGACGCTCGGGCATTCGGTTCAGCGAATCGCTCAAGGAGATGGGGCTCAGGAGCCAGGTCTGCGGCAGCGTCGACCTCGACATCGCGGAACACATCGATCGCAAAGTGCGCCGCTTCATGGGTGACTCGGCGGCGTATGCGTATATTTCCATGCAGCAGGCCATCGATGACGCCGGGCTGGAAGAGTCCGACGTCTCCAATATACGCACTGGCCTGATTGCCGGCTCGGGTGGTGCGTCGACCGGAAATATTATTTCGAGCGCCGATATTGCTCGCGAGCGAGGCGTCAGAAAGATGGGGCCGTACATGGTCCCGCGCACAATGGGCAGCTCGGTTTCTGCATGCCTTGCGACACCGTTCAGGATCAAGGGCCTGAATATTTCGGTGACCTCTGCGTGCGCAACGAGCGCGCACTGTATCGGCATCGCCATGGAGCAGATCCAGTTCGGCAAACAAGACCTGATTTTTGCCGGCGGCGGCGAGGAAGAGCACTGGCATCTGGCGGCCCTGTTCGACGCGATGGGTGCGTTGTCCACCAAATACAATGACGATCCCACGGCAGCTTCCAGGCCTTATGACCAGAACCGCGACGGGTTCGTCATTGCAGCCGGCGCCGGCATGGTGGTCGTGGAAGAGTTGCAGCACGCCAGAGCACGAGGCGCGAATATCTACGCCGAAATCGTCGGCTACGGCGCGACATCCGACGGGCATGACATGGTGGCGCCATCGGGCGAGGGCGCCAAACGTTGCATGGAAATGGCGCGCTCGACGGTGCATCAGCCGATCGACTACATCAATACACATGGCACGAGCACGCCCGTCGGCGACACGTCCGAAGTGCAGGCGATGCGCGACGTATTCGGCGAGGAGGTCCCGAGATTCGGTTCCAGCAAGTCGCTGTGCGGCCATTCGCTCGGCGCAACGGGTGTGCACGAAGCGATTCATTGCCTGCTCATGCTCGGTGACGACTTTATCGCCCCATCAATCAACGTTTTCGATCCGGACCCTGCGGTCGAAGACATGCCTCTCGTCACCACGCGCATCGACAATGCCGGCGTACGCACAGCCATGACCAACAGCTTTGGTTTCGGCGGCACCAATGCGACGCTGGTTTTTCAGAAAGTCGACTAGTGCGGCCATGGAAGTAATCAGCGAGCATGGGTGCTTCGGCGGCAGGTTGGGTTTCTACCGCCATCGCTCCACCGCCAACAACTGCGATATGCAATTTGGGGTGTTTGTGCCGCCACAGGGTGCGAAAACCGCTGTTCCGGTGCTGACATTTCTCTCCGGCCTGACCTGCAGCGAAGAGACCTTCATGATCAAGAGCGGCGCACAACGCATTGCCGCCGAGCGTGGGTTGATGCTGGTGTCCCCGGACACTAGTCCACGGGGCGATGGCGTCCCGGACGACCCGGAGGGAGCCTATGACTTCGGAATCGCAGCCGGTTTTTATCTCGATGCCACGAAACCGCCGTGGTCGGCTCACTACCATATGTACGATTACGTGACACGCGAACTGCCCGAAATCCTGTTTGCGGAATTCCCGGGAGATCGCGATCGCCAGGGGATCTTCGGACATTCGATGGGTGGCCACGGCGCCCTGACCATCGGCCTCAGGAATCCGGACACGTTTCGGTCCATTTCGGCTTTTGCACCGATCTGCAGTCCGATGAATTGCCCATGGGGACAAAAGGCGTTGTCGAACTACCTGGGTAACGATAAGTCGACATGGACCGACTACGACGCCACGGAACTCGTCAAGAACATCGGTGATGCTCTTCCACGGAACAGGATACTGATCGATCAGGGTCTCGAAGACCGGTATCTCGAAAGAGAGTTGTATCCGCAGCTTTTCGAGGCTGCGTGTGTCGATCAAAAGATCGACCTCGAGTTACGTCGGCATGAAGGATACGATCACGGTTACTATTTCATATCCACTTTTATGGAAGACCATCTGAAGCATCACGCGAACCTGCTCGAAGAATGACCGAATACCTGCTTCTCGCCGCTGCCATGTTGGTCACGGGGGCGGTCGGTGGTGTCCTTGCCGGACTCCTGGGGATAGGCGGCGGAATCGTCGTTGTGCCCGTGATGGAGGCAGCACTTACTATTCTCGGTTTCGACCAGGAAATCCGAATGCATGTGGCAGTCGCGACGTCGCTTGCGACCATAGTCCCGACTTCGATCGCGTCCTCGCGTGCGCACTACAAGCGTGATTCCGTCGACGTCGCTCTGGTCAAGCGCTGGGCCGTCTTTGTTTTCGCCGGCGCACTGGTCGGCACGACTATCGCATCCCAAGTGCGCAGTGGTGTGTTGGCAGGAGTGTTTGCCACCGTCGCAATGCTGATCGGCATCAAAATGATCCTGCCGCTCGGCGACAAGGCCCTGAGAAGTAAAGTCCCGTCAAACGCTCTAATGCCGATTATCCCGACGGGCATCGGCGCGCTATCCAGCATGATGGGGATCGGCGGCGGCACATTCAGCGTCATGACTTTGACGCTGTTCGGTGTGCCCATACACCGGGCAGTCGGCACCGCCGCGTTGTTCGGCCTTGCCATCAGCCTTCCGGGAGCCATCGGTTTCATGATAAGCGGGTCCGGCGATGCGCGCCTGCCTCCCGGCAGCGTAGGCTATGTCAACCTGATCGGCCTGGCGCTGATCTCGCCGACGACAGTACTGGCGGCGCCCCTGGGCGCGATGATTGCCCACGGACTGTCGCGTCGAAACCTGAGCGCTCTCTTCGGATTCTTTCTTCTGCTGATCTCGGCGCGCATGTTTTACCAGGCACTCTGATCCACTGACTCAGGTGCTGCTCCGTACTGGTCAATGACGGGCAAGCTATTCTGAGATGCCCGTGTATAATTTCCGGCAACCTGCGGGCAAATGGTGCGCCGATCCAGCAAAGTGAACAGAACTAATCTGCCCCCGGAAGTTGCCAACCAGCTTCTGCATTCATCGATCGAAGCGATTGTCGTCGTCAATGAGGACGGACACATCGAATTCGTCAACACGCAGGCGGAATTGCTGTTTGGCTACACCGCTGACGAGATGATCGGTCAGACGATCGAGATACTGATGCCGGAAGCAATGCGCAAGGCACACAAAAAACACCGGCGTCGATTCTCGAAGGCGCCACGTGCGCGGCCGCTTGTCGCGGGACTCAACCTGCAAGGCCTGCGCAAGAACGGGGAGACATTCGACGCCGAAATAGCCTTGACTCCGATCGAGACCGAGGGGCGCATGCTGGTGTCCAGCGCAATCCGCGATATCAGTCAGCGGGAAACGTCGGAGCCGTTCTTCAGAAACCTTCTGGAATCCGCGCCGGATGCCATGATCATCGTCGACAAGGACGGCAAGATTACGGTCGTTAACGAACAAGCCGAAAGAATGTTCGGCTACAAACGCAAAAAAATGGTGGGTAAGACGATCGAGTTTCTGCTTGCCCCGAGACTTCGGGCCAAACATGTCGAGCACCGAAATGTCTATGTGGAGGATCCGACCTTGCGGCCGATGGGTCGGGGCCTGGACCTGCATGGCTGTCGCAGCGATGGCACCGAGTTTCCGGTGGAGATCAGCCTGAGCCCGGTGGTGACCGGCTCTGGCTCATTCGTGTCCAGCGTCATCCGCGACGTGACCGAGCGAAAAAAAATGG
Organism: Woeseia sp.; assembly: GCA_046756445.1. GTDB lineage: Bacteria > Pseudomonadota > Gammaproteobacteria > Steroidobacterales > Woeseiaceae > JACZWL01. The sequence continues at coordinate 21,236 of JBHHWI010000035.1, read as the reverse complement.
AGCAGGAGATCATCGCGGCTCGCCAGGCGGCGGAGCGCGCGAATAAAGCCAACAGTGCGTTTCTTGCCGCGGCAAGTCACGATCTTCGTCAGCCGGTTCAGGCCCTCAGCCTGCTGACCGGTGCCCTGCGCCGGACCACCAAGGAACCGCTGGCGCTCGAGATGATAGAAAGCCAGGAACATTCGCTGGACGCGATGACGAATCTCCTGAATTCGCTTCTCGACATCAGCCGCCTCGACGCCGGCGCGGTCAGTCCCGAGCTGGAGGACTTCCCGATTCAAAGATTGATCGATCGCCTGTCGGCGGAGTTCTCCAGACAGGCCAATCACAAGGGCCTGACATTTGACGCCGACTCCTGCGAAAGCATCATTCGAAGCGACCCGAATCTGCTCGGCGAGATCATTCAGAACTTCGTGTCCAACGCGATTCGCTACACGGACAAAGGCAACGTGCGATTATCCTTCGACCAGCCGGGCGACGAGTTGCGCCTCAAGGTGACTGACACCGGTATCGGCATCGAGGAAGATCAGCTTGAGGAAATCTTCAAGGAGTTTCATCAATGCAGGACGCCGGGATCGAACAAGGAAGGATTCGGACTGGGCCTCGCAATCGTGCGCCGGTTGGCCGACCTGCTCGACCATAACGTCGCCGTCGAGTCACGGCCCGGCGAAGGATCCTGCTTCTGCGTTTCGATGCCTGTCCTCAGGCAAAGACCGGACGGCAAAAAGGCAGCGGCATCGAACAGCACCATGCCCGAAATCGGTGCATCAGGGCTCGTCATCCTGATCGAGGACGATGTCAAAGTTGCCAACGCCTGGGGTCTGTTGCTGGAAGCCGAGGGCTATCGAGTGGCAACCGCCGAATCGGCTTCCGAGGCGCAGGCGGTCGTGAAACATCTCGATACGGATCCGAGCCTGATTATTTCCGATTTTCATTTGCTGGATGGTTCGACCGGAGTGGAAGCCGTCACGTCGATTCGTGAGTGTGTTGGCGTTAACGTGCCGGCCTTCATCGTCAGCGGGGATACGTCGAAAGTGGTCCAGGACGCACGCTCGCTCGACAACAGTGAAATACTGAGCAAGCCCGTCAATACGACCCAGTTGCTCGACTTGGCAAGAACCGCGATCGTCAAGGGCATTGTTCCGCGGGAGTAGCGAATCGCCTGTTGCGGCGAGTCATCTATTGGGACTCAGTTCCCCAGGGCGGCGGCCCAGCTGGCCGGCGATTTGTTGATCGCGATACCCACTATATATAAGTATGTCGACAGCGCTGCGATGAATGCCGCGCCTCTGATGTGAATCGTTCTGCCCCGCCTGAGCGCGATTGCGCCGAGAAGGACATAACCGACAAGCGCAAGAAGTTTGGCGACAAGCCAGTCCTCACGCAGCACATCGAGCCGGAGCAGCACGACCAGCCAGATGCCGGTAATCAGGAATGCGGTGTCGACGACGTGCGGTGCGATTCGCACGATGCGCCGCTCCAGATTCTCCGGGTTCCGAAACATCCAGACGCCGCGCAGAACGAATCCGGCGATGCTGGCGATCGCAACGCCGACGTGAATGAATTTCAGCGTCAAATACATGGCTGTCCCGAATTCTGGCTGCAGATCCCGATACGGGCAAGCCGGTGCCGCATAGGTGAACGTACTTATGGTTTTACATGCAGCATTTGGCAGAGTTTCGAGGCAGCATTCCAATAAGCAAAAGGTGCCCCGACCGATGTACCGCCGGGAAAATTTGCCAGTATCCGTCGTCGCTTGTCTCCTATTGAGCACGGCGTCCCTGTCGATTTCCGCGGCCGCGGACACCGAGGAACGAATCGACCAGATTGTCGTCGTCGCTCACAAGAGCGAGCGGTCAGTCCGGGACATTGCGGCGAACGTCACCGTTCTGAGCCGCGCGGATCTCAAGTCGCAGCTGGCGACATCGGCCGCAGACATGTTCCGATATGTGCCGGGCATCGATTACGAATCGGCGGGAACGCGATTCGGCACGGAGGGCATCAACATTCGCGGCATCGGGGGAAATCGGGTTGCGCTGATCATTGACGGCGTGCCGCTGACCGACCAGTTCGACGTGGGCAGGTTTTCGAATGCCACGCGGGACTTTCTGAATGCCGGCATCGTCGAGCAGATCGAAGTCCTGCACGGTCCCGCTTCCGCGCTGTACGGCAGCGCCGCGATCGGCGGGGTCGTTGCAGTAAGAACGCCGGACCCAGTGCAGATTGCCGGCTCGAGCGGTCATGGCGGCGATTTCGTCGGGACCTGGCGCGGGGCCGATGAAAGCCTGCACGGCACGGCAATCCTCGCCCTGGGCGACGAATCCAGGGGAATCCTGGCAGGGGCAAGCTGGCGTGACGGGCAACAATCGGATTCCGCCGCCGCGATGAACGATGTCGATCTCAAGGACTACGAACGACAATCGGCGCTCCTGAAGTTCGTTGCCGACGATGCGCGCGGCCGGACCTGGCGGGCAGGCTTTATTCACCAGCAGGCGAGCGGCCACACGGATCTCCGTTCAATGCTCGGTTCCGGACGATTTCGCTCCACCACCCGACTGCAAGGCGACGACGATTACGTCCTCGACCTGCTGAACCTCGCGCTGGAGTTCGGCTCGCCCGAGAGCCTGGTCGATAGCGGCGTTGTGCGCGCGTATTACGAAATCGCCGATGTCGATCAGGACACTCTGGACGAACGCGGCAAGGCGAGGCGACCTGTCTCCATCGATCGTAACTTTCACTTCAAACAGGCAATACGCGGCATCGAGCTGAACCTGCAGAAGGACTTTCCGGGCGACGCGGTTTCTCACCGCCTGGGCGTTGGGCTCGAGTATCGTCACCGCCGCACCGAGGAACACCGTGATGGTCTCGAACACGACCTGATGACCGGCGCGCAAACCAAGGTCATTCTGGGCGAAGTATTTCCCCTGCGCGACTTCCCGATCAGCAATACCTCCGAAATCGGCACATACATCGAAGACGTGGTTTCGATCGGCAACTGGTCCGTCATCGCTGCGATCCGCGCTGACAGATTCAACCTGTCTCCGCAGCCGGATCTCATGTACGCCGAGGACTACCCGTTTGCCGATCCTGTCTCCCTGTCCGAGTCGGATGTCTCGCCGAAGTTCGGCCTGGTCTACCACGTGACGCCCTCGACCGACATCTATCTACAGTACGCACACGGGTTTCGTGCGCCTCCCTACGAGGACGCCAACATCGGCCTGGAGATTCCGGTGTTCAACTACCGGGCTGTGCCGAATCCGGACCTGAAATCTGAAAGCTCCGCCGGTTTCGATCTCGGGCTGCGCTGGCGGGGGACCTATTCGAATCTGCGATTTGCCGTGTTTCGCACGACATACGATGATTTCATCGAATCCAAGGTGCGGATAGGCATCGATCCGGTCAGCGGGCGAGTCCTGTTTCAGTCGCAGAATCTCAGAGAGACCGAAATCGAGGGACTGGAAGCCGGCTGGCAAACCCGCCTTCCCGGGCCGTTGCGCGCCCTGACTCTTGACGGTTCACTGTATGTCGCACGCGGAGAAAACAGGGAGAACGGCCAGCCGCTGAATTCGGTCGGTCCCGCGCAGGCTGTGCTGGGTGTCGGCTGGTCGGCGGCGAACGGCAACACCAGCCTGCGTTTGCGGGCGTCGATCGCCGATGCCTGGAGTGATCGCGACGAGTCCCGGGGCGCGCTGTTCGGACCACCCGGCCACACGGTACTGGACCTTTTTGCATCACGGAGACTGACGGGCCGCACGACGGTTCGTGCCGGGCTGTTGAACCTGGCCGATCGAACCTATTGGAACTGGGCCGACGTGCGCGGCCTGGCGCCGGACGATCCGGTGATCCCCGTTCTCGCAAGGCCCGGCAGGAGTTTCACGATCAGTCTGAATATGAATTGGTGACGAGTCCGTCACAGGAGTAACAGCTATGCATCCTATCAGAGTTCTTGTTCTCGCAGCGCCGGCAGTCTTGTTGTTCGCCTGTTCGCCCGATACCGGCACCGAGCAGCCTGCGGCAACGACAGACGAGACCGCCGTGCACGGGGCGGAAGTCGCCGCCGGCCAAATCGCGGATGTACTCGCGAGGGGCGAAGTGGTGTTTGCCGAGCATTGTTCCGCCTGTCACCAGGACAGCGGACAGGGCCTGCCGGGCGCATTTCCTCCACTGGCTGGTTCCGACTACCTCCTGGGCGACAGGAAGAAGGTCCTGACGGCCGCTCTGTTCGGACTGACGGGTCCGATCACGGTCAACGGGCTGGAATACGACGGCGTAATGCCGAGCATGGGTTACCTGGCCGATGACGAACTCGCAGCCGTGCTGACCTATGTGTTCAATTCCTGGGGCAACAGCGGGGCCGCGGTCAGCGTCGAGGAGGTCGCGGCGCTGCGGATCGAGCTCGGGCAGGAGGACCGTGCGGCCGGTGAACGCCACGCGGGCGCGACGGAAGGTGAACTCCGCTATCGCGGAACACCTTCCCCGATAGCCGGGGAGGAGGCCCGGCAGGTAATGACGGCCGAAGGGCCCGTCCTCAGCGAGGCCGAGTATGCCTCCGCGACCCGGATCTATTTCGAACGATGCGCCGGCTGTCACGGCGTATTGCGCAAGGGCGCGACCGGCAGGGCGTTGACGCCTGACATCACCAGGGAGAAGGGAACGGACTACCTGAAAGCGCTGATCACATATGGATCACCGGCCGGCATGCCGAACTGGGGAAGCTCCGGCGAGCTGACCGAATCGCAGATCGACGTCATGGCGCGCTTTCTCCAGCAGGAACCGCCGTCGCCGCCCGAATTCGGCATGGCCGAGATGAAAGAAAGCTGGAAAGTTCTTGTCACACCCGAGGACAGGCCGACCCGTCCTCAACATGATCGCGACATCGGTAACTTTTTCTCGGTCACGCTGCGCGATGCCGGCCAGGTGGCCATCATCGATGGTACGACCAAGGAGATCGTGAGCATACTGCCGACCGGCTATGCGGTTCACATATCGCGGCCATCCGCGTCGGGGCGGTACGTTTTCACGATCGGACGCGATGCGAAGGTCGACATGATCGATCTGTGGATGGACCCGCCGGCAATCGTCGCCGAGATCAAGGTCGGTCTCGAAGCGCGATCCGTGGAAACTTCGAAGTACGAAGGCTACGAGGACGAACTGGCGATCGCAGGCTCGTACTGGCCTCCCCAGTACGTGCTAATGGACGGCAATACGCTCGAGCCGATCAAGATCGTATCGACACGCGGCATGACGGTGGATACGCAGGAGTATCATCCCGAGCCGCGGGTCGCCGCCATCGTGGCTTCGCACGAGCATCCCGAGTTCATCGTCAACGTAAAGGAAACGGGGCATATCCTGCTCGTCAACTACAAGGATGTCGAAAACCTGACGGTGACCGACATCGGGGCCGCCCGCTTCCTGCACGATGGCGGATGGGACCGGAGCCAGCGATATTTCCTGACCGCCGCAAATCAGTCCAACAAGGTTGCGGTCGTGGATTCCAGGGAACGCAAGCTGACCGCGCTGGTCGACGTGGAGAAGGTTCCGCATCCGGGCCGCGGCGCCAACATCGACGATCCGGAGTATGGACCGGTCTGGGTCACGAGCGCGCTGGGTAATGCGAATATCTCGTTCCTCGGAACCGATCCCGAAGGGCATCCTGACAGTGCCTGGAAGACCGTGCGCGTGCTTGATGGCATGGGCGGCGGCTCGTTGTTCGTGAAGTCGCACCCGAACTCGGGCAACCTTTGGGTCGACGCGCCGCTCAATCCGGACCAGACCATCAGCCAGAGCGTCGCGGTATTCGACATCGGCGATCTTGATGCCGGCTTCGAAAAGCTTCCCATCGCGGAATGGGCGGACCTGGGCGAAGGGCCGAAACGGGTCGTTCAGCCCGAATACAACAAAGCCGGGGATGAAGTATGGTTTTCCGTCTGGAGCGGCAAGGAACAGGAGTCCGCTCTGGTGGTCGTGGATGACAAGACCAGGACCCTGAAGCAGGTCATCAAGGGACCACAAATCGTCACGCCGACCGGAAAATTCAACATCCATAACACCGTGAACGACGTATATTGATCGGCAACACACAAGGAATCGTAAGATGAAAGGCAGCACGTTCGCGAATGCAATCCTTTCGATCGCTTGCCTGCTTCTACCCGCAGTTGCTTCGGCGCAGGAAAATACGCTTGAGCAGGCATTGACCTCGGGGACGGCACACGTAGCGCTCAGGTACCGCTTCGAGCATGTCGATCAGGATAATCTGCTGGAGGACGCTAACGCATCGACGCTTCGAATCCGACTGAACTACGAGACCGGAGACTGGGAGGGCTGGTCGGGTTTTGCGGAGTTCGATCACGTCGCCGAAGTTTTCCTGAACGATTTCAACAGCAGTGCGGGAACGAGCCCGGGCCGGACGCAATTCCCTACGGTGGCGGACCCGAGGGGATCGGATCTGAATCAGTTATACCTGCAATACAGCCCGTCGGCGGACTGGAAGCTAAGGCTTGGACGACAAAGAATCCTGCTGGACAATCATCGATTCGTCGGCAACGTCGGCTGGCGCCAGAATCCGCAGACGTACGATGGGCTCGGCCTGACCGTATCGGGCCTTGCGAATACCGAGCTGTTCTACGGTTACATCGAAAACGTGAATCGCATTGTCGGCGACAAGGTTTCGGCCGGCGATCACAGCGTCAACACGCATCTGCTGAACGCCAGGATCAAACTGAGCGATGCCTGGTCGGTCACACCCTATGTCTACTACATCGACAACGAGGACGCTCTTGCGTTCTCTACGTCGACTTACGGTGCCCGCCTTACCGGCAAGATCGCCTCCGGAGACAGCTCGATAAACTTTGTTGCCGAATTCGCGTCACAGTCGGACGCGGCCGACAATCCGGTAAATTACGACGCCGACTACGCAAATCTCAGCGTACTGTGGGCAGGGAGGAACGGCCTTGCGCTCGGCGCCGCGTATGAGTCTCTCGGCGGCGATCCGCTGTCCGCCGGTATGGCATTCCGCACGCCGCTGGCCACCTTGCACGCGTTCCAGGGCTGGGCCGATCAGTTCCTCTCGACACCGGACGCGGGCGTCGACGACTTTTACCTGACCGTCAAGTATGAGGTAGCGTCCTGGAAGCTCCAGGCCGTCTATCATGATTTTTCTGCTGAAGCGGTGAGCGGTGACTTCGGGACCGAGTTCGACGTCTCGGCCGGAAAAAAACTCGGCAATCGTTACGGGCTGTTGCTGAAAGCCGCGTTTTTTAACGCCGACGCGGCCGCGACGTCTTTTGCCGACACCAAAAAGTTCTGGGTCATGCTGACTGCGAATTATTGACCGGCGCCCGGGCGTGCGTTCCTGCGTTCGTCCAGCGTCGCGCACTCGATGCATTCCAGTGCATACGGGTAGGCCCTGATCCGACCCGCTTCGATCGGCATTCCGCAGTCGACACAAATGCCGAACTCGCCTGACTCCATGCGCGCAAGAGCTGCGGATATCTTCTTGAGCTCCAACCTCGCCTCGTTGCCGAGCGCGTCCACGACCTCGCTGTCCTCGAGCTGTTTGGCCCTTTCCTTGGAATCAGCCTCGTAGCCGCGCCGCAGGTTCGCTGTGATGCGCTCGAGCCTCGCCGTCAATTCCTCTTTCTTCTCCAGCAATTCGCCGCGAAGTCCCTCGGGCCAGTTGTCCGCCATACCGCCGTTTCTCCTGATCACGCCCCGAATTCACCATAAATATCGGATTCGGGTAACCTGGTCATTAGACTGGGCGGCTGACAGTCTGGGAATCAGTAAATCCACCTACGTGCGGGCCGGGCACGTGCCGGGCCCACTCCGACTGTCAGTACGTAAATTCCGATACCGCCTAAGCAACACGCCTTATTAACATCGGGCGATTGCGCCAATACGCTAGCGATTGAAGGCAGGGGACAACGTCGAAGCTCGGCGTCCATAGGTACAACCATGCATAAGATTTCCCGAATATTGTGCGTTATCGATCCGACGACTGACGAACAGCCCGCAATGCGTCGCGCCGCCTGGCTTGCCGGTAACGTCGACGCAGAACTCGAACTGTTTGTCTGTTATTACAATGAGTACCTCAGCGGCGACCGCCTTTTTGACTCACCCTCACTTGAAAAAGCCCGGCGCGAAGTGATCAGCGGACACGAGAAGCGTCTTGACCGATTCGCCGAGCCGCTGCGTCAATCCGGCCTGCGGTTGCGCACCGCAGCGAGCTGGGATCACCCGCTCTACGAGGGCATTGTCCGGCATGCAGCCGCGACCGGCGCCGATATCGTATTGAAGGACACGCACCACCATTCGGCACTGACCCGCGCGCTGCTTACGAATACCGACTGGAACCTGATTCGCACCTGTCCGGTGCCGCTTTGGCTTGTCAAACCGCACGAGATGTCGGAGAAGCCAGTATTTGTCGCGGCGATTGATCCGATGAATCAACACGACAAGCCCGCGGCGCTCGATGATGAGATTCTCGTCCTGGCCGGATCAATTGCCGGAAAGTCCGGGGGCGACGTGCACGCGTTTCACTCGTACGATCCGAGGATCGCCGTCGCAACGGCGACGGCTAACGCCTACATTCCCGTCTCTCTCCCATTTGACGAGATCGAAAAGCAGATGCACGAACAGCACGACAAGCGCTTCAGCGACGTAACGGAGTTCCATGGTCTCGATGACCGGCACGCGCACCTCGTTGCCGGCCTGACGCACGAGGAATTGCCCGCTATCGCACAGGAGCTCAACGCAGATGTTGTCGTGATGGGCGCCGTTGCGAGAAACCGGTGGAAGCGGCTTTTCATCGGAGCGACGGCGGAACGGACCCTCGAGCACGTTCCCTGCGATCTGTTGATCGTCAAGCCGGACTGGTTCCAAACACCGGTGGAAATGTCGAACGTCGAGGCCGCCTGAGCCCGGACTATGCAGCCATGTGCATGCGCACCAGGTCGGCCAGTGACCGCGCCTGCATCTTTTCCATGACTCTTGCACGGTGAATCTCTACCGTCCGCTGGCTCACGCCGAGCTCGTAGGCAATTACCTTGTTCGGCTTGCCGGTGACGACGAGATCCAGGACTTCACGCTCACGGTTGGTCAGTTTGCTGATTCGGCCTTGCACTTCGGCGTGCGCTTCCCGCTCGCTGCGCCGGTCCTGATCCGTCTTCAGGGCCTCGCCGACGCGGTCCAGGAGGTCTTGATCCCTGAATGGTTTTTGAATGAAATCGACCGCGCCTTTTTGCATTGCCTCGACGGCCATGGGTACGTCTCCGTGACCCGTGATAAAGATAATGGGAAGCGAGCTTCCCAATTCAATCAGCTTTTCCTGAAGCTCCAGTCCACCCATCCCGGGCATGCGAATGTCGAGCACGAGGCAGCCCGGCTTGTCGTCGGAAAACCCGGCCAGAAAATCGTCGGCGGAATGAAATATTTCGTAGTCCAGACCCACGGACCGCATCAGCAACTCCATCGCGTGGCGGACTGTCTGGTCGTCGTCGACGATGAAGACCGTGGAATTGTAGTCAGACCCCATACTCGAACCTCTTGTTTGGTGTAGTAGGATATCGGTAATCGGGGGTGTAAGGGAATAGGGTATCCGGGCGGATGCACCCGTTACTTCATCTGGGAATTATCTGGGCGGGCGTATTTGCAGCTGTGGTGGCGGCAAAAAAAACTCGTCTGACGCCGGTTCTTTTCTATCTGTTCATAGGATTCCTTCTGGTCAATCTCGGTGTCCTCCCGGGACATAGCGGACCGTTCATCCGTGACTTTTCCGAACTCGGCATCATCTTCATCATGTTCGCGCTCGGATTCGAGGAGTCCACCGACAATTTCATCGCAAGCGTGAAAAAGAGCTGGGGTATCGCCCTGTTCGGCGCGCTCGGCCCGTTCGCCATAGCGTACGTGATCAGCGACTATATCTGGGGCGACCCGAATATCTCACTGCTATGCGCGCTGGCCATGACGGCCACAGCCGTTTCGCTGACGATGGTGTCGTTGCGCAGCGAGGGCCTGCAGAACTCGGTCGTTGCGACCAGAATTATGACCTCTGCGGTCATCGACGACATCGGCGCGCTTGTCGCGGTGGCGATTGTGGTGCCGCTTGCGACAGGACAGGAATCACTGAGCGCAGCGGGTCTGCTGGCTACGGGCGGCAAAGCGGCGCTGTTTTTCCTTGCGGTAACGATTATCGGCGCCTGGATATTTCCACACAGGCCTGCCGGCTGGTTCCGGAAGGTCCCGGTCATCGGTCGATTCGGAGTCAAGCATATGCTGACCTTCGATCACGGGCGCTACGCGACCCTCGTAATCCTGCTGGTCGCCCTGGTCGTCGGTCTCGCGGCCCTCTATTTCGGCTTTCATTCGGCAGTGGGCGCGTACATGGCCGGCCTGATCGTCAAGGAAGAGTATTTTCACATCACCGAGAAAAAGGAGACCAGCGTCTATGCGTGACGCATCGATAGCGAATATGAGGAGACCAAAATCATTATCGACAACGCCGCGTTCCTCTGGATCGGGCCGGTCTTCTTTGTCGATCTCGGCGCCAAGCTGATATTCGACTGGCAACTGTTGCTGCAGGTATTTCCGCACGGCATCGCGCTGAGCGTCGGGCTGATCCTCGTGCAGGTGTCCTCGGCCGGCCTGGCCGCGAAGTTCACCGGCGGCATGACCTGGCACCAGAGCCTGATGATCGGCTTCGGGATGCTGGGGCGCGCGGAGCTGGCGTTCGTCGTGATGGACATCGCCTATGTCCAGCACCAGATCCTGCATGTCGAGGCGTTTTTCACATTGATGATGACGGCGTTCATCCTGAACGTTTCGGTGCCTTTGACGATCAGGTGGTGGCGGCCCTATTACAACGCCGCGGCGGCGAGGTCAATCTAGGCGCTTCTTGAATCTCAGCACGGCCGCGGTCATCGCGACGAGTGTAAACGCCGCCAGGACCAGAAGCTCGCCCGCCATCTCGCCGAGCGATGCGTCACGCAGCATGATGCCCCGCGCCAGGCGAATGAAATGCGTATTCGGCAGCACCTCGCCGATGTGCTGAATGATCACGGGCATTCCGTCGAACGGGAAGACGAAACCGGATATCAGGATTGACGGCATTATCATGAAGATGGTTGCCTGAATCGCCTGAAACTGTGTCTTGACGACCGTCGACACAAACAGGCCGAGTGCCAGGTTGGCGGCGATGAATACCGACGCCGCGAGATAGAGATCGACGAAACTGCCACGCAGGGGCACGTCGAAGAGAAGCCGGCCGACAGCAACGATCAGCGCAAGCTGGACGAGGCCGATCACGATGTACGGAACGACCTTGCCGATCATGAGTTCGATCGTGCTTACCGGCGTGTTGATGAGCAGCTCCAGATTGCCGTGTTCACGTTCGCGAACGATCGCGACCGCAGTGAAGAGCATCATCGTCAGCGTGAGGATGATGCCGATCAGACCCGGGACAACGAAGACCGCGGAGCGACGTTCGGGGTTGTAATAGGGCCGGACTTCGAGGCTGGCGGCAGAATCCGGGCGTCCGGCCCCGGAATCGAAGCCGATCTCCATAGCCGTGAGCCGGTTGGCAACGCCGACGATTGTGGGATCGGCGCCGTCCACCAGCAGGTGTGCGGCGTTTCTGCTTTCATCTATGACGCGCCGGTCGAAGTCCCGGGGGATGTAAATGCCGGCGGATATGCTGCCCGCGCGAAGCAGCGCCTCTATTTGTTCGGGTGTGTCGACGACGTGCCGAAAGTCGAGCACCTGGGTCTGGCTCAGGTCGGCGACGAACTGTCGGGACAGGTGTGTACCGGACTGATCGGCGACAGCGGACCTCAGATTCCGAACGTCCGTGTTGATTGCATATCCGAACAGGAGAATCTGCATGACGGGTATTCCGACGATCATCGCGAACGTGAGCCTGTCCCGACGCAGCTGACGAAGCTCTTTCGTCATGATTGCGGATAGTCGCCCCAGCGCCTTCATGGCCGGGTCTCGGTCGTTTTCTGCGTCACAGCCACGAAAACGTCCTCCAGCGACGCCGGCACTGCCTCCACGGCCGCCTGCACCCCGTGGTCGGATAACGTCTTTCCTACCAGCAACACCGGGTCCGGCGTGGTTTCGGGAATCAACACGCGCAATTTCAGGCCGAGCTGTGTGACACTGGCGACCACGGGGACCGTCTTCAGCAATGCCTGCGCTCTGGCCGGGCTTTCCGCCCGCACCTCGATGATCGCCATGCCGGTTCCCGCCTGAAGGTCGGATGGTGCACCATCGGCAACCTTCCTGCCTCTATCCAGTATTGCCAGTCTGTGGCAGCGCTCCGCTTCGTCCATGTAATGCGTCGACACGAGGATGGTCGTTCCGGCTTCCACGAGTTCGAACAGGCCGGCCCAGAAATCCCGGCGGGACTTGGGGTCGACGGCGCTCGTCGGCTCGTCGAGAAACAGGAGCTGCGGCTTGTGCAAAACCGCGCAGGCCAGCGCGAGTCTTTGCCTCTGGCCGCCGCTCAAGGTGCCCGCGAGCTGGTCTCTCTGTTCACTCAGGTCGTATTTTCGGATGAGTTCACTTATTCGCGACGCCTTGCCGTCGCTCGGATAACTGTAGATGTCGGCAATGAACCGGAGGTTCTCGAGACAGGTCAGATCGCCATACAGGGAAAATTTCTGCGTCATGTAACCAATTCGCGGATTCAGTGCCTCACTGTCGCCGGGAACATCCAGGCCGAGCACCATTGCATTGCCGTTCGATGGCGTCAGGAGACCGCACAGCATCCGGATCGTCGTCGTTTTTCCGGAGCCGTTGGGGCCGAGAAATCCGTAGATCATGGCGCGCGGGACGTCGAGGGTGAGATCATCGACGGCTCGGAGGGTTCCGAAGTCCTTGGTGAGGCCGCGGGCCCGGATTGCGAGATCGGCGCTCACAGTGCCAGTTCGACCTCCACGGGCACGCCGTCCGGCAGGCGCCGACCGGTGTGGAGAATGTCGACCTTGGCGACATAACTGAGCCGCCCGCGGTCTCTCTCGGTCAGCGCAAAGTAGGGCGTGAACGTTGCCTCGCTGGACACCCAGCGGACCGTGCCGGCGATCGCTTCGCTCAATCCGTCGATGGTCACGCGCGCAGCCGTGCCGGGCGCAACGTGAACGCGCAGGCGCTCGGGAATGTAGATGCGTGCATACGGCTGTTCGCCCGAGAGCAGCACGAGTATCGGCTTGCCGACGGCCGGGCGCTCCCCGGGCTCGTAAAGCCTGCTGTCGACGATCGCATCAACGGGAGCGATCGGGCTGTGACGGTCGAGATCGATCTGCTGCGTCGATAGTCTGGCCTCGATACGGAGAACGGCCTGCTCGGCCTGCGCCAGTTCCTCGACAGTCGTTCCGCTCAGCAGTTCCTGCAGGCGCGCCTGTTCGAAGTCCAGGGTAGCCTCGGCCCTGTCGAGTTGCGCTCTTGCGCGGTCGACAGCCTCCGGCGATGCGAGGTCGCGTTCGAATACACGTTGCGCGCGCTCGTACTCGGTCTTGCGAAACTCGAGGTCCCGGACGGCGCCCCGCACATTTGCGCGACCGGCAGCGATCTGTTCCTTGCGCGGTCCCCGTACGAGTTCGTCGAGGCGCGCGCGGCTTTGCGCGAGCGAAGCCTCGGTCTCGGCGATCCTGGCGCGAATTCTCGTATTGTCCTGCTCCAACAGCAGGTCGCCGGCGGAAACTCGCTGACCCTCGGCGACGGCGATCTCCACGATCGGCTCGAAGACTTCCGCCGTTATCTCGATCCGGTCCGACTCCAGCTGGCCCACAACCCGCGCCTCGTCGCCGGAAGAATCGCAACCGGGCAGGCTCACGCAGATCCACAGCAGAGGGAGTGATCGCCGCGGTGTCACTCCGCTCCTCCGTCTGCGTCCGCCCTGATCGCTCGCAAAACCAATTCGATGTGCGTCTCCAGGAGTTTGTCGGTGTCCAGAGGATGCTGCCGCTGAAAAAGGGTCTTCCAGATCATCGACATCAACACGGGGGCGATAAGGAGTTGCGGAAACTCACCGAGGCGCGTTGCGCGGAACGCTCCGTCTTGCTCGCCGCGGCCGATCAACTGCCTCAGCGCGGCCAGGCCCCCGGATATGACCTGATCGTGGTAATACGCGGTCAGGTCCGGGTGCTTCGGCCCCTCGGCAATCAGCAGACGGACGACGATACGCGCAGGCGAGTCCGGCAACTTCCGGATAAAGTCGAGGAACGGTCCCCGCAGGAATTCTTCCGCCGACAGCTCGGTATCGGCGATGCTGGACTTGAGGGCGTCGATTCGCGGCACCACGACGCTGCGTATGACCGCCTTGAACAGTTCTTCCTTGGTCCTGAAATACAGGTAGAGCAGGCCCTTGCTGACTCCGGCACGCCTGGCGACGTCGTCGACGCGCGTCGCCGCGTAGCCCTGCTCGGCAAAAGCCTCCAGTGCGGCCCGGGTGATCTCTGCCGGCCGCGCCTCCTTGCGCCGCCTGAATCGTGGCTCCGGCATCGCTTTTTCGCCTTACTGACTGATGAGTCAGTAGTATAATAAATGACCTGCTGGTCAGCAAGCAGAAACAGGCGGGCAGGCAAAAGCCGGTTGGCGCCCTTTGTTGCGTCTATTGCCGCCGCAGACGGACGTTGTCGGCGCCTGACTCGAAATCGCTGCGGAAGGGGTTTATGTCGAGGCCGCCTCGGCGGTTGTAGCGCGCATAGACCGTGAGTCGTTCAGGCTTGCAGCGGTCTTGTATGTCGAGGAATACGCGCTCGACGCAGCTCTCGTGGAAGTCCGCGTGATTGCGATAGGACGCCAGGTAACGGAGCAGGGCGCCCCGGTCGAGCCGCCGTCCCTGATAGCGAATCAGGATGCTGGCCGAGTCCGGCTGACCGGTGACCGGGCAGAGTGTTCGCAGAATATGCGAATGTAACGCCTCCGACACGGTGTCACCCCGGCCGGGCCCCAGCAGACCGGGATCGACGCCGGCGCTCGAGCATTCGACGTCGAGCTCGTCGATGCAGGTGCCGGGCAGATCGAGAATGCCACCTGTTTCGGCCAGTGAGTAGAGCTCGACGGACACGGCGGCCCCGGCAGCCCGGCTCAGATCCGTGACAATCGTCTGTGCCACGGCATCCGCTTCGCCGTATCTCGTCATCGAGAGCGAATTGAGGTACAGCTTCATCGACTTCGATTCGATGATCGAGGGCGAGGCAGCGGGCACGCGGAATTCGGCGGTCGCGACCTGCGGTTTGCCCTTGACATTGAGCCAGGTCAATTCATAGGCATTCCAGACGTCCTCTCCCTGAAACGGCAATTCGCTCGTGAGTCCGATCACTCGCCGGCTGTCCGCGCGTGGAATCGAACGGAGCAGATCCGGTGAATAGGTCATCGGGTAACCGGTCTTCTTGCCCAGCAGGGACTCGCCGCGCATCCGGATTCACTCCCCAAATCCGGCTAGTGTAAACTATCGCCCCTTTTTGCCCCGGGACGATTCCTTGCTTCAAATACTCACCAATGCGCGCGCATTTGCGCCGGAAGATCTGGGTGTCTGCCACCTGAGTGTCGGCGCGGGCCAGGTGTTGTCGATCAGCCGGGACCGGGAGGCAGCGTCCGCCCCACACGCGATCGTCACGGACATCGACGGGCGGCGGCTGATACCGGGATTCGTCGACGGCCACGCGCATGTCACCGGCGGTGGCGGCGAGTCGGGCTTCGGCAGTCGGGTCCCGCCGGTGCCGCTCAGCGATTTGACGCGGGCCGGTGTAACCAGCGTAGTCGGCGTGCTCGGCACCGACGACACGACGCGGGATACCCGGGGACTGCTGGCCCAGACCAGGGCGCTCAGGGAAGACGGCATCGGCGCCTGGTGCCACACGGGCGGTTATCACCTGCCGCCGGTCACGCTGACAGGCAGCGTCCGCGATGACATCGTTTATCTCGACCCGGTGATCGGCATCGGCGAGCTGGCGCTCTCCGACCATCGCTCCAGCCAGCCGACACGTGATGAACTGCTGCGAATCGCGAGCGATGCTCATGTCGCGGGGATGATCTCCGGCAAGGCCGGCATCGTTCACCTGCACCTCGGTGACGGCGAGCGCGGCCTCGAGCTGGTTCGCCAGGCGCTGGCCCTGAGCGAACTGCCGGCACGCGTCTTCAATCCGACGCATGTCAACCGCAGCAAAGCGCTGTTTGACGAGGCGCTCGATCTCGCCCGCGGCGGCAGCACGGTCGATATCACGGCCTTCCCCGTTGCAGATGACGAAGACGCGTGGCCGGCGGAGGATGCCCTGCTCAGGTATCTCGAGTCCGGCGCGCCGCCGGACAGGATAACGATCAGCTCCGACGGCGGCGGCTGCCTGCCGGTGTTCAATGATCAGGGGGAAGTCGAGGAGATGGACATCGGGCAGGCGGCGAGGCTGCCGCAGACACTGAAGAAGCTGCTCGAGATGGACGCGCCACTGGAGCGGGTATTGCCCGCTTTCACGTCGAATGTCGCCGACATTCTGCGGCTGCACGACCGGGGCCGCGTCAAGGCCGGGTGCGCCGCCGATTTCATCGTGCTCGACGACAATGACGATGTCAGCGATGTGATGGTCGCCGGCATCTGGCACGTCAGAGACGGTCATCAACAGATATACGGCCAGTTCGAAGGCCGGGACGGGACCGCACAATAATGAGCCCGTCGAACCACTCGAATCACGCCGGGCGCGGCTACATCATACCGATCGGCGGCGCCGAGGAGAAGTTCCACAACCCCGAGATCCTGGACCGCTTCGTCGAGGTCTGCGGCGGCAGATCGGCGCGCATCGCGATCATCCCGACTGCCTCGGAACTCGAAAACACCGGCCGCAACTACGAGAAACTGTTTCGCAACCTCGGCATCAAGCATGCGCGCGTGTTGCCGATATGTACGCGCGAGGACTGCCACTCACAGAAATTCCTGGACTACATCGAGGGCGCCCAGGGCGTTTTCATGACCGGCGGCAACCAGCTGCGTCTGTCGACGACGCTGGGCGGCACGCCGGTCGCGCAGATGATCCGTCGCCGGAACGCCGCCGGCATGCATGTGGCCGGGACCTCCGCCGGCGCCGCTTTCATGCCCGAGCACATGATTGCCGGCGGCGACGAGGGCAGCACGCCCAGCCCGGACATGGTGACCATGGCTCCCGGCCTGGGACTGACCAACAGCTTCATCATCGATCAGCATTTTCGTCAGCGGGACAGGCTGGGCAGGTTGCTGACGGCGCTGGCCTACAATCCGTTCGCGGTCGGCATCGGCCTGGACGAGGACACGGCGGCGTTCATCAAGCCCGGCGACTGCCTGGAGGTCATCGGCAGCGGCGGGCTCACGATCATCGACCCCACCAACCTGAGCTATTCATCAATGGACAGGGCGCAGCGCGGCGAGCCCGTTAGCCTGATCGACGTAAAACTGCATATACTGATAGCAGGCGGCCGCTTCGAGATCGCTACGCGGGAGGCAATCGCAGAGCCGGAAGAACAATGATAGAGCGCGGCTCATGAAAATCGTCAGCACCAACGTCTATGTCGGGCCGAACATCTACGCGCACTTCCCCGTTATCCGGCATGTGCTCGATCTCGGCGAGCTCGAGGAGTGGCCGACGGGCCGTCTGGGCGATGACTTCGTCCAGCCGCTGCTCGAGAGTCTCCCGGGCCTGCAGGAGCACGGCTGCTCATACAAGGAGCCGGGCGGCTTCGTACGCCGGCTCAACGAGGACGAGGGCACCTGGCTCGGGCATGTCATGGAGCACCTCGCGATCGAGCTGCAGAATATCGCAGGCTACCCGGTCACCTTCGGCCGCACTCGGTCGATCGACGGCCAGGCTGGCCTGTACAACATGGTTTTCCAATATCACGACGACGCCGTCGGCCGGGAAGCCAGCAACCTGTCACTGGAGCTGATTCACAGTCTCCTGCCCGATACGGTGAAGCCCGAGGACGGGCCGGGCGACGACTGGGAGTTCGCCCAAGCGCGCGACGGCTTCATCCGCTACGCGCAACGCCGCGCATTCGGCCCGAGCACGGCATCGCTGGTGCGTGCAGCGGAGCAACGCGGCATTCCGTGGATCCGCCTGAACCGGCAAAGCCTGGTGCAATTCGGACACGGCAGGTACCAGCATCGCATACAGGCGACCACGACCGGCAACACCAGCAACATCGCGGTGGAGCTTGCATCGGACAAGGAGGAAACCAACAGCATCCTGCGCGATCTCGGCCTGCCGGTGCCCAAACAGCGAATGGTAAGGAGCTCGAGCGACGCGAAACGCGCGGCCGAACGCATCGGCTTTCCCGTGGTCGTCAAGCCGCTGGCCGGCAACCATGGCCGCGGCGTATCGATCAACCTGAAGACCGGCGACGAGGTCGAGACCGCGTTCGACAAGGCCAGAGAACACGGCCGCAACGTCATCGTGGAGTCTTATCTCGAGGGACACGATCATCGCCTGCTGGTCGTCAACGGTGAACTCGTCGCCGCCTCGAAACGCGTGCCGGGCCACGTCGTCGGCGATGGCAGGCACACGATCGAAGACCTGGTCGACATCGTCAACCAGGATCCCCGCCGCGGTGTCGGTCACGAGAAAGTGCTGACGCGGCTGGAACTGGATCACCAGGCGGACCGTCTGTTGACAAAGCTGGGCTACGATCACCATACGGTCCCCAAAAAAGGCGAGACCGTCTATCTGCGCAAGACAGCCAACCTGTCGACGGGCGGCACGGCCATCGATGTCACGGACACGATTCATCCCGATAACCGGGAGATGGCCATACGCACGATCAAGGCGATCGGCCTCGATATCGGCGGGGTCGATTTCCTGACCAGAGACATCACCGAGTCGTACCGGGAAACGGGCGGCGGCATCTGCGAAGTCAACGCCGGACCCGGCTTCCGCATGCATGTCGCACCCAGCGAGGGGACGCCCAGGGACGTCGCCGGCCCGGTGCTCGACATGCTGTTTCCGCCCGATGCGCCCAGCAGCATCCCGATCGCCGCGGTGACCGGCACCAACGGCAAGACGACCACATCGCGCATGCTTGCGCATGTCCTGAAGATGTGCGGGTTCACGGTCGGGCTGACATCGACGGACGGCGTCTATATCGACGGGCAGTTGAGCGTCCCCGGCGACATGACCGGCCCGATTTCGGCGAAGATGATCCTCCGCGACCCGTCCGTCGATGCGGCCGTCATGGAGACCGCGCGTGGCGGCATGCTGCGCGGCGGACTGGGGTTCCAGGAGTGCGATGTCGCGGCCTGTCTCAACGTCGCGGCCGATCATCTGGGGCTCAAGGGCATCGACACGCTCGGGCAGCTCGCGGAGATAAAGCGAGTCCCCATCGAGATCGCCAAAGTCGCGGCTGTTCTCAATGCGGACGATCCGCTTTGTCTCCAGATGGCGGACTACACCGACGCGAAGACACTCTGCTACGTGACCATGAATCCCGGGCACCCGCTGGTCAAACAGCATATTCGCGCCGGCGGACAAGCCTTCGTGCTCGAGGAAGGCATGAACGGCCACATGATTACGATCTATGACAACGAGAGTCATATCCCGCTCCTGTGGACGCATCTGATCCCCGCGACGATCGAGGGCCGGGCGATCCACAACGTGCAGAACGCGATGTTCGCCGCGGCGCTTGCCTACAACATGAATATCGGGCTCGAGGATATCCGCCACGGGCTGCGGACCTTCGATGCGACCTTCTTCCAGACGCCCGGCCGCATGAACATCTACGACGAGCACCCCTTCAAGGTCATCCTCGATTACGCGCATAACCCGGCGGCAGTGAGGGCGATGTGCGATCTGGTCGATCGCTTCGAACCGGAAGGGAAACGCATCGTCGTCGTGTCTGCACCCGGTGACCGGCGAGACCAAGACATCCGCGAGATTGCCGGGATTGCCGCCGGACACTTCGATCTGTTCATCTGCCGCTGCGACGACAACCGGCGCGGCCGCGGTTCCGACGAAGTCGCCGTCATGATCAAGAACAGACTGCTCGAAGAGGGCGTATCGGCCGACAAGATCGAAGTCATACCGGACGAGCAGGAGGCGACGACGAGAGCGCTGGAGGCTGCCGAACCCGGCGACCTGATCCTCATACTGGCAGACGCCATCAAGCGGACCTGGAAGCAGATCATCTATTTCAATTCAGGCGCCAGGCTAGAGGACGCGCCCAAGCGCTCGTCCGTGAATATCGGACTGCCGGAAGTCGAGGACTTCAGTTTCCGTGATGACCTCGAGATCATCAGCGACGAACGCGGCGTGAGGATCGCCAGGGAAGCCGGCGATTAGACGTTGATATCGGCCGATGGAGTACATTGACGCGCGGCGGCTGACAGGACCGAGCCTGCTTTGGGACAAGCCCGGCTCGATCCTCGACGTGCGCTGCGATGAAACAGAAGCGGCAACACTCGTCCCTTTCTGGAAGAAGAACATCCGCCGCATGCTCGACGCCGTTGGTTGGGAAGGGGAGTCCACCTGCAGCCGGCGCCTGTCCGAAGGGGTGAGCCTGGCTTTCTCGGCGCCGATCGATGCGCTGTATGCGGCATCGGAGATCAACGAATGGGCCTGGGCGTGTTGCGACGGCGAATTCAACGGGGCGGGCACTCCCGACTTCGACGAAACCCTCGATCGCATCCGCGCAGAGATTGCGGAAGAAGCCAATCCCGGGCTGATGACACTCGAAAGATCCGCCGATAACCACGGCGTTTCCTTCCTCAGCGATGACGATGAAGTATCGGTCGGCCTCGGCAGCGGCTCGGTCACGTGGCCGGTACGCGACATCCCGAATCCCGACGACATTCCCTGGGAAGGGCTGCACGACATTCCCGTCGGCCTGATCACCGGTACCAACGGCAAGACCACCACGGTCCGGCTGTCGATGCATATCGCCCGCGCGGCCGGCAGGAACGTCGGTCTGAGTTCGACCGACTGGATCGCGGTCAACGACCGGATCATCGACCGTGGCGACTGGTCGGGGCCCGGCGGCGCGAGAACGGTGTTGCGCCAGCGGGACGTCGATCTGGCCATTCTGGAGACGGCACGTGGCGGACTGCTGCGGCGTGGACTGGGCGTCGCCAAAGCCGACGCCGCGCTGATCACCAATGTCGCGGAGGATCATCTCGGCGACTTCGGCTCGCAAAACCTGAATGAGCTCCTGGACGTCAAGTGGATCGTCAGCCGGGCCGTCGAGAATTCCGGATCACTCATCCTGAACGCCGACGACGAGCTGCTCGC
>JBHHWI010000034.1:0-26305 GCA_046756445.1 Woeseia sp. | reverse complement strand
TTCCAGATGCCGGTCACGAACTTTCTTTCCGCGGCGAATTCCCCGTCCGGCACCAGGGGCGGTTTCTCGTCCAGGGCGAGATGATGCAGCCGGGACCGGTACTTCTTGTATATGTCCTGTAGTTGCACGGCATCCGCCTCGGCCAGGCAGGCTGCCGCTGCCAGCGTGCCGAGCTGACGGATGTTGTCGGGATAGTGGATGACGGCGGGATGCGCCTTTGCATGCCTGAGAACGAGGTACTGCACGATGAACTCGATGTCGCCGATGCCGCCGGCGCCCTGCTTGAGATCGAATGAGTCGGAGTCGCTCCGGTCCAGCCGGTCACGCATCTTGTCGCGCATCGACAGGACGTCCGCCAGCAGGCTGTTACGGCGCACGCGATTCCGGAGTGTCTCGGCACGTACTCTCTCGAACTCCCTCGCCACCCGGGCGCTGCCTGCGACGGGCCTGCTGCGCAACAGGGCCTGGTGCTCCCAGGTCCACGCGTTCTCCTCCTGATACCGTTCGAATGCCTCGACGCTGGTCACCAGGAGGCCCGACCGCCCGCTGGGCCGCAGCCGGGTGTCGACCTGGTAGAGGGCGCCGGAGCCGGTTTGTGTGGTCAGAAAGTGCACCAGCCGGCCCACCAGCCGGCCGAAGAAAACGCTGATCTCGAGCGGCTTGCCGCCGTCGGTCATCTGCCCGGACTCGCCCGGCCGAGGCGATTCGTGAAGGAACACGAGATCGAGGTCCGAGCGGTATGACAATTCGATGCCGCCGAACTTGCCGTAGGCGATGACCCCGAAGCCGGCGGACCCTGGCTCGCCATGCTTCGCGACGAGGTCCGCATAAGCGGTATCCAGCGCCTTGTTCAGGATCAGCTCGGCGAGATCGGTCAGCCGGTCGCTGACCTTCATAATCGGCAGCTCACCGCCGAAATCGGCGACCGCGATGCGAAACAGGGTCGCCCGCTGAAATTGCCCCAGCGCCTCCACTCGCTGCTCGCTGTCAGTCGTGCCGAGACGCGTTATACGCTGTTCGAGTTCCCCGGCCATCTCCTCCGCCGACGGCGCGCCCGCGCGCGGGTCGAGCAACTCGTCCATCAGCTGCGGATGACGGCTGATCTGCCCGGCGATGTAGGCGCTGCTTCGGCTCAGGCTCACGAGCCTCTCCAGTGCCAGCGGATTCTCGTTCAGCAGCGCCACGTAGGCGCTGCGCCGCAGGATCCGCTCGACGATGTCGAGGACCCGTCGCAGGGTCTGCAATGGTTCCGGCTGTTCCCGAAGCCGTAACAGCAGCTTCGGCATGAACTGGTCCAGCCGCTGCCGGGCGGGCTCGTCGATTTGCTTAGTCAGCGGCGCGCACTGAAACTGCGTCAGGATTTCCGAGAGTTCGCCGGCCTGTCCGAATCCCTGCTGCTGGAGTACGTCGCGCCACTGTGCGGCGGTCGCCGGCGCGGCCCAGCGTTCGGCGATCGTGATCGCCACCGTCGATCGCGATTCCGGGCGGTCGCTGCCGAACAGCACGCTGTCGAAATGCCGATTGACGTTGCCGCGGTGCCCGTCGAGATCCGCGAGCAGGCAGTCCCAGTCCGCATAGTTCATCGCGAGACAGAGTCTTGCCCGGTCCGTCGGATCGGTCGGCAGATCGTGCGACTGCCGATCGCGCAGGGCCTGGATCGAGTTTTCGAGACGCCGCAGAAAAGTGTAGGCGCCCTGCAACTCATCCACGGCGGTCGGAGTCAGGCCCCGGTTATGCGCGAGGCGCGGCAGGGCGACCTGCAACTCGCGGCAACGCAGCGTCCGGTCACTGCCGCCGCGAACCAGTTGCAGGGACTGGACGATGAATTCGACTTCCCTGATGCCGCCGGGGCCGAGCTTGATATTGGAGGCAAGCTCCCTGTTCCGTACCTCCGCGGCGACCAGCGCTTTCATCTCGCGCATGGCCTCGAGCACACCGAAGTCGATGTAGCGCCGGTACACAAACGGCTCTATCAGGTTGACCATGAGTTCTTCGGCTACTTCGTCGCTGACGGCCGCACCGGTGATCCGGGCCTTGATGTAGGCGTATCGCTCCCAGCTCCGGCCGTGCTGGGGCAGGTAGGATTCCAGCGCCGCAAAGCTGACGACCGGCGGTCCGCTGTCGCCGAAGGGCCTGAGCCTGGTGTCTACCCGAAAAACGAAGCCGTCGGGGGTCACCTCGTCCAGCAACGCGATGATCTGCCGGGTCAGGCGGGTGAAATACTCGTGTGCGCTGATGCGGCGGCGGCCGTCGGTCTCCCCCCCGTCGGGGTAGAGGAAGATCAGGTCGACATCGGACGAGAAATTCAGCTCCCGGCCGCCGAGCTTGCCCATCGCGAGGACCACCACCGGGATCTCCCCGCCGGCATCGTTTCGCGGCTTGCCGAATCGTTTCTGCGTCTCCGTGGTTGCATACGTAGTGCACGCGGCAATGAGATTGTCGGCCAGATCGGTGAGCGCCCCGAGGGTGTCCGCGAGACCGGCCTCCGCGCAGATATCGCGCCACAGCACGTGCAGAAGCCAGCGGTTGCGAAATTGCCTGAGGCGGCGTTTGACCGTGTCGACATCGTCAGTGCGTTCGGCAACCTCGGCCACGAAGGAATCCAGCGCCCGGGCGTCCGGCGGCCGCCTGAAGCCTTTGTTCTTGCCGCAGGATAAGACCCAGGGCCATTCGCGGACGATGGTATCGGCGGCAAACTCGCTGCAGGCGACCAGCCGGGTCAGGTCCGATGAGAACGCCTCATTACTCCGGATAGCCCCGATCGCGTCCGGGTGGCAAGATGCCAGGTGATCGAACCAGTGCGACACGACGCCATTGAGCTCGTCCGGTAGACTGGCGATCAGCTTGGACTTCATCGCGGCAAGTCTATCGAATCGGGCCCGGCTTATGGCTGAATCGAAGCATCTCCTGATCGTATTTCACTCGCAGTCCGGCACCACCAGCAAGATGGCGGACGCGGTCGTTCGCGGTGCCACGCATCCGGACATCGAGGGTGTCGAGGTGCGCGTGTGCGATGCGCTCGAAGCCTCGGTGGACGACGTGCTGTGGGCCGATGGCCTGATCCTCGGAACGCCGGAGAATTTCGGCTACATGAGCGGCGCGATGAAATACTTTCTCGACCGCATCTATTACCCCTGCGAAGACAAGGTCGGCGGCATGCCTTACGCGCTGTTCGTGCGCGCGGGCAACGACGGCACCGGGGCGATCAGCAGCATCTCCCGGATTCTCACCGGGCTGTCCGTCAGGCAGGTGCAGGAGCCGGTGCTGATTGCCGGCGACTTCGACGAGTCACGGCTGATCGAGTGCGAGGAGCTCGGGATGACGATGGCCGCCGGCCTGGAGTCAGGCGTCATCTGACCGCCTGGCCCGAATTCACGCGGTCGAGGACTGCTCTCGCTCGGTCAGGCCTTTCAAAACCTCGTCGATAGCGACGGGCTTGCCGACGGCATGACCCTGGGCGAAGTCGACGCCGAGCTTCGTGATCAGGTTCTTGGTCTTTTTGCTTTCGACATACTCGGCCACCGTCTCGAGTTTCATTACTTTGGCTACCTGCGTGATAGCAGCCACCATTGACTCCGAAATCCTGTTGTCGGTGATGTCACGGATGAAACTGCCATCGATCTTCAGAGTATCGACATTGAAATTCTTGAGGTAGGCGAACGAGCTCAACCCCGCGCCGAAATCGTCGAGCGAGAATTTGCATCCCCGCTTGCGCAGTGTGTCGATAAAAGCCTGCGCCTTTTCCCGGTTGGAGACTGCCGCCGATTCCGTCACCTCGAAGCAAAGCGAGCCGGCCGGCACGCCGCTGCTTTCGATCTCATCCTCGATGAACTTGAGAATCTCGTCGTCCCCCAGGGACTGGCCCGACAGATTGATGGCAAAACTCGCCTCCGCTCCCTCCAGGTATTCCGTGTGTTCGCCGAGTTTGGACAATGTCGTGGAAACCACCCATCGATCGATCTGCGGCATGAGCTGGTATCGTTCGGCAGCCGAGAAAAAGGCGTCCGACGAAACCCTGTTGCCCCTCCTGTCTTTCATCCGCAGCAGGATCTCGAATCGACCGAAGTCGTCCTTGTCTGCCAACGACACGATCGGTTGGGCTTGCAGCTCGAAGCGATCGGCATCCAGCGTCTGCTGAATCTCCGAGACGAGCTGCATGTCATCGTAGCGACGAATGATGCTTTGATTGTCCTGGTCATTCACTTCCACCCGGTCGCGCCCGTGATCCTTGGCGGCGTCGCAGGCGATTCGCGCGGCCGTCAACGCGTCCGCGATGTCGGGCGTCCTGGAATCAAAACTCGAAATGCCAATGCTGACGGTGACCTGCAAAGACTTGTCTCCCTGCAGATACCGAAGCATTTCTCCTTTGGTGCGAACGGCGGTCGTCAGGTTGAGCGCTGCCTCGACCGTGCTGTGCGTCAGCAGAATCGCGAAGTCGTCGCCGGTAAGACGCGTCGCAACGGCGTTACCGGGTAGTTCCTCCTCGAGCATCTGCGAAAAACGTACGATGACTTCGTCGCCGGCCTCGCGACTGAAGGTATCGTTGACGAGCTGAAGGTTGTCCAGATCGAAATAGATGATCTGGTGCTGGTCTTCGTTGCCGATCAGAGATTTCATCGATTCATGTAGTTGCGCCTCGAACCCCGATCGGTTCATGAGTCCCGTCATGACATCGAAAGATTGTTCGATGACGTATTCGATCTTGCGTACGATGTGCGACATGAATCGCATGTGGCATGCGTCGAAGGGTTTTTTGTTGACGCGCGCGAGCTGCGCCAGCACGCCCTCGATGTTTCCGCCTTTGTCAATGAGTGGGCACAGCATCGTCTGATAGCCCTGGTCGGCAACGTTGTCCGAACCGTCGACAGGCGGTACTTCGAAAATCATCGGCGTTCGCTGACCTTCGAGTTTCGGAAACAATTGCTCGATGATGTACTTGTCCAGCGCTTTCCTGTTGACATGCTTCCAGCTCGAGTGCGTGGCGCTGATCCGAATGCGCTTCGAGGGCAGGAGCAAAACACTGTATGCGATTCCGAGAAAGCGGCCGCTTTGCCCGATCAGCTGCGCGAGGCCGGCGTGGCTTCGTGACACGCCGTGAATCTTTTCATCGACCTTGTAGACGAGTTCGAGTTCTCTCTCGGCAACGTCGGCCCGATCTGCCGCCTCGCCCAGCTCCTGATTGAGGCGCAGGCTCTCGCCGATGACCTGCACCGCGGGCAGCAGAATGTTTTTCAGCAGACTGGGATTAAACCAGGAGGACTTGCCTGCATTTTTCGAAAACACCGTCACCAGCAGGCCGAGTCCGTCATCCGTTTCGCCATAGACCGGTAATACGAGCAGTGTCCGTCCGGAGGTCAGCGTGCGCCGCAACAGGTTCGAATCAGGCAGTATTCCCGCAACGATGTCGTCAGGCAGGTCGGCTATGTAATTGTCGATCTCGTAATCGTCGACGCCGTCGCTGCTCCATACACAGCTACGTGAGAGATCGTAAAAGCAGAAGCACTGAGCCCGGGGTACCAGCGACTGCAGCAGTCCCTTGGCCGAGCCGATGTTTTTTCTCGTTGCGAAGTTGTGCACCTCTGCGGTCACGGGCGGGCAGCTCCCTTTTATCCGGGTTCTGACCTACCATGCCACGCAACCGCCGGGACGGCTGTGACTCATGTCTCAGCTGAAGGTGATTCCTCCTTCTTTTTCAGTGGATTACGCCTGCTACCGTCGGTTCAGGCAGCGACCGCTTCCAGCCACTCCTGGTCCGACCCTTCGTTGACCCCGTCGAACAGCGGCGTGCTCAGGTAACGCTCGCCGGTATCCGGCAACATTGCCAGGAGCACGGAGCCTTCTTCGGCGTGTTCGGCCGCCTGAAGGGCGGCCGCCAGGGTGGCACCGGAGGAGATGCCGACGAAGATGCCTTCTTCTGCGCCGAGCCGGCGCGACACTTCGATGGCGTGGTCGTCCGTGACCGGAATGAGCGCATCGAATACGTTGCGATTCAGCACGTCGGGAATGAAATCGGGCGTCCAGCCCTGAATCTTGTGCGGATTCCAGTCGCCGCCGGCGAGCAGCGACGCACCGGCCGGCTCGGTCGCGACGATCGTCACCTCGGGCCGCGCGAGCTTGATGACCTCACCTGCGCCGGTCATCGTCCCGCCGGTGCCGTAGCCCGTGACCCAGTAGTCCAGCCGCCTGCCTGCGAAATCCCGGAGAATCTCGGGTCCCGTCGTGTTGCGGTGATACTCCGGATTGGCCAGGTTTTCGAACTGCCGCGCCAGAAACCAGCCGTGCTCTTTCGCAAGTTCCTCGGCTTTTCTGACCATCCCGGTGCCTCTTTCGGATGCCGGCGTCAGTATGACTTTCGCGCCGAGTCCGCGCATGATCTTTCGACGTTCGACGGAAAACGAAT
The DNA here is from genome assembly GCA_046756445.1 of Woeseia sp. Lineage (GTDB taxonomy): Bacteria > Pseudomonadota > Gammaproteobacteria > Steroidobacterales > Woeseiaceae > JACZWL01. The sequence continues at coordinate 19,905 of JBHHWI010000034.1, read as the reverse complement.
CGGCCATGGTGGCAACGAACGGATAGCCTTTCGCGGCGCAAACCATCGCGAGCGCGATCCCGGTATTCCCCGATGTCGCTTCCACAACCGTCTGACCGGGCTTCAGCAGTCCGCGGTTCTCCGCGTCATTGATGATGGCAAACGCGAGCCGGTCCTTGACCGACGCCATCGGGTTGAATGACTCCACCTTTACATACATGTCCACATGATCGGGAACGATTCGATGAAGGCGGACGATTGGGGTATCGCCGATCGTGTCGAGAATGTTGTCGTAGATCATCTTGGGTCCTCTGTGAGATGAGCGGTCCTGAAATCAGCAGGCCGCGGCAGGCGCCGGCGCTGTCTGCCCGGCAGGCAGTTCTTCGAACCGGTTCCGGCCCATCGCGAATTTTGCTACCTCGCCGATCACCAGAATCGCGGGCGCGGCGATGTCATACCGCCCGGCAAGCCCGCTCAGTTCATCCAGACGGCCGTGTATGACTCTCTGTTGATCGGTCGTGCCACGCTCGACGATCGCTATCGGCGTCTGCGGGTCGCGGCCGTGCCCGATCAGATGGCTCTGAATGTCGCCGAAGCGACGGACGGCCATGTACAGCGCCAGGGTCTGGCGGTCCCGCGCCAGTGAGCGCCAGTCGAGCCGGTCCACGGAGTCCTTGCCGTGAGCGGTCAGAAAGGCGACCGATTGCGACATGTCCCGGTGCGTCAGCGGAATGCCGGCATACGCCGCGCAGCCGGCCGCCGCGGTGATACCCGGAACGACCTGAAATCGAATGCCGGCTTGCTCCAGCGCATCCATCTCTTCGCCGCCGCGACCGAAAATGAGCGGGTCACCGCCCTTGAGCCGGCAGATCCGTTTGCCATCACGAGCCAGTCGTATCAGCAATTCGTTGATGTCTTCCTGCGTCGTTGACTTGCCTCCCGGCGTTTTCCCCACCGGGATCGTCCCGGCGTCACGTCTTGCCAGTGCCAGAATCTCTTTCGAGACCAGCCGGTCATGCACGATGACATCCGCGCGCTGTATCAGCCCGAGTGCCCGTATCGTCAACAGGCCGGGGTCGCCGGGACCCGCGCCGACGAGCCATACCTCGCCGTCCTTCCGTATCGAGCGCGTGCCCCGGTCGAGCAGAGACGCCATCATCTCCCGGGCCGATTGCCTGCGGCCGGCGAGCACTTCGTCGCGAACCGGACCATCGAATACCTGTTCCCAGAATCGCCGCCGGCCCAGAGAATCGCGAATTCGTTTCTTTACGCGCGCGCGCCATTCACCGGCAAGGGTGGCGAGCTGACCGATGCGTTTCGGCAGGATCGTCTCGATCTGCGCGCGAATCTTTCGCGCGAGTAGTGGAGCCGCGCCGCCGCTCGATACCGCCACGATCACGGGACTGCGATCGACGAACGCAGGCATCACGTAACTGCAGTTCGCCACATCATCGACCGAGTTGCAAAAGATCCGGGCCTCTGCGGCGGCCTCGAACACCCGGCGCCCGGTCTCCGGGTCATCGCTGGCATTGACAACCAGCCAGTGACCTTCCATGTCGGCCATCCTGAAGCGTCTGGGCAGATGAGTGATCCGTCCCGAGGCGGCCCGGGACTCGAGCTCGGGACCGATGTCCGGCGCGACGACGGTCAGCCTGGCGCCGGCGGCCAGCAACGACTCCGCCTTCCGCGACGCGACGACTCCGCCACCGACCAGCAGGCAGGCTTTGTCTCTTATGTTCAAAAAAGCGGGAAGGTAGTCCACGAATTCAGCCCCGTAACGAGGCTGACCAATATATAGACTGCGTGTCCGCTCAAAAAATAATGAATGTTTCTGCTCTTATAGCGGTACGTTATATGTTTCATTTGCATCTATGTGCCGGTTTTCACTGGGAAAATTGTCAAGACGTCTCGGTCTCGGCATACTAGCCGGCCACGCCGGCGACAGGAGAGCGGCGTTGCCTGAAACGTTTGGCCTTCGAGCTTGTCCTAGATCGGGTCGGCATAAACAACGGGGACGGGGACGGACACGACCGAGTCCGATGAAATTACAACAGCTAAAGTACCTGCTCGCGATCGTCGATAACGGCCTGAACATTACGGCAGCCGCCGATCGCCTGTACACGTCTCAGCCGGGGGTCAGCAAGCAGCTGAAGCTGCTGGAGGAAGAACTCGGCCTGCAACTGTTTACGCGCAAGGGAAAGAGCCTCGAAGGTATTACGGCTGCGGGTCACCAGGTCATCGATCGGGCCAGGCTGATCATGCAGGAGGTCGAGAACATTCGAAACCTGGCATCGGACTATTACCAGGAAGAAGAAGGCACTCTATCGATCGGCACGACCCACACTCAGGCGCGTTATGTCTTGCCCGAGGTTGTCAAGGCATTCAGACAACTTTACCCGGGCGTGAGCCTCAACCTGCATCAGGGCACGTCGGAGCAGATCGCCGACATGGTTGCCGCCAGGGAAATCGACTTCGCTATCGCCACGGGATCGAACCATCTGTTCAGCGATCTCCTCCTGATACCGAGCTATCGCTGGGACCGTACGATTCTCGTGCCGAACGACCACGAACTCGCGGCGCTTGATCGAAAACTGAGCCTGGGTGATCTCGCCGTTCATCCCCTGGTGACTTATGTCTTCAGTTTCGGCGGCGAGTCCTCGCTCAAGAAGGCGTTCGCAGAGCAGAACCTGATACCCGATGTCGTCTTTACCGCACGCGACGCCGATGTGATCAAGACCTACGTCCGAATGGGACTCGGTGTCGGCATCGTGGCGAGCATGGCGCACGAGTGCGAAGACAATGAAGACCTCACCGCGATCGATGCGGAGGGCCTGTTTCCCCGCAGCACGACCTGGATCGGTTTCCGCAGGGACGCCGTGCTGCGCCGATACATGCTCGACTTCATAAGGCTGTTCGCGCCGCACATCGACGCGCGGCAGATCGACGAGGCCGCGAGAGCCCAGGAACAGGAGGAAATCGATTTGCTGTTCCGCGACACGACGCTGCCTGTCCGAGGCGGCTGCGCGGACGATTTGTCGGCTGCTGCCTAAGCCGATCGCCCGAAATCCATATCGTGCAGGCCGCATTCTCTCGTCAGGCCGAAGAATCTCGTCTCCTCGCTGCTCGATACGTCGGCCAGCGACCGTGTCGTGTGAGTGTCGCCGATCGAGACGTAGCCCTTGTCCCACAAGGGGTGATACGGCAGGTCGTTCCCCTTCAGGTACCGATATACGTCGCGGTCGTTCCAGTCGGCGATGGGATGGACTTTCCAGCGCTCGCCGGATGACGCCACCACAGGGATGTCCCGCCTGCTCGGCGACTGGCTTCTTCTCAGGCCCGCGAACCAGGTACCGACACCGAGCGCCTCCAGGGCGCGTTCCATCGGCATGACCTTGTTATCGCGGTTGTAGGCCTCGATGCCTTTGACGCCCGCTTCCCAGCGCCGCCCGAAACGAGCCTCCTGCCAGGCGCTGGACAGCACGGGGCGAACAACCTTCAGGTTCAGGTGAAGTGTGCTGGTCAGCTCGTCGATAAAGCGATAGGTCTCGGGAAACAGATAGCCCGTATCGATGACGATTACGGGTATATCCGGACGCCGTGTGGAAAGCATGTGCAGCATGACTGCTGCCTGCGCGCCGAAACTCGAACTCAGGACATGATTCCCCGGCAGGTGGGTCAGCGCCCAGCTTATCCTCTGCTCCGCCGACATCGATTCCAGCGAGCGGTTGCAAACGAGTTCTGCGGCACGCCGGCTTCGCGACTCGTCGAGTTCGATGATCTCGTGGTCACGCCGCATCGTGAAAGTCCCTGCCGGCAGAAACGGGAGCCACCGCCCCGATCCGGACGGCGAAGTCGCCGAATCGTTCACCGTCTTCGCGCTCGGCGCCGAAGCGTGCGAACAAAGGATCGAGGGATTCGATGATTTCCTGCTCGTCGATGTTCTCGCGATAGAGGCTGTTCAGGCGCTCGCCGGCGAAGCCCGCCCCGAGATACAGGTTGTAATGACCCGGGCCCTTGCCGACCAGTCCGATTTCCGCGATGTATGGCCGGGCACAGCCGTTCGGGCAGCCCGTCATCCGGATCGTAATCGCCTCGTTGCCGATGCCGTGCGCATCCAGCCGCTCGTCGATTCGGTCGATCAGTGAGGGCAGATAACGCTCGCTTTCGGCCATCGCGAGGCCGCAGGTCGGGAATGCAACGCAGGCCATCGAGTGCAGTCGCAGCAGGCTCGCGTGCTGGCTGTTCTCGATACGAAATACCCGCAACAATCCGGTGATGCGTTTCCTGTCGACCTCCGAGACATTGCTGATGATCAGGTTCTGATTCGGCGTCAGCCGAAAATCGCCCTTGTGCAGCCTCGCTATTCTTCGGAGGCCCGTCATCAACAGGCGCTCGCCGATATCGGCGATGCGGCCGTTCTGCACGAACAGCGTGTAGTGCCAGCGACCGTCTGTCGACTGTTGCCAGCCGTACAGGTCGCCGTTGCCGACGAACGCGAACGGGCGCGGTTCCCCGAGCCGCCAACCCAGGCGGCGCTCGACCTCGGTCCTGAACCAGTCCAGGCCACGATCGTCGATCGTGTATTTCAGGCGCGCATGTTTGCGATTTCCGCGGTCACCGTAATCGCGCTGCGTGGTGACGATGGCTTCGGCGACGGCATTGACCTCATCCGCCGTGCAAAATCCCAGCACATCGGCAAGCCGCGGATAGGTCTGCGTCTCGCCGTGGCTCATGCCCATGCCGCCCCCGACCGTTACGTTGAACCCGAGGAGACTGCCGTTCCCGGTAATCGCGATGAACCCGAGGTCTTGTGCATAAACGTCCACATCGTTTTGCGGCGGCACCACGAATGCCGTCTTGAACTTGCGCGGCAGGTAGGTATCGCCGTATATCGGCTCGACCTCGGCTCCCGTGTCCGGCAGTTTCCTGCCGTCCAGCCAGATCTCGTGATAGGCGCCCGTCGCCGGGGTCAGGAGTTCACTCAGCGACTCCGCATGTTCCTGGACCTGTCGGTGCAGCTCCGACACAGGCGGCATCGGCGAACACATGACGTTTCGATTCACGTCCCCGCAGGCCGCCAGCGTGTCCATCATCGCCTGATTGATGTCCCGGATGGCGGGCCTGAGGCCGCCCTTGATGACGCCGTGAAGCTGGAATGCCTGTCGGGTCGTCAAACGGATCGTGCCGTTAGCCCGCGTTCTCGCGATCTCGTCCATGTTCAGCCACTGCCGGGTCGTGCACAGGCCGCCGGGCACTCGCGCGCGGATCATGAAGCTGTACGCCGGTTCGAGACGCTGCCGCTTTCGTTCGTTGCGGACGTCGCGGTCATCCTGCTGGTAGACGCCATGGAATTTCGACAGCTGTGTGTCGTCCTCGGCAATCGCGCCGGTAAGCGGGTCCTCCAGACTCTCGACGAGTGTGCCGCGCAGGTGACGACTTCGGGCTTTGATGCGCTCAATAGACATCGCGCTGATATCGTCCTGCCCTGCGCAGGTCCTTCAAATACGCCTCGGCACGGTCGGCATCGAAACTGCCGTGTGACGCCAGGACATCGACCAGCGCAATGTGAACGTCCCCAGCCATGTGTTTGGCGTCCCCACAGACGTAGACTGCGGCGCCCTGGTGCAACCACTCATGCAATTCGGCGCCGTGTTCGGCGATGCGGTGCTGCACATAGACCTTGTCAGCCTGGTCGCGCGAGAACGCGACATCCATCCGATGCAATACACCGCGCTTCAGGAAGCGCTGCCATTCGAGCTGGTACAGGAAGTCGCTGTGAAATGTCCGGTCTCCGAAGATGAGCCAGTTCCTGCCCCTCGCCCCCAGCTCGGCGCGGTGCTCGACGAAAGCCCTGAACGGCGCGACACCGGTTCCCGGTCCGATCATGATCACCGGGATGTCGCCGTCCGCGGGCAAACGAAACCTCGGATTGGGCTCTACGAACATCGATACCGTGTCACCCTCGCTGACCCGGTCGGCCAGCATGGTGGACGCAGCACCCCAGTGCTCCGTGCCGAAAGCCTCGTAGTTCACCGACGCGACCGTCAGGTGAACCTCGTCCGGGTTCGCCAGCGGGCTGGACGCGATGGAATACGACCGCGGCATAAGCTTTCTCAGGGAAGCGGCGAATTCGGCCGCCGCGATCGCGGCGGGGTGCTCCCGCACGATATCTATGATCTGTCTGTGCTCGAGGTAACCGGACAACACGGCCCGGTGGTCCGGCTCGAGCAGGTCCGCGAGACCCCGCGATTTCGCGAGCGCCGCGTACGATTCGAGAAATCCCAGACTCGGCGCCGTGATTTCGAGTTCACTGCGCAATGCGTCTTCGAGTCTGAAGGTCCTGTCGTCGATCCCGACTTTTTCGTCGCCGGACAGCCCCAGCTCTTCGAGCAGTTCCTCGACCAGCCGTGGCGGATTGTCCGGCACGACCGCCAGGGAGTCTCCGGGCTCATAGCTGATTCCCGAGCCCTCGAGGGACAGTTCGATATGACGGACATCTTTTGTCGACTTCGCGCCCGTGATCTTCTGGTTCGTGAGGACTTCCGCCTCGAACGGACGGTGCCTGCTGAACGCGGCCGGCGCCCTTACGGCATGCAGCCTGGGCGCTTCGGGCACACTCACCAGGTGGCGTGGAAGCCCCTCGAGAACAGCCCCGGCCCAGGCTGCGGCCGCATCGTCGTAATCGAGATCGCATTCCACCGTCGGCACGAATCTGCTGGCGCCGAGTTCACTCAGTCGGGCATCCAGTTCCCGCCCCGTCTGGCAGAAATTGACGTAACTGCTATCGCCCAGCGCAAGGACGGAATATTTCAGTTTTGCGAGTTCCGGTGCTTTGGAAGAAAACAGATACTCGTGAAAGAGTTCCGCGTCATCCGGAGGTTCTCCCTCGCCATGCGTGCTCACGATAAGGCTCAGGAGTTTTTCCCTTTTGATATTGGCCGGCCTGTAGTCGGCCAGGCTCGAGAGACTGACGGCCAGGCCACGACTCGCGGCATCTTGCCGCAGTTGTTCGGCGAGCGCGCGACCGTTGCCTGTCTGCGAGCCGTACAGGATGGTCAACGTATTTGACGGGTCGGGCGCCGGCTGAGGAACGGGCGGTACGGCAGTCTCGCTCCGGGCAGCGAGCCCGGCAAGGTAGCCGCTCACCCACTGCAACTGGTCCGGCGTCAGGCCGTCCAGCGCGTCCAGCATTTTCTGCGTCTGTGCGGTGTCGAGCGGTGGCGCTATCGTGTTTGCAGCAGTGTTGCTCACAACTGTCCTTCGTCGGGCTTGCGGTCAGGGGCAGACCTTACGAATCAGCGTGAGCGAGGTGAACGTATTTGTTGTTATCGGGACATAACGCGGCGGCATATCGCCGGACCGGTATCAGTAGATACGTATGCCGCCGTGACGCTTGCGGCTGCGATAATCCACCAGCCAGAGTCCGAACAGGAATCCTGCCAGAAGACAAACGCCCAGCGCGCCGGCCACCCAGGGGAATGGCATGCTGAACTGCAGGCTTGCCTGCCGCCGGCGGAACCTCTCGTTTTCCTGCGTCAACTTCTCGACTCTGTCCCTGGTAGCATCAAGGGTCGTCTGACGCTTTGCCAGGTCGCTTTCGAGCGCCGTGATCCGTGCTGCGGGACCGGCGAACGCCTGCTTCGTATCCTCCACTTCCCGGGCAAGTCTCTCGTTTTCGGCAAGCGTTTCAGTAACGATCAGTTTGGCAGGTTTCTCGAATACGAGGTACGCCGCCTTCAGATAGCCCTGCACGCCGTCCGGAAGTTGCACGTGTGCATAATTCCGGTTGCGGGACAGGATTTCAAGCTGCTGGCCGGACTCGAGCGTCCGAAAAGCGCGGTCGCTCGTGTCCTCCACCCGGTGCAGTCCGAGCCGCAGATTGTCGGTGACGTATGCCGTTTCCGCGAGCGCGGCCGCAGGCATGGCCGTTAATACAATTAGCCCGATCGCAAGACGCATGGCTTTTTCTCCCAGACGATTCCGGGATTCTACTAGAACCTATCTCAAAATCCCGCATGGCCGCGAAGCTGCCCTTGCGGGATTTTGAGCCAGGTTCCAGGCCCTCATTGTTCGTACAGCCAGCGGAGCAGGGCTGCCTGTACTTCTTCGCCCGGGCCACGGTGGACGTCTTCGTGATTTTGCAGAACGACAATGCTGTATCGTCCGCCGGATCTGGACTGGAGGTAGCCGGCGATGGCCGCCACGTCATCGATCCGGCCGGTCTTGATGTGCGCTTTGCCGGTCAGCGGCTCCTCACGAAAACGTCGCGCCAGCGTGCCATCGAGTCCTGACAGCGACAGCGATGACAGGAATTCGGGCATATAGGGGCTCTGCCACGCGTAGCGCAACAATTCGCCGAGATTGCGCGCGGAGATTCGTGACTTCCGGGACAATCCCGACCCGTTATCTAGTTTCAGCTCGGTGGCATTGAGCTGCCTGCTCCGGAGCCATTCCTCGATGACCTGCCTGCCACCGTCTTCGGTGCCGGGCACGTCGAACTTCTCGGCGCCCAGCGTAAATAGCAGTTGGCGGGCCATCACGTTGTTGCTGTGCTTGTTGACTTTCGTGATGATGTCGGCAAGTGGCCAGGACTCGAAAACCAGAGTCGGCTCCGCGTCATCCGGTTTGATGGCGTTCCAGTAGCTTCCCGAAAACTCACCGCCCGATTCCTTCCAGATGCTCTTGAAAATGCCGTAGGCAAACTCGTTGTGGCCGAGCGCCGTACGCCCGATCGAGAAGCTTTCGCAACCACTGGGAAAGTTGCCGCTCATCACCATGAGATTGTAGTCGCCGCTCGGCGTAATCGTAATGCCGCGCTGATAGCCGCGGCAACGACCGGCTACGAGCCTGATTCGGTTATCGATCAGCAGGTTATCGAGTGGTGGATCGAGGCGGACATTGACGGACGCCGAGTCGGGATCGGGTTCGAAGTGGTAGCGTACCACCTTGAAATTCATCAACAATGCGTTTGGCGCGACGTTATACGCGCGTAAGGGTTCATGATCGAACTTGGCCGGATCGTGATGCGGGACATCGAAGTAGCTGTCGTCGATTAACAGGTCACCGGTTATCTTTCTGATTCCTTTTTGTCGGACACCGCGCAGCATCTGCCATACACGTTCGGTCACGAGAAACGGGTCGCCATAGCCCTTCAGCAGCAGGTCGCCATTCAGTACATCGCCCTTGGTCTCGCCCAGCAGATAGATCTCGGTCTTCCACGTATAGGCGGGGCCCAGGATGTCCAGCGCCGCCAGTGTCGTGAGCAGCTTGATGACGGATGCAGGGTTGCGCGGCACGTCCTCGTTCCAGCTCAGAACGGGCTCCCCGGTGTCGAGATTCTCGATATAGACGCTGAGGCTCTCGTCAGGCGCCCGCCGCAGGTTCAGCGAACTTTGTACACCGACCGGCAAGACGCTCTCAGCCAGCCCGGGCAAGGGCAACAACAGAATGATGAGAAACAGGAGCTTGTCTCGCGTACTCATCGACGCCCCGGCTTTCGAATGCCGAACGACCTGATTCGATCAGCCAGCGTGGTCGGCCGGATCCCGAGCAGTTCCGCCGCACCGCCGCTCCCGGATACTTTCCAGCCGGACCGGCGGAGTGCGGCTAACAGGTTATTCCGTTGCAGTGATTTCATGTCCTTTTCGGTGAGGATAGTCCCAGCGCCGCCCGGCTCCGTGAAAATCGCGACCGTGCGGACCGATGAACTGTCCGGCACCTGCTCCACAAGCGAATTCGTCAGGCACTCGACCACTTCTTTGGAGCTGGTCAAGAAGTCGATCCGCCTGTTCACGAGCTTACCGGTTCGCCTTAGCGTTGCCAGGAATTCGCTCTCAATTTTTCGGGCGCTCGCGGCAGTGACAAATTCCGCCGGCTTGTGCCCCCTCATTTCCTCGCGGGTCAGTCCGAGGCGGCCGGCCAGGGCGTCGTTGACCTCGAGGAAGCGGCCCTCGCCGTCAATCAGGGCTGCCATCACCGGCAGCTTGCGGAAGAACCACTGATAATCGTCTGCTGTCGTCATAGCGGGGGTGTTATACGAGATATCGTAAATCTTGTCACGGAATTTCGTAACTCTCGAAATTCCGTGACCAAGCCCGGGTTGCAACTCTTTGATTTAGAACAACTTCAAAAAAATGTGCCGGAGAGACCTTGAATTTCTCTCGAGAGACAGCATGTCCCGATCACAAACGGCGCCATGACGGTCCCGGATGCCTCTCCCCCGAACTTCCGGACAGTCGTGTCGCCACGGACCGGGAGGTCCGGCGGCAACACCCCCTTCATATGTTGCCGCATTGCAAGGGAGCCGGAGGCCGCTCCGTGTCGTATCGGAGCGTCGGGCGCTTTACGGGTCCGGCGAATCCGGCTCCTTGCCTTTTTACCGATGCCGGTCGCGGTGATCTTCCACCCGGCTGCTTCTGCGCCTCGCGTTTTGTGCGCTGAGCCCCTCGCGGAGTTTCCGCAGCCAGATTCTCGCCCACGCGAACTCGAGGCCGAGAATCGCAAGCCCGGTCGGAATAACGACCATCGCGGGCCCGGGCGTCACGATCATTACGATTCCGATAGCCAGCACGGTACTGCCAACGGCCAGCACCGTAATCCGGCGTGCGGTTTTGTAACTCAGTTTGGCAGCCCCGTTCATGACACGTTATTGCCGGCAGCTCGCAGATCGCCTGCCAAGCGTATCACTTGTCTTTTTTCGGCGCGATATCGTAGCCTTCGTGGAATGCGCAGTGCGTTTCTACTCGGGATCGTGACGACGGTATTGTCGATTGATGTCGCAGCCGACCCGAGGCCCGCGCAGCGCATCTACATCACTGCGGACATTCCGACCGTGCCGGTACAGCCGCGCCGGGCCGGCCGCGTTGCCTTTCGACTTCCGACTCTCACCTATGCCCTGACTTTGACGAGCTACTGCGACGAGAACTGGCAACCGGCGTCGGTGTCCATCAACGTCGCCGACAGTCGAATGTCAATCGACGCAGAGCAGTTGAGGAGCCATGAAGCAATTGACGTGCAACTGAGGATTCCCTCAAATCAGATCGCTCCGTTGCGAATCGAGCGGTTCTGCGTCGAGGAAGATATGGACGGCATCCGGCCGGACGACAGGTTCGTGACGATTCCTGCCGCATTGTCCGCACAGGCTTCACTGCTTTGCGTTCTGGAATCCGAACGGTCGATCACCTACGTCACGAAACCGCTGGACGTTACACTCGAATGCCAAGCTCCTGAAGTCGCGGCCGAATAACCTCGCTCAGTCGGTCCCGCGGAGGTGCCGGTTGAGAAATGCGACCGTCTGCTCCCAGGCCCTGTCGGCTGCCGCCGCATCATAATTATTCCCGGACGGGTTGGCGAAGGCATGACCAACATCGGGATAGATTTCGATCTCGTACTCCTTACCGAGATTGTCCAGGGCTTTCTCGAAGTCCCGTACGGAATCTACCGGTATTCCTGAGTCCTCGGCCCCGAATATGCCGAGAATCGGGACGTTCAGGGGCTTCAGCCTCGATTCGCTGGCAGTCACCCGGCCGTAAAAAATCACAGCGGCATCGAGCTCTTCGGGAAAGAGAAGCGCCGTGTTCAGCGACCAGCCGCCGCCAAAGCACCAGCCCAGGGACGCGATACGCGGCGCTCCCGCCGTGTTCTTTACAAATTCATATGCCTGACGAATATTCTCGTTCGCGCTGTCCGGGTTCTCGACGACCTCCATCATCAGCGCCCGGGCGTCGCCGGGCTCGGTTGCTGATTTGCCGCCAAACAGATCGACGGCCAGCACGATATATCCCAGCCCGGCGAGTCGGTCTGCCATTGCACGTACACCGTCATTGAGGCCCCACCACTCATGAATGACGATGATCGCCGGCAGCGGCTTCACCATGTCGGCAGGGATGACAAAATGTCCGTAACTCAGATTGTCGCCGACTTCAGCGTAAGCGAGCCTTTCTGCAACCACCGGCCGCTGCGCCGGAATTTTCGCCCCTTCGCTCGGTATTGCCGTGTCGTTGGCATGCTCGCGCGACATTGCATCGACGTTTTCGATTGCCGCTGCTTTGTCGGCGTCTTCCTCGGTCTGTTGTGGCTCACAGGCCGCAAGGCTGAACAACACGAACAGCAGTCCGGGAATGTATTTCGAATTTCCTTTGTATTGCCGGTTCATGGTCAGTCCCTGCAAAAACTTACGGTAGTTTAATGCAAAGGCGAATAGCCGGCAAAGCCCGGAGCAGGCTACACTCCGCGAGAAATCGGGCGTAATCGTATTTGGACAAAAGCTGGGATATCAATGACTCTATTGCAGGAGACTGTCGTCTATCTTCTCGCCGCAATCATTGCGGCTCCTGTCGCGAAGCGACTGGGATTCGGATCGGTACTCGGCTACCTGGCCGCCGGAATCATCATCGGACCGTTCGGACTCCGCTTTGTCCGAGACCCGGAACATATTCTGCATTTTGCCGAGCTCGGCGTCGTGTTCCTGTTGTTCATCATCGGTCTCGAACTGCAACCGTCAAGACTCTGGGTCTTGCGCAGGATGGTGTTCGGGCTCGGCAGCGCTCAGGTACTCCTGAGCGCGGTCGTCATCGCCTCGATGGCCTGGGCCTACGGTTTTACGCCGTCGGCCGCCGTTGTATCCGGGCTTGTCCTGGCGCTGTCATCGACGGCGTTCGTGCTTCAGCTTCTTGCGGAAAAGAAGCAGCTAACGGCGTCTCACGGCCGCGCCGCCTTTTCCATACTGCTTTTCCAGGACCTTGCGGTGATTCCCCTGATCGCCCTGCTGCCGTTGCTGTCGACCGGCGGATCGGGAAAGTTCGACGCGCTTGACGTCCTGATAATGCTGTCGAGCATCGTCGCCCTGATCGTCGGCGGCCGGTACCTGCTGCGGCCGGTGCTGCGACTCGTCGCCTACACCGGACTGCCCGAAATCTTCACGGCGACAGCGCTGCTCGTGGTCATCGGCTCCGCCCTGCTGATGCAGCTGGCCGGCATATCGATGGCTCTGGGAGCATTTCTCGCCGGCATGCTGCTCGCCGACTCCGAGTACCGGCACGAACTCGAGGCCGACATTGCGCCATTCAAAGGACTGCTGCTGGGTCTGTTCTTCATCGCCGTGGGGATGTCGGTCAACATCGGACTGTTGCTCGAAGAGCCGGTTACGACGCTCGAAATCGTTTTCGGTCTGATGATTGCAAAAGCGATCGTCCTTTACCCGCTGGCGAGAAAATTCGGGATGTGCGACCACAGGAATGCGCTTCGTCTTTCTGCCGTATTGTCGCAGGGCGGCGAGTTCGCTTTCGTGTTATTCGGCCTTGTCGCCCGCGAAAAAATTGTCGACGCCACGCTGATTGACAGTCTCATCCTCGCCGTCGTGGTATCGATGATGCTCACACCCATTATCTATCTGCTTGCCGAACGATTCGCGGCGCGCATGGCCGAGCAGGATCCCGTCTTCGATCGAATGGAGGACGAGGGGAACGCGGTGATCATCGCCGGGTTCGGTCGTGTCGGGCAGATTGTTGCCCGACTGTTGCGTATGAGGGGACAGCCGTTCACCGCATTGGAAGTCGATTCGGCACAGGTAGATATCATCCGCCGGTATGGCAACAAGGTCTATTTCGGTGACGCCTCCCGGCTTGACGTATTGCGCGCCGCCGGTGCCGGCCGGGCAAGATTGTTCGTGCTTGCAATCGACGATATGCAGGCCTCCACGAGAATCGCCGAAACAATCACTCGCCACTTCCCGCATCTGACTGTTGTCGCCCGTGCGAGAAACCGCCGGCATGCCCACAAGCTCATGGATCTCGGCATTACGCATGTCTTTCGGGATACGCTGATGTCCAGCCTGGCCATGAGCAGGCGCGTCCTCGAAGCCCTCGGGTTCGAGCGGGAGGAGGTCGAACGAACCGTCGAGACATTCCGGGAGCGCGACGAGCGTCTGTTGATCGAGCAGCACGCCATCCATCATGACGAGGAGCGCCTGATACAGTCCGCAAAGGACACGGCCCGCGAGCTGGAGTCGCTGCTGAAAAGGGACTCCCGGGACTAGCCTGGATACTCGTGCATTATCCAGGCTGGCCTGTGTCAGAATATGGCCCCGAAGGCCCGTAATGCCGCCATGACTGTCAAACAAAGCAAGAGCCCCGTTTCATTCGCGCCGCGTCGGCCGTTATTCGAGCTGGCCGAAGCGCTTGCCGTCGACTGGCACGGCGGTAGTGCTTTCAGGACGGCTTTCTTCAATGCCATGTCCATGCTGTTTCCGCTCGGCGAGAAATTCTTTATCGACAGCGTTTGCCATTACAGGGACCGGATAGACGACCCGAAACTCCTGAAAGAAATCACGGCGTTTCAGGGGCAGGAGGCGATGCACCGACTCCAGCATCAGAAATACAACGAGCTGCTTTGCGAGAGACGGGGATACGATCTGGATCGTTTCCAGCAGCCGATCCGGGACAGGATGGCCTGGGCATATCGGGAACTGTCCGCCAGGCGACGCCTTGCCGGCACGGCCGCCAACGAGCACATCACCGCCATCATGGCAAATGACATGCTCACCCACAGGGATGCACTGATCGGCGCCGATCCCGCTCTGGCATCACTGTGGCTATGGCACGGTGTCGAGGAGACCGAGCACAAGGCGGTGGCGTTCGATGTGTTTGTCGCCGTGGGCGGTACCGTCACGGAGAGACGTCAGGCAATGCTGTGGAATACTTTTTTCTTCTTCAAGGATACGTTGCGCAATCTGTGCATCATGCTGCGGCACGACGGCAGTCTCTGGAGTCTGCGGGAGTGGCTGAGCGGCCTCAATTATCTTTTTGTCAGGCCCGGCATCCTCCGCCGCGTATTGTTTCCCTACCTGAGGTTTTTCAAAAAGGATTTTCACCCCTGGCAACACGATAACCGCGACCTCATCGATACGTGGGAACAAGAATACCCGAATTCGACCTTCCCGAAACTTACTTGAACAACCCGCCAAACTTCTGGACACGCGCCCGGGCGTTTGTCAGGGAATCACTCAGTGACAACGAGACCGATTTTACAATCGGCCCACTCGGCCGCGCGCTCGGTCTGCTGGCCATACCGATGATGCTCGAAATGGCCATGGAAGCCGTTTTCGCCGTGGTCGACATCGCCTTCGTCTCCAGGCTCGGCACCGATGCGATTGCCGCCGTCGGCATAACAGAAGCCCTGATCACCGTACTGTATGCGGTCGCGATCGGTCTCGGCATGGGCGTAACGGCAATGGTGTCGCGGCGCATCGGCGCGAAGGACCCGGACGCCGCAGCCACGGTCACGGGCCAGGCAATCTGGGTCGGCGCAGTATTGGCCATTGCGATCGGAGTCGCGGGCGTGATCTACGCCGCCGACCTGTTGCGCGTGATGGGCGCCAGTGATTCCGTCGTCGACGTGGGAAAGGGCTTCACCGCCGTCTTGCTCGGCGGGTCCGCCAGCATACTGTACCTGTTTCTGTTGAACGCCGCGTTCCGCGGCGCCGGCGACGCGCCGATCGCGTTGCGCTCGCTGGCGCTCTCGAATGCCATCAACATCGTACTCGACCCCTGCCTGATATTCGGCCTCGGACCGTTTCCCGAACTCGGCGTTACCGGTGCAGCAGTGGCAACGACCATCGGTCGCGGTATCGGCGTCGTGTATCTCCTGTATAGCCTTTTCGAGATGCGTGGCCGCCTGCGTCTGAGCGTCAGGCACCTCGCGATCGTACCTCCAATAATCGTCCGCATGGTAAGAATATCGATCGGCGGCGTGGGTCAGTTCCTGATTGCGACGGCGAGCTGGATCGCGATCATGCGGATCGTTGCCCTGTGGGGAAGCGCCCCGATTGCCGCCTATACGATCGCCTTGCGGCTCATCGAGTTCGCGTTGCTGCCGGCCTGGGGTCTCGGTAATGCCTGCGCAACACTTGTGGGACAGAATCTCGGCGCCGGAAAACCGGATCGGGCGGAGAAATCAGTGTGGCGGGCAGCCCATTACAACGCGGTCTTCATGACCGTGCTGGGTCTCGTGTTGATAGCTCTCGCCCCACAGGTCGTAGGCTGGTTTTCAAGCGAACCGGATGTCTTGCGTTTCGGTACCAGCTGCCTGAGAATTCTCGGCATCGGCTACCCGATGTATGCGGTCGGGATGATCATTATTCAGGCGATGAACGGCGCCGGCGATACCTACACGCCTTCGGTGCTGAACTTCATTTGCTTCTGGGTGGTGCAGATTCCGCTCGCCTACTGGTTGGCTGCGTCTGTCGACCTCGGACCCAACGGCGTTTTTCTTTCCATTGTGATCTCGGAGTCAGTGCTTACCATTCTTGGCGTCCTGACCTTCCGCCGCGGCGGTTGGAAGACGCAGACAGTCTGATGCAGTTCGCAGCGCCAGGCAGATCCAATACCTCTCAATCAAAAGGACTTTTTTCAACATGACTACATTATCGATGCTTGCCAACATCGCGGAGATACTGGGTATATTCATCGTCATCGGCGGTCTGTTTTTCGCTTTGCTTCAGATGCGACATCTGCGGCAGCAACGACGCGAACTGGCGGCCATTGAATTGTTTCGTTTCTTTGCGAGCCCTGAATTCACCGAGGCGTATCGCAGCGTTCTACATATGCCGGACGGCATGAGCGCGGAGGACATCAGGACGAGCAAGTCACAACTCGAAAACTCGGCCATCCTCATCAGCACGACAATGGAGAATATCGGGGTGATGACCTTTCAGCGCATCGTGCCGTTTCTCGTCGTCAACGATCTCGTCGGAACCAGTGTGATGATTCTCTGGCGCAAGCTGCAAGACTGGACCGTCGCGCTCCGTGAAGAACTCGGCACACCGAACGCGTTTGAATGGTTTCAGTGGTTGGCGGAGCGGCTCGACCAGTACGCGCCGGAGGACGCAAAGCCGGCCTATGAGCAGTTCGACGCCTGGGCGCCCCGGCGACTGACCCATGAGCTGTGATGCCCCGCTCATCGATATTCATAACGCGACAATCTATCGCGGCGACACGCGCGTCTTTGATGATTTCAGCCTGACGATCGACCAGCACGAGCAGGTTGCCGTTCTGGGTCCGAACGGCTCGGGCAAGACCACGTTGCTAAAAGTCGTCAACCGAGAGATCTATCCGGTCGTCAGGGAAGACTCATGGGTGCGCATTCTCGGTCGGTCGCGATGGAACGTATGGGAGCTTCGTTCTCACGTCGGTGTCGTTTCACACGACCTTCAGGCCGGGTACAGAAATGCGACTGCCGGTCTTGACGTCGTCCTGTCGGGATATCTCTCGAGCATCGGGATTCACGGCGTACTCGCCGCGCGTATTACCGAGGGGCAGAGGAAAAGGGCACACTCGGTCATGCGCGATCTCGGCGTCGATGCCCTCGCGCAAACGCCGCTCGGCAATATGTCGACGGGGCAGCAACGGCGGTGTTTGCTGGGTCGCTCGCTCGTGCACGATCCCGATACGCTGATCCTCGACGAGCCGACGGCCGGCCTGGATCTCACCGCAAGCTTCGATTATCTCGCGCGAATCCACAGGCTCGTGGAAAACGGCAAGAGTATCGTGCTCGTTACCCACCTGCTCAACGAGATACCGCCCGATATCGAGCGAATCGTGCTATTGCGGGGCGGGTCAATCGTTGCCGACGGCCCCAAAGATGAAGTCCTGACCGAGAAAAACCTTCAAAAGACGTACGGCACGAAGATCAAGGTGGCCCGCGTCGATGGCTACTTCCTGGCGTATCCGCCCACCCGATAGGGTCTTTTCGTTCGGGTCCGTCCGCTGGATATTCAAAACGTGACCTACTACGATGCTTCCTGTATCGAATGGTCATAACCTCGAACAATGAATCGTCGACCACCTTCGCTATTTCCGGTTTTGACCGGCTGGCTGGCAGCCATGCCGGCATACGCCTCCGGCCCGGAGACAGCCGCGGCCGTCGAAGCGACCACGGACGCCACGACCGAAGTAGTGACCGGCCTCACGAATGTCGGCTCGGCGATGCCCGTCATCGCAATCGCCTTCGGCCTGTTGCTGACGCTTTTCTTGCGCAAGTCGGCCATCCACGCAGGCAGGCTCGTGGCGGCCCGCATCGGCAAGCGCCGCGTTCTCGGAATCCTGAAGAAGAAGAGCCCCGATGTGCTCGAAGATTTCATTCTGCCGGGCGCCTACGGCGGACTCACCAAGATCGACTATGCGATGCTGACGTCCGGCGGAATAATCTGCGTTCAGACCAAGCACTACAACGGTATCGTTTTCGGCGGTCCGGATGAGCCGCAGTGGACGAACGTCGACGGTATCCACCGCCGGAAATTCCTCAACCCGATGATTCAGAACGAAGGCAGGACCAGGGCATTGAAGAAAGTCGTGCCGTCGGTGCCTGTTGCTAACCTGGTCGTCTTCACCGGCAGCGTCCAGTTCACGTCGCCGCTCGAAAAAAACGTCGTACACGTACGCGACCTGAACAACTACATCGCAATGTTCGTGTTCGGACCTTGCAAGATCAGGGACTGGGATGCAGTCTGGATGACGGTGCAAGCCGCGGCGCTAACCGACGAGGATTCACGCAAAGACCTGAACGCCCAGCTCAGCTTCTCGTAGGGGCCGTTCCGACGGGCGACTTCGTATATACTCCGTCGCAAATTCCAATAACGGATTCAGATCATGTCGGAAGCCTTGATCAGCTCTCCGGGCGGAGTGCTGGCAGTCCTATGTGCAGTCGCAGCTTTCTGGTTTTACATCGATCACGTCACGCAGTGGAAGCTGTTTCAATACGTGCCGCCGCTGTTGTTCATCTATGCGACGCCGGTTGTTCTGAACAACCTCGACATCATCCCCGGCGGGTCACCCGTTTACTCCGGCCTGAGCAAATATGCCTTGCCGGCCTTTATTGTTCTGATGCTACTCAAAGTCAACGTGCGGGCCGCGGTTCGCATCATGGGCAAGGGCGTCCTGGTTATGCTCATGGGCACGGCGGGTGTCATCGCCGGTGCGGTAATCGCTTACATCGTCGTGCATCGCTGGCTGGCGCCGGATGCCTGGAAGGGGTTCGGCGCACTCGCCGGAAGCTGGATCGGAGGCACGGGCAATATGGCGGCCGCCAGCGAAATGCTGGACACGCCGGCCGAGCAATTCGGCCTCGCCGTGCTTGCCGACAACGTGGTTTACATCGTCTGGTTGCCGCTTCTTCTGGCGTCAAGAAACTTCGCCGATCGCTTCAACGCCTGGGCCAGGGTTCCCGAAGACCGGGTGCGTATGATGGACTCCGCTTCGGCAGCGGTCGTCGAAGAGGAACGAACGCCGGCCATGCGCGATTACATTTATCTCGCGGCAATCGCCATCCTCGTCACCTGGCTGGCCAGCAACCTCGCATCGGTTTTTTTCACCGCGATGATGCAACACTATCCGTCACTGGAGACCCTCCTGTCGGAATCAACCTGGCGCATCCTGTTGATTACGACGATTGCACTGGCGCTCTCGGCGACGCCGGTGTCGCGATTACCTAACGCAACCGCGATCGGCACGGCCTTGATTTATATATTCGTCGCCGGCATGGGAGCCAGAGCCAGCATAGAAGGTTTCGGGCAGGCGCCTGCTTTCCTGCTCGGCGCGTTCATCTGGATTTTCATTCACGGCGGCTTTTGTCTCGCCGGGGCACGACTATTCAAAGTGGACGTGCACAGCGTTGCAATCGCATCCGCCGCCAACATCGGCGCAGCGGCGTCTGCACCGATCGTCGCCGCTTTTCATCGGCCCAGCCTGGTGCCCGTATCCATCCTGATGGCCTTACTGGGATATGCCATGGGCAATTATCTTGCCCCGCTGGCCGGACATCTGGCGAGGATAGCCGTCGGGGGCTAGCCCGAAGATTGCACGAGAGTCCGGGATTGGGGGCGCGAGATCGTTGTGGCTGACGCCGCTCTGGACCGAGAGTCATAGCGGGCTA
>JBHHWI010000033.1:0-26487 GCA_046756445.1 Woeseia sp. | reverse complement strand
CTAGCCGCCCTGCGCCGGCATCGTGCGCACGTGCAAGTCCCTTTGCGGAATGGGTATCTCGATCCCGGCACCCTGGAACGTCTTGTAAACGACACAGTTGAGTTCGTGTGAAATACGGCCCCGGTCGACCGGCTGATCGATCCAGCAAAGCAATTCGAAGTCGAGACTGGATTCGCCGAATCTTCGAAACCGGACGCGCGGTTCGGGAGTCCCGCAAATTTCTTCGTGTTCATCGGCAATGGCTGACAGTGTCTCGATGACGTAATCGACATCGCTGCCGTAAGCAACGCCGACGGCGACGCGTATACGGTGTTTGGCCGAAGGACCCCCCGCTTCATTGATTATCTTGGCGTTGCCGATTATGCCGTTCGGTACCGTGATCTCGACATCATCTCGTGTCAATATCCGAGTGCTGCGCAGGCCGATTTGCGTGACCATGCCCCGCTCACCGGTTTCGAGGATGATGAAATCGCCCGTCTTGTAGGGCGCGTCGGCGACGATCGAAAATCCGGCGAACAGATTTGACAACGTATCTCGCGCGGCGAAACTCAATGCGAGACCGACGATACCGGCTGACGCCACCCACGCCGTCACGTTGATGTTCCAGGCGAGAAACACGAAATAGACCGCCAGCGCGATCAGCAGGACTCGCAGAATCGTGCCGACCAGCGGCAGCATGCTGGCATGCAGCATCCTGCTCAGCCGGCCTCGCCTCGTGGCAGCGAGCACGAGATTGACGAAGCCGCTGAAGAATCCGTACCAGATGACAATCGCGATCGTTCGGAGGATACCGAGGGTTATGTATTCCGGCGTCGTCGGCAGCTCGAGACGCCGGGTGGCCAGCGCCAGGCCGATCAGTACGAACGTAACGAAAATCGGCTTGTGCAGGATAGCGACGAGGCCGTCGTCGAATTCCGTTTTCGACTTCGCGACAACTTGCGCAATCGTCTTGCTGAAAACGACGTCCGCGATCTTGCCGATCACGATAAAGGCCAGTGCAAGCGCCGCCGCCTGCAAGTAGATGTTCGGGCCGAGGAAATCGGCCCAGGTCTGCGCCCGTTCGATCAACTCGTTCAACGAGTCACCAATCGCAGCTTAGAAATCCTTGTTTTGCTCTCCGCTTTCAGCGACAGGTTCCTCCGGGTCGCGAAGGCCGAAAGTACGCACGGAAGATTTACGCTCTTCCCGGGTTCCGGCGGACGATATCCCGGATCCCATACCGGGTTGCTTCGGCAGACGTCGCGTCTGTGCCGTCAAAACCTGAACAAAAGTGTTTGCCACCGCAGGTGCGCTGTTGCCCGAACTCGCGAAAATCTGCGCGGGCGTGATGCTTGACGATCCATAAAATGCGGCATTCGCCACCCTGTCCATTGTGACGCCGGCGCCTTCCAGAGCCACGCCCAGGAAGATTCCCCTGCTGCGTGAATAAGAGAACACTTCAGATTTGAACTGAATGTCGGTCGCAATCTCCGTGTGCCGTCCGACCGGGCCCGCCGCGATAGACGCATCGGCACCGAGCGTGAGTTTGCCGTTCGTGATGCCCTCGACGCCCTCCCGCGTCTTGAAAACCAGGATAATATCGGTCGACTGGGCCCCGATCTGCCAGCCGAAGCTGCCGCCGGTCAGCGCGATGAACGCCGGATTACTCCAGGAATTGTCCTCTCGGCGAACCACCAGGATCCCTTTTCCGCGCCGGGCGCCGAGCCCGAACCCCAGCTTGACCACGTTCGGCACGACGGCAACGGCATACGCGCGTGCAAGCAACGCCGGTGGGACGCTCTGCTCCGGAATCCTGAGCAGCTGATCGAGAACGTCGGTGGCGTCCGCGACACGTTTTTCCTCCTTGGTAGCAGCCGCCGCCGGCATCGCGACCATAATCGACAAGACAAGCAGACAACATCTTAGGCGTATGTGCATGATCGTATTCCAAATAGTTGTGTTTCTGCGTCACGTGGACGCGCCCAGGAAGAAACGAAGCTCAAAGAGTCCCCTAAGCCGCAATAATACGCGATTTAGCCCCGCTGACCCAAAATCGGCGGCAGCGGGCAATCCAGGCTGGCACAGACTGCTCTCAGCAGTTCGGCTTCAGCGACCGATACATACCCGTCGTGACTCACTGTACTGCCGAGAGCCCGCAGCAGGCTCTTGCGGCCGGCGGCATTCATTTTCTCGAGCACGTTCAGGGTCTGATCGAGTAGCGATACCGTCTGGACCCCACGCTCTTCGTAGCGTGCTTCGCGGGCCCACTGACCGAACTCGGCAAGGCCGGCCTGGTACGCAGCCTCCCGGGCCTCAGGCGATGCATGCCCGTGCCGTGCCACCGTCCCGAGCAGGGCGAGTGCCGCCTGCCGGATGGCCTTCTTGCTGGCGCGATTGCCCTTGGGGCGGCCCGACGGATCATGGGCCTTCTCGAGGTTGGCGGCCAGAACGCGATAGAAGCAGTATTCGTCGAGCGCGACGTCGCCGTCCAGCTCAATGAGTCGCCCGACCAGATCGAGCAGATAGTCCAGTTGCGGTGCCGGTCTGCGCTTGAGTGCGGGAAAAGCGATCTCGAGCAAGACCAGTCGATACTCGGAGCCGATGGCGCACATCTCTTCGAAGTAGCCGCGGACCTCAGCTCCGTATTCGACGCCCAGCTGCTCATCGACAAATCTCAGCTGACGGTCGGCGTCGTTTCGATCGAGCGCCAGGGCCAGTGTCAGTATCCATGCGTGTTCCGGCGAGTGTGCGGCGTCATACAGCCGCGCGGGGATCGAGCGTCGCAACTGCCCGGCAAACGCGAGCTGCTCCGGATCCGGCCTGCCTACAGCATCCGGAATGGACGCCGGTATCCTGCGCCGTTCCCCGGCGGGCGCCGACAGGCCCGCAGCCCGAGCTTCCGTGGCAACCTGTGCCCGCTTTCCGGAATGCGGCGTGGCATCCACCGCCGGGTAGCCGGATGCTTCGAATGCGGGATCGAGCGCTTGTATGCGTTCGATCAACGGCGGGTGCGTGGCGAAAAGCGAAGTCAGCCGGGAAATGCCGCCGGCAAATAACATGTGGCTGACCTCCTCGGGATCAACGGACTTTATGTATGAATGTGACGTGTAGCCGCCGATCTTTTTCAATGCATTTGCGATGCCGTCGGTTTGCCGCGTGAACTGGACGGCGGATGCATCGGCGAGGAATTCGCGCTGTCGTGATACCGCTGCCTTGACGAGTCGTGCGAAGAACACACCGATCCAGCCGAGGACCGCGAGACCGAGACCGATGACCATGATGGCTGGCGCGCTCTTGCTTCGCCGACTGGATGCCAGGCCGGAATGGTAGCCGCCACGGAGAATAAGCCGGCCGATTATTCCAAGCACCATGATACCGAAGAGCACCCCCATCATGCGTATGTTCAGCCGCATGTCGCCATTGAGAATGTGACTGAACTCATGTGCGATCACGCCCTGCAATTCATCTCGGTCGAGGACTTCCAGCGTGCCGCGCGTCACCGCGACTGCCGCGTCACCGGGCGCAAAACCGGCGGCAAACGCGTTGATGCTCATTTCTTCTTCGAGCACATAGATCTCGGGGACCGGCACGCCGGAGGCAATAGCCATTTCCTCGACGACGTTTCTCAATCGTCTTCTCAATGGATCCCGGACGTCAGCGGGCACCAGGGTGCCGCCCATGTCGAGCGCGACCCGTCCGCCGCCCGACGACAAACGTGCGGTCTTGTAGACTGTTGCGCCGATAATAACGAGCGCAGTCAGCGTCGCCGCTGCGACAAGAATCGACGGGTCGGCGGGTCGCCCGGGGTCGTCGGCCATCGCAAACGCGGCGGCCACCGTCAGGGTGACGCCTGCGACAATCAGGACCGTCGCGATGACATAAACGACAACCAGCCAGCGGGTCGAACGCCGGGCGCTGTCCTGCGCATCGAAGAAGTTCACGCTCTATCAGGTAAACGCGACGTCCGGCACCTCGCGCTTGTCCTCCGACTGGATATCGAGGAAGCTGGCCAGTTGGAAGCGAAACATGCCGGCGATAACGTTATTCGGGAAGTTTTCGGCCCTGTTGTTGTAGGATAGAACCGCGTCATTAAAGGCCTGGCGCGAGAATGCCACCTTGTTCTCCGTGCTGGCGAGCTCCTCCTGTAACTGCATCATGTTTTGATTCGCTTTCAGATCGGGATAAGCTTCGGACAGGGCAAACAGTCGTCCGAGCGCACCGCCGAGAAGACCCTCGGCTGCGCCGAGTTTCCTGATGGCGTCGGCATTGGACGGATCCAGTTTGGCGGCTTCGAGATTCGATACGGCGGCATTTCGAGCGTTGATTACGGCATCGAGTGTTTCACGTTCATGCTTCATGTATCCCTTGACGGCTTCGACGAGATTCGGAATCAGGTCATAGCGGCGGGTTAGCTGCACGTCGATTTGCGCAAAGGCGTTTTTGACGCGATTGCGAAGATTGATAAGGCTGTTATAGATGCCAATTGCATAAAGAATTAACGCGGCGATTATCGCGAGGAATATTACGAATGAGATCACAGTCCATCTCCCTGTTGAAGACAAATTTCGGCAAGGATAAACCCTGGCTGAGAGTAACTCTAGCGACAGTTGTGGTAGCAATTTGTGTAATTTCAATACCTTCCTACGCGGAATGGCTTGGTGACACGCGCCCATTGATGGGAACCGAAGTCAGCGTGCACATTTGGCACGAAGACGCGGAAGAAGGAATGAGCATTGTCGATAGTGCTTTCGAGGAAGTTGCGCGGATCGAAGGATTGATGAGCACCTACATAGACGAGAGCGAGATCTCCGAGATCAATCGAATCGCGTCGGAGGGACCGGTACGCGCCGGTGACGAGTTGATCAACCTGATTCTTCGTTCACTCGATATATCGATGCTGACACATGGCGCTTTCGACATCACATACGACAGCGTTGGACAGCACTATGATTTCAGGGCGCGCCGACGCCCGGATACCGAGACTGTTCAGGAAGAACTCAAACACGTTGATTACCGCCTGGTCGAAGTCGACCGGCTCGAAGGCACCATCCGATTTCGCGAGTCGGGCGTCAGGATCAATCTTGGCGGCATCGCCAAAGGGTACTCGGTCGAGCGGGCAGTCGGGCTCCTTCGCAGCCGCGGAATCCGTCACGGCATAGTAACCGCAGGCGGTGACTCACGGTTGCTTGGCGACAGGCGCGGTCAACCGTTTATGGTCGGTATCCGGGATCCCAGGAAAGAGGGCGAAGTCGTCCTGTCTATCCCGCTTGAAGACGAGGCAATCTCGACGTCCGGCGATTACGAGCGGTATTTCGAGGAAGACGGCAAACGCTACCACCACATCATCGAGCCGGCGACAGGCCTCCCCGCCGGCGGCGTTCGCAGCGCCACGATCGTCGGTCCGGACGCAGTGCTCACCGACGCCCTTTCGACGTCGGTTTTCGTCCTCGGTGTCGATCGCGGCCTGCGGCTGATCGCGACCTTACCGGACTACGAGGGCATCGTCATTGACGCACAGGATCGACTGTATTATTCGGATGGACTGGAGCCGCCCGAAGCCGGTCCGGATTCGCCCGAATAGTCATGGTTCAGCGGTTCGTCTGCCTTCCATGCCGGTAATGCGCCGCCTGTCGCCGAAAACAGACGGATTTTCACTTTAAATTCAATC
Source organism: Woeseia sp. (assembly GCA_046756445.1). Lineage (GTDB taxonomy): Bacteria > Pseudomonadota > Gammaproteobacteria > Steroidobacterales > Woeseiaceae > JACZWL01. The sequence continues at coordinate 20,840 of JBHHWI010000033.1, read as the reverse complement.
TCATAGCCTTATCATTAGTGAGGGGTCAGAGCCCCTTTTTGCGCGCCGAACAAGGGGTTCTGACCCCTTTTTTCCGCTCGCTCCGACGGGATGGAATTATGTTCAGACCGGACCGGCCATTTGTGACGATCATCACTGCCCGGGCAGGGTCCGGCTGTCACCATGGTGCATTGAAATCTGGCGTCGATCGCCGCTTTTGGGCAGCCGATCAACGATATCCGGACCGGCGGGGCCGTGCCCCGGGGGATCGTGCGAGCGTTCTATCGGCCGACAATCGTACGTGCAGCTAGTCAAGGAAACGGGACGATGAAGGGACTAAGAATCACATTGCTGGCAGCACTGTTATCCGTCCTTGCCGCGAGCGGCATCGCATCCTCGGGACTTGCCGGACAGAAGGCGCCCGATTTCGTCTTGAAGAGCGCCACGGGCGAAAACCTTCGTCTGAGGGAATATCGCGGCGACGTGGTGATGATCAATTTCTGGGCTACCTGGTGCGGACCCTGTCGCCAGGAAATGCCGCTGCTCGACGAGCTTTACGGCCGGTATCGACGAGTCGGATTCAGGCTGCTCGGTGTCAATATCGACGATGATTCACGTCGGGCGATGGCGATGGCTGATGAGCTCGGCGTCACCTTTCCCGTTTTGTTCGACGAGGACAAACAGGTCAGCAAACTCTACCAAGTCGAGGCCATGCCCATGACCTTGCTGCTCGACCGTGAGGGCACCGTGCGTCACGTTCATCACGGCTACAAGCCGGGTTACGAGCAGAAATACCTGAATGAGATTCGAGCATTGTTAAGAGAGTAGACGATGGTGAAATTATCGACGTACCTCAGTTTCCTGGCGATCTGCATGGTCGCGGACCCGGTCGCGGCCCAGGACGCCGCAAATCTCGACTCCGGCCCCGCAATCGCAGCGTCGCAATCTGCGCAAGCGGACACGTCGCTGGAACGTCAGGAGTTTCGCAGCCTGGACAGAGAGGTTCAGTCGCTGAAGAAAGAGGTTCTCGATCTGAATCGCGACCTCTACCTGCTGGAAGAGGAACTCCTGTTCCCGGCCAATTCGCAGGTCGCGTTTTACATCTCGATGGACGTGGGCGAATACTTCGAACTGGACTCTGTCAATCTGAAAATTGACGGTAAGGAAATCGCGAATTACCTGTACACCAAGCGTGAGGTTGATGCCCTGATGCGCGGTGGCGTACACCGGGTTCACATTGGAAATATGAAGACCGGTGAGCATGAGCTGATTGCCATCTTCACCGGCAAGGGGCCCCATGTTCGCGACTACCGCCGCGGCGCAACATTGAGCTTCAACAAAGGAATAGGTGCGAAGTATCTCGAGCTCAATATCAGTGACAGAGTCAAGAAGCAGCAGCCTGAATTTGTGATTAAAGAATGGGAGTGATTATTGATCGCTCGCATCGCCATTATCGTCACTCTATGGGTCTTCATAGCGGGAGCACTTTCGCAGTATAGCCTTGCCGCGGACAGCGCATCCGAGCCGACTGTCGTCAAGGACCCGCATTACGGCGAGGTGCTGTTCTATTTCTATCAGGGTGAGTACTTCCCGGCGATCGTGAGGCTGCTGGCCGCAAAGCAGCAATCGCAGCTCGACCATCACGGCAACGAGTCCGAGCTCCTGCTCGGCGGCTTGTTTCTCTCATACGGCAACCACCGGCATGCAGCGGATATATTCGAGCGGCTGCTTGCCGAAGACGTCAACCCGGAAATTCGTGACCGGACCTGGTTCTTCCTGGCGAAAATCTGGCATCAGCGTGGATATCTCGGCGGAGCGCAGAGCGCGCTGAACAATATTCAGGGCGAACTGCCCGACGCGCTCGAGTCGGAGCGTCATCTGCTGCAATCACAGATCCTGATTGACGAGGGCGAGTACGATCGGGCGATTGCCCTGTTACAGGCCTGGAAGGGCGAGACGGAGTGGGCCGCCTACGCGAAATTCAATCTCGCCGTCGCGATGGTCCGGAGCGGTCGCGTGAGTGCGGCGGCGCTGATACTGGATAACCTCGGCAAGCTCGATCCCTTCAACGAGGAATTGAGTTCACTTCGGGACAAGGCGAACCTGGCGCTCGGCTACGCGTTCTTGCAGGACGGACAGCCGATGGCCGCGAAACCGCCATTACAGCGGGTTCGCCTGTCCGGCCCATTCTCAAACAAGGCCTTGCTCGGTGTCGGCTGGGCCGACGCAGAAATCGATAATTACCGGCGGGCCCTCGTCCCCTGGATGGAATTGCGCAGGCGAGACCTTCTCGATTCGGCCGTGCAGGAGTCGATGCTGGCCATTCCCTATGCGATGGCCAAGCTCGACTCGATCAGCCAGGCGGCCGATCATTACCTGAACGCGGTCGAGGCGTTCCACGAGGAATCGAATCGTCTGGATCGGACGATGGCGCACATCGAGTCCGGCGCGATCTTCGAGGAGTTTCTCGAACACAATCCCCTCGAGACCACCGGTTGGTACTGGAAACTCGAGGAATTGCCGGACGCCCCCGAGTCACGATACCTGCTGCACCTGCTCACCACGCATTCGTTTCAGGAAGGCCTGAAGAACTACCGCGACCTCGGCTATCTGCGTCGCAATCTGGAGGAATGGCAGCAGAACATCGGCGTCTATCGCAACATGCTCGACACACGTGAGCTCGCGTACAGCGGGAGACTGCCGAGGATTCAGGACAGTCTGAAACGAGCAGACCTCAATAGCATGATCAGTCGCAAGCTCGACCTGGATGCAAGGCTCAATAGCATCGAGCAAAGTGGAGATTCTCTCGCCCTCGCGACCGAGCGCGAGTTGGCGCTGTGGGGCGAAATCACGACGCTCGAACGCAATCCCGCACTGGCGGCAGGCATCCCCGAAGCAGTGGAGGTTCGCGAGAAACTGGCATTGCTGAAGGGCGTTCTGCAGTGGGAACTGGACAGGGAATTCAAGGCGCGACTCTGGAAGATTCGACGGGACCTCCGGGACACGGGGCAGGCACTCGTCGAGTCGCAGCGATCGAGGCGCAGTGTCGGCGAGACGATGCGGCACGAGCCTGGAACATTTGTCGAATTCAACGCCAGGGTTGCAGGCCTGAGCCCGCGGATCGCGCTGTTACAAGGCCGCGTCGATGCAACGATGGCGCGTCAGCGGGCATACCTGCAATCGATTGCCATCGACGAATTGCAGGCCCAGAAAGAACGTCTCGACACCTACTCGGTGCAGGCACGATTCGCACTTGCGGCGATCTATGATCTGTCGGCAACCATGGGGGATGCCTCGCAATGAGCGCGGCATCATTACACCGCTTGTGGCCGATACTGATCATTGCACTGGTGGCGACGGCGGCTAATGCCGACGTCAGGAAGCGCGACACGATCAAGAGCCTGGAGAGCAAAACCTACGAGGTTCGCCCCGGCAGGGTAATCGCCAACAGTGCGGACCTGGCCCGGGACAATTACACGGCGTTTCTCGACCTCGTATCCGACGATCCGGAACTCCGCGCCGAAGCCATGCGAAGGCTCGGCGACCTTCAGCTCGAGGCCACCGAGGCAGAGCAGCTTGCCGGCAATATCGAAGCGCTGGACAGCGCTGCTTATGAGAGCGCAGTCTCGCTTTTTCATCGCCTGCTCGAGGCGTATCCCGACTATCGCAGGAATGACGCGGTCCTGTACCAGTTGGCCCGGGCTTACGAGATATCCGGCAAGACCGATGACGCGCTGCGTGTGCTGAACGAGCTCGTGCGCCGGTATCCACGAACCCTGCTGATTGACGAAGTGCAATTCCGTCGTGGCGAGATGTTTTTCCTCAGGAAGAACTACAGCGACGCCGAGGCTTCGTATCAGGCGGTCGTCAACTACGGTGACTCGTCACAGTTCTACGAACAGTCCCTGTACAAGCTGGGCTGGACGCAATTCAAGCTGGCACTACACGGTGAGAGTCTGGATCCTTTTTTCAATCTGCTGGATCGAAAGGTCACCGGCATTCAGCTGGCCGATGGCGACGACCGGCTCGAAGCGCTGAGCCGGGCGGAAAGAGAACTGGTTGAGGATACGTTTCGTGTGCTCAGCATCAGTTTTTCATACATGGAGGGGTCAGAGAGTATCGGCAACTATCTGGCGCAGCGTGGCGAACCGGAGTACGGCTACGTCATCTACATGAATCTCGGTGACCTGTACCTGGAGAAGCAGCGTTACGTCGATGCTGCCCGGACATACGAAGCGTTCGTGGAGAGGGATCCCTATCATCCGAAGTCGCCGCTCCTGCAGGTCGAGGTTATCGAGGCGTACAAACAGGGTGAATTCCCGACCCTCGTCCTGGAGGGGAAGAAACATTTCGTCGAACGTTACGGGATGGACAGCCCGTTCTGGGAGCGGAATCCGCCGGAACAACACACGACGGTGGCGGTCCACCTGAAAGCGAACCTGACCGACCTCGCGCAGTACCACCATGCAAAGGCACAGGATCAGGGCAAGCGCAGCGACTATCGGGAAGCGGCCAACTGGTACCGCAAATACCTGGCTTATTTCCCCGGGGAACCCGACAGCGCCAATACCAATTTCCTGCTGGCCGAGGTCCTGTTCGAGAGCGAGGACTTCTTCGAGGCAACGATCGAGTATGAGCGTACGGCGTACGATTACGAGGTACACGAGCATTCGGCCGAGGCGGCCTATGCTGCGGTCCTCTCCTACCGCAAACACGAGCAAGGTCTGCAGGGCGCAGAGAAGGCCTCGTGGCATCAGCGCTACATCGACAGCGGCCTGAAGTTCGCGGACACCTACCCCGAGCACCCCGAATCCGGCGCAGTGCTGACCGCTGTCGCCGAAGACCTGTTCGAACAGAACCGCTTCGAACCCGCGATTGCGGTCGGTCAGGCCGTGGTCCTGAAACTACCGCCCGTCAAGAGCGAGCTGGCACGCACGGCCTGGGCCGTCATCGCGCACTCGCACTTCGATCTGGACAACTTCGTCGAGGCGGAGGCCGCGTACTACCGCCTGCAACCGTTAACGCCCGCGGACGACAGCGAGGCCATAAGGGAAATCAACGACCGCATTGCATCGTCTATCTACAGGCAGGCTGAGCAGGCCCGGGACGCCGGTGACCTCGAGTCGGCTGTCGCACACTTCCAGCGAGTCGGTACGGTCGTGCCGGATTCCGAAATCCGCTCGACGGCGGAATTCGACGCGGCGGCAGCCCTCATAAACCTACAAGCCTGGGACCGGGCCTCGACCGCGCTCGAGGATTTTCGCCGTGACTATCCTGACAGCGAATTCGAAGAGGACGTAACCCAGAAGCTTGCGGTCAGTTATCTCGAATCCGGCCGCAACGCCCTGGCCGCAGGAGAATTCGAGCGAATCGCCGAGGCGCCCGGCAGCAGCGAGGAAATTCGGCGCGAGGCGCTCTGGAAGGCTTCGGATCTGTATAAGGACAGCGGCCACGCAGCCAGCGAACGGCTCGTCCTGGAAAAAATCGTTGCGCGCTATCCGGACCCGATCGCCGAGTCGATCGAAGCACGCTACCGCCTGCTGCAACTCACCGAGGCTGGCGGGGATCACCAGGCACGCAGCGAGATCCTGAAGGACCTCGTGCGGATCGATGCCACTGCCGGCGCACAGCGCTCGGACCGCACCAGATTTATTGCCGCCAAGGCGTCGCTGGAACTGGCCGAACCGGTACGCCGGAGGTTTGTGGCGATGAAAATTACGCAGCCGCTGGCCGGCAGCCTGAAGCTCAAGAAGGCGCTCATGGAAGACGTCCTCAAGGCATATGGCGACGCGGCGGATTACGGGGTTGCCGAAGTGACCACCGCAGCCACCTATCGCCTGGGCGAGGTGTACCAGCGATTCAGCAACGACCTGATGGAATCCGAGCGACCGACCGACCTCGATGCCGATGCGCTGGAGCAATACGACATTCTGCTCGAGGAACAGGCATTCCCGTTCGAGGAGAAGGCGATCGGACTGTTTCGGGCCAACACGGACCGTGCAGCCGATGGCGTCTATGACGAGTGGGTGAAAAAGAGTTTCGAGGCAATGGCGAGCCTGGTGCCCGCCCGGTACGCGAAGCTGGAGCGCAGCGAAGATGTTGTCACGGGACTTTTCTAGCTATCGCTGCCTGGCGCATCTCGTCCTGAGCGCGATCGTCGTCGCCGGCTGCGCATCCGGCCCGACATCGATCAGGACCGGCGCGTCACCGGATGCCGCGTCGAGAAGGGCGGCGATAGAGCAGCGCCTCCGGAAAGTGCCGTCGAAGGCAGTAACCATGTACGAGCAGGCTGTTGCGACCATGGCCGCCGGCGATCTGGCCGGCGCCGGGCGCCGTTTCGGGGAGTTCGTCTCAACGTTTCCCGGCTACCCGGGGGCGCATGTGAACCTGGCAATCATCCGCGCACAGGCCGGCGACGATCGGGCGGTCGAGGGGCATATCAACGATGCGCTGGTCATAGACCCCAGGCACCCTGCGGCACTGAATCAACTGGGCCTGCTGCGCAGGCGGCAGGGCAAGTTTGTCGAGGCAGAGGCCGCTTATTTGAAGGCCGTCACAGCCAGCCCGGACTATGCCTTGGCACACTACAACCTGGGCGTCCTCAATGAGCTCTATTTTCAGCGACTCGATGCCGCACTGCAGCACTTCGAGCGCTATCAGGAGATTGAAGGAGAGGACAGAACGGTTTCGAAGTGGATCGCGGACCTCGAGCGCCGGCTGAGCGCGGAGCAGCGAGCCGCAAAGGTGACGGAGTGACGGCATGAAGGGGCTGATCAGCTTGATGTTGCTTGCCTGCGTGAGTGTGCCGGCTTTTGCTCAGGAAGCCGGGCAGGACGGCGAGGCGGAGCAACCGGCTGCCGGGGCCCCGACGCCCGAAGAGCAGGCAGCGGAGCGCGAAGCGCTCGAGCCCGGCGTCCCGTCAGCGGTGCTGGCTCAGGACGTCAGGCGACGGGCCAACGGCGCGGGCGGTGTGATGGACGAAATGCAACTCGGGCGGACCGAGATCACCGGCAACCGGGAGCTGCCGAAAGTGCTTTACATCGTGCCGTGGAAACAATCCGACCCGGGCGACCTCATGGGACGGCCGGTCAACACGCTCCTGGACGAGGTGCTGACGCCGCTGGACCGGGAGGAATTCATTCGTCGGGTCGAATACTACGGCGACCTGTACGAGGAACAACAAGAGTAACGTTTGATTTAGAAGAGGAGTAATCAAATGGACGTTTTAAGCGGCATAGTCCGTTTTTTCCAACAGGGCGGGTTGTTCATGTATCCGATCCTGATCGTGTTCGCGCTCGGCCTGACAATCGCAGTCGAGCGATGGACGTATCTGACCATGTCCGGCGCAAACAACCGCACGCTATGGAAGAAGATCGTGCCTTTCCTGAAGGCAGGCAACTTCCAGGAGGCCGCCACGGTGACTGGCAAGTCGAAGGCAGCGATCGCGTCGATCCTGACCTACGGACTCTATCGCGTGAAGTCGGCCCGCCGCCGCGATGACGTCGAGAAAGCCATGGAAGAGAGCCTGATGGAAGTGCTGCCACGCCTCGAGAAGCGCACGCATTACCTGGCGACGCTGGCAAACATCGCAACCCTTCTCGGACTGCTCGGCACGATTATCGGGCTGATTCGCGCATTCACCGCAGTCGCGAATGCAAATCCCGCGGACAAAGCAGACATGCTGTCGGCGAGCATATCGATTGCGATGAACACGACGGCATTCGGGCTGATGGTGGCAATTCCATTGCTTCTGATTCATGCGCTCTTGCAGACCAAGACCAATCAGATTGTCGACAGCCTCGAAATGGCGAGCGTCAAGTTTCTGAACGCGATCACCGAGCGTCAGCTCAAGCCGGCCGGGGCCTGACACATGATCCGTAGCCCCAGGGGAAGCCGTAGAAATTCAGATACGGCCGATCTCAACATCACGGCATTCATGAACCTGATGGTGATTCTGGTTCCGTTCCTGCTGATTACGGCGGTGTTCTCGCGACTGGCAATACTCGAACTGTATTTGCCAGGCTCCTCAAACGAGCCCGCGAATCAGCAGGATCCGGCCTTCGAGCTGGAAGTTACCGTTAGACAGAATCGGATCGAGGTTGGTGACCGTAACCTGGGTGCGCTCGGCGTGTATCCGAACAACGAACACGGTTACGACTATGATGCTCTGAGCAATAAGCTCTCGGAGATCAAGAACAGATATCCGGAAAAGACGGATGTCGCGATTCTACTCGAGGCGGACATACCGTACGACACGCTCGTGCAGGTCATGGACCGCGTACGCGTTTCGGAATCGATCGACGATGTCGAACGATCGATCATTCGCAGAGACCTGTTCCCGGACATATCGATCGGCGATGCGCCGGTTTCGGACGGGGGCGCCTGAGCCATGCGTAAGTCAAGACGCGCGCAACGTATGGAGCGGCGCCACGAGCGCGGCAAGAAACACGGTGCTCTGAACCTCGTGTCCCTGATGGACATATTCACGATCCTGGTGTTCTTCCTGCTGGTCAATTCCTCGGACGTACAGACCTTGCCGAACGCCAAGGACATTCAGCTGCCGCAATCCATCGCTGAGGAAAAGGCGAAGGAGACGGTCGTCATCCTGATCGGCGAAGAAGACATTGTGGTGCAAGGTACGCCCGTGGCCAAAGTTGCTGACGTCATGAAACTCAGGGGAAACGACATCGCCCCGCTGCGGCAGGCGTTGATGTCACAGAGTGATCGTGTCTTGAGAAGAGCAGCCCAGGAAGACATCGCCGGGCGGGAAGTGACGATCATGGGAGACAAGGACATCCCGTACAGGCTGCTAAAGAAGGTCATGGCGACCTGTACGGAGTCCAACTACGGACAGATTTCCCTCGCCGTGTTGCAACGGAGCTCGGATCAGCTCGACGAGCTCGAAAAAATAACGGCGTCGCGTTAGGAGATTCGGTTTGGACCTGCCTTATTACAGAGAGTACGAGCTGCCATGGACCAACAGCTCCGGCCAGGAACGGCGATTCCGGCGTCTGCTCGCGCTGATATTCGCCGTGACATTCGTGCTCGGCATCGTCTGGCCGTGGATCCCGACCCTCGAGCCGGACCCGTACGACGTCGAGGAAATCCCGCCGCGCATAGCCAAGCTCCTGCTTCAGGAGAGGCCGCCGCCACCGCCACCGCCGAAGCCGAAGGAGCCGGAGCCCGAGGAGCCCGATCCGATCGAGGAGGCCGAGCCGGAACAGGTGGTTGAGAAAGCACCCGAGCCCGTGCCGGAACCGATCGATTACCAGAAGATCGCCCGCGAAAAAGCGCAGGCGGCGCTGATGCCGTTTGCGGAGGACCTGGCGGCGCTCGCGGACAACGACGTGCTTGAAAAAGTGGCCGACAGCCGGCCGCTGACGTCGTCCGTCGGTCAGGCCGTGCGCAACGAGCGCTCCATGATCACATCGAAAGTGGGCACATCGAGCAGCGGCATCAACACCGCCAACATGAGCCGTAACACGGGCGGCACCAGTCTCAGCGGCCGTGCCACGACGGAGGTGTCGAACCCTGTGGGCGGTCTCGGCCGGAACGCCGGCGGAGCCCGACGCACAGGATCGAGTGGCAGAGCATCTCGCAGCCGCGAGGAAATCGAGCTCGTGTTCGACAAGAACAAGGGCGCGATCTTCGCACTTTACAATCGTGCACTGCGAATGGACCCGACGCTGGAAGGAAAACTGGTGCTGCGTCTGACCATTGCCCCTTCCGGCGAGGTCACTTTCTGCGAGATCGTTTCCAGCGAGTTGGGTGACGAGGATCTGGAACGCAAGCTGGTTCAGCGTGTCAAGCTGTTCCGATTCGAAGCGAAAGACGTCGAACCGATCACGACCACCAAGCCTATCGATTTCTTCCCGGCCTGATCGCCGATCAATGGTAAGCTTTGAAGCAACCGAGACGGTTGCGACCGCTTGCTACGATGCCGAGATCAATATTCGTATTCCTGCTGGCGTGCACTTTCGCTGCAATACCGGCTAACGGTCGTTCGGAGCCCTATCCGCTGTTCGATTCGCAGCAAACGCTGGAGATCATTCTCGAATTTCCGATACGCGAATTGCTAAAGCGCGCCAGGAACAGACCGACCGTCGATGGCCGGCTTCACTACACTGACGAAGATGGCAGTGAAGTCGTAATCGACATTGACCTGACGTCGCGAGGCAGATCCCGGCTCGAGCATTGTTCATTTCCGCCGCTATCGGTTACGCCGAATCCGGCCCATGCCGACGACACGCTGTTTGCCGGTCAGAATAAACTGAAGATCGTCACGCACTGTCGAAACGGGACGACCTATCTCGAGTACCTGCACCAGGAGTACGGCATCTACAGGGCATACAACATCTTGTCGGACTATTCGTTCCGGGTTCGTCTGCTGAAGGTCACCTACAGGGACAGCGAGAACAAGCGTCGCGACGACACGCGGCCGGCCTTTTTCGTCGAATCGCACGAGGAAATGGCACGGCGCCTCGGCATGACAATTGTCGAGACACGGTCAATCCGGCCGGATCAGTTCGATCAGGCCCAAATCAACATCTACGAGTTGTTTCAATACATGATTGCGAACACGGACTGGGCAATCACCAAGGGTCCCGGCACGGAGCACTGCTGCCACAATGGAAAAGTCCTCGCAAAACCCGGCACGCAGCGAGGCTGGATCGTCGTGCCCTACGATTTCGATCAGGCCGGCCTTATCAATACGAGTTATGCGCTGCCGGCCGATGGACTCGGAATACGCAATGTGCGGCAGCGGCTCTATCGTGGCAGATGCCAGCACAACGATGAGCTGGAAAGGACAATCGAATTATTCAACGATCGGCGCGAGGCGGTCGATGCGGAAATCGCCCCGCAATCAATAAGCGACAGGACACGCCGAACGGCCAGGAAATATGTCGCAGGCTTTTACTCGACCATCAACGATTCGGCCAGGGTGCGGAAGAAGATCATACGAGTTTGCCGGGGCGCTACTGACGGTCAGTGAAAGGCATTGCTCAGGACGTCTTCGCGGATCTCCTCGACCTGGGGCCGTTGCTGACCGGCGGCCCTGCCGAGGCAGTGTTTTTCGCGCGGGCACGAGGAGCTTCTGGGACAGATGATGCTCGCCGCTTTTGTGGCGCCGTCCGCGATCCAGCCGATGTTCAGGATCTTGCCGACGCTCTCGAGTTTCCGCCGGGCATCGGCGGGAATTTCGGCCACGCCGCCGCCCCTGTTGCAGCCGGCCTCGATCTGCTCGATGATGCCGCCGGCGTCAAAATCCTGAGATGACAGCGCAGGCGACAGGTCGATTCCAGCGCACATGACGTGGCTGTTGCCTGCCGGGTCGTCCTCGCGTATCGATTCGCAACAGTAGAGCCGCGCGTCGTCCCCGTTTCGCAGCACCGAGATCTGCGCCGACGGTCCGGCCGATCCGGAATGGAGCATCTTGAACACGGCCCAGTGCTGGCAGGGATCCAGCACCATTCTCATGTTGCCCCAGGGAAGCGGAATGCCGTTGCCCCGGTAGACGGCCCGCAGGTGGCCGGGGGGATAGGCGTCGAAGTAATGCCAGTACGGGTACGGGGAAACGCTGGACATGCGGCGCATGATCAAGGCGGTCGACAGTCCTATGCGTCGGCCGACGTCGATGGAGTAGGAGTAACGCGTGAGGTACTGGCGGAACGCCGACTTCGGACAGAGCAGTGCGGCGGCGAAATAACTGCACTCGAAGTCCCGCCACGCATACAGTATGTCTCTTGCGTCCATGTTGGTCGATTCGGCTTCCTGTCGCTGCCCGGTCACCCTGCCACCGGCAACGCGGGGTTCGCGTGCACCGTCTCCATCGTGCAGCACGCGATGCGCAATATGGTTGGCAAGGTCGTACTTCAACCGCTCGGGCACAGACTCGAGCTGCCTGTTCAGATACACGATATCCGGCGCCTCATAAAACGAGCGGACCAGCGACTTCAACGATCCGTCTTCGCGGTCGCTGAACGGACTCTTGTCGAACCACCTGACCTTCAGTCCGAGTTTCCCGGCAAGCTTGAATGCGTCTTCGGGGGTTAGCGGAAACTGTTTCTTGCCGATCCGTTCCGCGGCGCGCTCGAGGTCGGGAAAACGGTTCTGGCGGGCCTCCTGATGTGCGCGGATCAACAGATGTGCGAACTGTCTTCCGCTGGTGCCGGTCTGCGCCAGCAGCTCCGGTATCGCCGTCTGCAGCAGATCGTTGGAAAACAGAAATCCGGGTTCCAGCGGTATGCCGTCCAGACCGCCGGGTCTCGGCACCGGCTCGATGGCTTCCTCTTCCAGCGTCTCGTCGTAGAACCAGCTGACGTCCTTCTGAAATATGTCAGCGATGATGCCGAGCAGCCTTTCGGAGGGCACGCGCTTGCCGTTCTCGATCATCGAGAGGTAGGAGACCGAGGGCCCGGCTTCGGCATCGATCTGGATGCAGCGGACCGACAGGTCCTCGAGCGTGAGGTTGTTTCGCTTGCGCAACCGCCTGATCTTGGTGCCGAGAAAATGGGCCTTACGCAGAAGTCCCTGTGTAGATGACATAATGGTTTTGTAAAATTAACACTGTGAAATTCTTATTGTGAAATTATAACTGAACTGCCGCTAAGATGCAGTGGAATTCCCAGAAACCTGGATTCGGATCGTGCGGGAGAGAGACATGCATAGGGACGATCAGATTAGAAAACTCGAGACCCAATGGGCGCAGAGCCCGCGCTGGCTGGGCGTCAAGCGTGACTATGCCGCATCGGACGTGGTCAGGCTCCGCGGTTCCGTCATGGTCGAGCATACGCTGGCCCGGATCGGCGCCGACAAGCTGTGGCGCCTGGTGAACCGGGACAAGCCCTTGTGCGCCCTCGGTGCGCTGACCGGCAACCAGGCAATCCAGGAAGTCCAGGCCGGTCTCAAAGCCGTCTACTGTTCCGGCTGGCAGGTCGCCGGCGACGGAAACAGCTCGGGACAGATGTATCCGGATCAGAGTCTTTATCCGGTGGACTCTGTGCCGAAGATGGTCGAGCGGATCAACAACGCCCTCATCCGGACGGACGAGATTCACGCGCTGGAGGGCGACGACGGCATCGATTGGCTGGCACCGATCGTGGCGGATGCGGAAGCCGGCTTCGGCGGCAACCTGAACGCCTTCGAACTGATGAAGCACATGATTCGTGCCGGCGCCGCCGGCGTGCATTTCGAGGACCAGTTGTCGTCTGCAAAAAAGTGCGGCCACATGGGCGGCAAGGTTCTCGTGCCGACCGGCGAGGCCATTGCCAAGCTGTCGGCCGCGCGTCTCGCGGCGGACGTACTCGGCGTGCCGACCGTCTTGTTGGCACGTACCGACGCAGATGCGGCCAATCTGATTACGTCCAACGCCGACGAGCGCGATCACCGGTTTATTACCGGTGAAAGAACGGCCGAGGGATTCTTCCGGACCAGGCCCGGTCTCGATCAGGCGATTGCACGCGGTCTCGCGTATGCACCGTATGCGGACCTGCTGTGGTGCGAGACGTCGAGGCCGGATCTCGAACAGGCGCAGCGCTTTGCCGATGCTATTCACGCCGAGTTTCCGGATCAGTTACTAGCATACAACTGTTCGCCGTCGTTCAACTGGAAGGCGAATCTCGATGACGACACGATGCGGCACTTCCGAGAGGAACTCGGCAGGATGGGGTACAAGTTTCAGTTCATCACCCTGGCCGGCTGGCATGCGCTCAACTCGAGCATGTTCAGGCTGAGCCGCGCCTACAGAGACGACGGCATGTACGCCTACTCGCGATTACAGGAGCAGGAGTTTGCCGACGAGGCGCACGGATTCCGGGCCGCCAGGCATCAGTCGTTCGTCGGTGCCGGCTATTTCGACGCCGTGCAGAACACGATCATGGCAGGGCAGTCCTCGACCACTGCACTCGACGGCAGCACCGAAGCCGAGCAGTTCGCCGCCTGAGACGGCGCACGGACCGGACGCCGATGCCTGTGTCACGGCCAGCAATACGGCCCTTAAGCCACGGAAGCTGGACGAGACGATGGTCTTCGTGTTCGAGTCGCGGTATCTGATTCGACCCACGCACTTCGCGACGGAATCGCAGGCTTTGCAAAAGGACTATCGCGACTGCTGGCTGGGGCTCGAAAGGAACTTCGAGGACTAGCGGCAGACCATCGATCGGATGGCGCGCAGGCGCCTGAGCTCCGCGGCCATCTTCTCCCCCTGTGCCCGCGTGTAGCCCTGACGCATTTGCGACTCGATCTTCGCGATTTTCTGCCGCGTCTGCTCACACCTGACCTGCGCGCAGTCGTCGTGGGCGCGGCCGACGGACGCCGACAGCAGAATCAGCAAAAAGCTCAGCCGGATGAGATTCATTCCATTGCTCCTGTGACGGCATAATCAGTCCGACAATCGGCTATTCGAAACCGGGCGGCAAGCCGGGAATGCGGCGCGTTCATCCACTTTTCCGGCCGGCCGACTCTGGCCGGCTTTCCCGATTTGGGTTACCGTAACGGCGAGGTTCTCTTGCGCGCCATAGGCGTACGCGGCGAGGAATCCGCAGTGCCACAGGAAAGTGGAGTTCAAAAGCGATTGACGCATGACCGACAAACGAATCAGCCGCTTCCCGGTTCCCGAGCTCGAGGACCTGCCTGACGATATTCGCGAGCGGATTCTGGCAGTGCAGGAGAAGTCCGGGTTCGTGCCGAACGTATTCCTCGCGCTGGCGCACCGTCCGGACGAGTTCAGGGCCTTCTTCGCTTACCACGATACATTGATGGAAAAAGAGGAGGGGCTCACCAAGGGCGAGCGCGAAATGATCGTCGTCGCCACGTCCGGGCTCAATCAGTGCATCTATTGCGTCGTCGCGCACGGCGCCATATTGCGGATTCGTGAAAAAAACCCGCATCTCGCAGATCAGGTAGCGACAAACTACCGAAAGGCCGACATCACGGATCGTCAGAAGGCGATGCTGGACTTTGCGGCCAAGGTGTCGCTCAAAGCGCATGAAGTCGATGACGCCGACTTCGACAGACTTCGCGAGCACGGATTCTCCGAGGACGAAATCTGGGACATCGGCGCGATCGCGGCTTTGTTCTCATTGTCCAACCGCATGGCCAACCTGACGACGATGCGGCCCAATGACGAGTTTTATCTGCTGGGCCGGGTACCCAAAGAGTAAACGCCGTTGGTGACAATGACAGAAATCCGGCGCGGCGGCACACCCGAGGAGGTCGCGGATACGATATGGTGGTCGTTGTCCGATCAAGCCTCATATTCGACCGGAACGTTCATTGACGTTGCCGGTGGCATGTTATGTCTGTTTCGATTGAAGCGATCCGCGCCGATATCACCACCTTGACGGTTGATGCAATCGTCAATGCAGCGAATTCCTCGTTATTGGGTGGCGGCGGTGTCGACGGCGCCATTCACCGTGCAGCAGGCCCGAAGCTGCTTGAAGAATGCAGGACGCTGGGCGGTTGCGAGACCGGTGATGCCAAGGCGACGGCCGGTTACGGGCTGCCGGCCAGACACGTCATTCACACCGTTGGGCCGGTATGGATCGATGGTCGCAGCGGTGAGCCCGACACGCTCGCATCCTGCTATCGCCGTTGCCTCGAGATCGCCGGGGAGCTCCATGTCGCTTCGATCGCGTTTCCCGGAATCAGCACCGGCGTGTACGGTTTTCCGCCGGAACAGGCCGCGCCGATAGCCATTCGAGCAGCGCGCGAAGCCGGGTCGATTGACACAACGATCCAGAGAGTCGTTTTCTGTTGTTTCTCCGACAGCGACCTGGCGCTTTATCAGCGATTGTTGAAGTAATCGAGAGCATGCCCACGTCCAGGGGGTTTCCACCGATTGCCGCTCCGGATGCGAGGGTTCTGATACTCGGCAGCCTGCCGAGTCGGAAGTCGATCGAGGCCCGCGAGTATTACGCGCATCCGCGAAACGCCTTCTGGCAGATAATGGGAGAGCTATTTGCCGCGGGTCGCGATACCCCGTACGCGAGTCGGGCGGACACACTGAAAGCGAACCGGATAGCGGTATGGGACGTGCTGGCACAATCAGTCCGGTCGGGCAGCATGGACTCGGACATTGAGGTGCGCACGGCGAAAGCGAATGATTTCGTGTCCTTTCTGCATGCGTACCGCGGGATTCGGCTGATTTGCTTCAATGGTCAAAAGGCGGCCAGGATGTTCGACGATCTGGTGTTGTCCGGGCGGCCCGATCTGCCCGCCGGTCTTCGTTACGAGACCCTGCCATCGACCAGTCCGGCCTACGCGTCGATGGCATTCGACGACAAGCTCAGGAAATGGTCTATAGTCGTGGCTGGCGCACAAAGGAGGACAACATGATCGGCTACGTAACGCTCGGGACAAACAAACACGATGAAGCGGCTGCATTTTACGACGCGCTGTTGGGTGAGATCGGCGCCGGCCGCCTGATGGAAGGCGATGACTTCATCGCCTGGGGGGTCAGCCCGAAGGCGCCTGCATTGTCCATCATCAAACCGGCGGACGGGAATGCCGCGACGGTCGGCAACGGCGTCATGGTCGGGATAGCAATGGATTCGACGGACAAGGTCGATGCATTCCATGCCAAAGCGCTGCAACTGGGCGGGACCGACGAAGGCGCACCGGGGCCCCGCGGTGGCGGCGGGTTTTACGCCGGCTACTTTCGAGATCTCGATGGCAACAAGCTGAACGCGTTCTGCATGATCTGATATGCAGGATCCTGCGATCTTCGCGCCCTTTTTCGGGACGATGTTATTGACACTGGTCGTCTGGCTTTACATGTACGCCAGACGGCTGACCTTCCTTTTTACGAGCGACATCGATCATCGGGCGATCGACACGCGGGCCAAGGCTGCCGGTATGGTTCCCGACAGGATCAGTTACGCGTCGGACAATCTCAAGAACCTGTTCGAGCTGCCCGTGCTGTTTTATGCGGTTTGCATCTATCTTTATCTGAGCTCGTCCGTGGATACGCTGTATCTCGTAGCGGCCTGGTGGTTCTTCTTTTTCCGGATCGTGCACAGCTTTGTTCACTGCACGTGCAACAATGTGCCGCGGCGATTCATCGCATATGTGATTTCATCGGCAGGGCTGTGGTTAATGGTTGTCCGTGCGGCGATTCAGGGCTTTGCGCAGCCTGCCGGCTAGCCCACCGGGCAAATACCCGTCGCCGGCGCCGCGGCGAGAAAAACAATCGCCAAAGTGGCGGGCATTCTTCCGAGTTTCATTGAGTTATCCTCGGATTCACAGGGCGCTGTCGCCGGTTTCGCCGGTCCGGATGCGCCAGACCTGCTCCAGCTCGGTCACGAAGATCTTGCCGTCACCGACCTTGCCGGTCTTCGCGCTATTGCTGATGGCTTCGATAATCTGATCGACCAGATCGTCCGATACAGCAACCTCTATTTTTGCCTTGGGCAGGAAATCGACGACATACTCGGCGCCCCGATAGAGTTCCGTATGCCCGCGCTGGCGGCCGAAACCCTTGACTTCGCTGACTGTCATGCCCTGGATGCCGACTTCACCCAACGCATTCCGGACGTCGTCCAGCCGGAACGGTTTTATGATTGCTGTTACAAGCTTCATGCCGTTTCCCTCGTATGCGAGTCTTCAGCCTATAGGAATACTGTTCCGCCATCGACCATGATGGTTTGACCGGTCGTCAGCCTGCTGTGATCGCTGGCGAGGAACAGTACCGTGCCGACAATGTCCTCCGTCTCGAGCGGCTGGCGTATCGCCTGCTGTGACATGGTCGCTGCCAGCAGCTTGTCCTTTTTGTCCTGAAACACTTCGCCCGTCGCATCGGTATTGACGACATTCGGTGCCACGGCATTTACTCGTATGTTGTGTCGCCCGAGCTCACGGGCGAGCCCGCGGGTCACGCCGATGACCGCCGCTTTCGATGCGGTGTAGTGCAGCCCGTTAGGCATTCCGTACGTTGCCGCGAGCGAGCTGATATTGACGATGGAACCGCTGCGCTGTCCGCGCATGGCGGGAACCACAGCCTTGCAGCACTGCCAGATACCCTTCACGTTGACGTCCATTGTCGCGTCCCATTCTTTTTCGTCTAGTTCATCAAAAGGGGCAAAGGTCAGACTTCCGTAAAGAGCGGCATTGTTGACCAGCACATCGATTCTGCCGAACTTTTCGATGACAGCCTCGGCCATCGCCTTCGCATCCCTGGCGCTGGTAACGTCGGTTGTTGTGGCGAGGCCCTCTCCGCCTTCGCCTTCGATGGCCTTCAGCGTCTCGGTGCAGTCCCTCAGGTCGTTGACCGCTACCTTGGCGCCTGCGCGCGCGAAGTGACGCGCGTACTCCTGTCCCAGGCCGCGTGCCGCCCCGGTCACAATGACCACCTTGTTGATAAATTTCATTCTATATGATTGATTTTGAAGTGATTATCGTTATTGTCCCGGCCGTCCCCGGGGTACGCATATGCTAGCAAGCCGCGCCCGACATGTGTACATGAGTGAGCCCGAGATTGGGTAGAATGGCGCATGCCGGAGTGCAGGTATGAGCCGCGTTGCCCGACTACTGTATGAGCCAGAAGGCCTTCGTTACAACGGCGGCACGTTCGCCTATTCGGTGTCGGGTTATGTCGCCGGGATTGTCGGCCTTTTCCACAGCCACTGGGGCGTCAATGTTGCCGGGACGTTGTTGCTGGCACATGCTATGACGATAGCCGCATACATGATTCACGAGTGCGGCCACAATCTGGTCTTCAGGAGTGTCAGGCACAACGCCAGGCTGGGGCGGTTTTTCAGCTGGCTGTGCGGCGCTGCGTATGGCACCTACGAGGACATGCGATACAAGCATTTCAGGCATCACGTCGACGTCGATGATGTCGTGTGGTTCGACTACGAGCGATTTTTCGAACAGCATCCATTCGTTTTGAAGACCACCAGGTTTCTCGAGTGGTTCTACATCCCGGCGCACGACCTGATCATGCACACCATCATGGTGTTTACGTCGTTCATCATCCCTCAGCGGCGCAATCAGAGGGCCCGCAACGCGGCCGTGATTCTGATTCGTGGCGGCATATTTGTCGCGTTGGTCGTCCTGTTCCCGAAAGTCGCGCTTCTCTATGCAATCGCGTACATGTTGATGATGACGGTCCTGCGTTTCATGGACAGCCTGCAGCACGACTATCCTTACTCGTTGACGTTGTTCGACTTCGGCAAACCACCGAGGAAGGGCAACTACGAGTGGGAACAGGAGCACACGTTCAGCAACCCGCACACTTTCCGCGACAGCATGATTAACTGGTTCACACTGAATTTCGGTTTTCACAACGCACATCACGCGGACATGACTGTGCCCTGGTATCGTCTGCCGGCGAAGCACGTGGAGTTGTTTGGTGATGATCCCGCCAATGTGATTCCGCTTAAGCCGCAGCTCAGGATCTTTCACAGACAGCGCGTCAGCCGTATTGTCGGTAATCACGTTGGGGACGAGCCGTTCGGGCGCGACTTTCTGATCGCCGCGCGTGAGGGCGAGGTCTATGGCGGCAATGCCGCTTCGTTCCTGACTTCTTTCTGAGTCGGGAGTACTCATGCAAAACCGCCACGTATTTCAATCACATTGGGCGACGGAACAGGGGACCTGAGAATGGCCAATGACAAGAATCTCGGAAAAATCGGATGGATCGATCTGACCGTCGCAAATGCAACGGGGATCCGCGACTTCTACTCGAAAGTGACCGGTTGGAAGGCGGAAGACGTCAGCATGGGGGAATACAACGATTTCAACATGACGATGCCGGAGTCAGGTGAGCCCGCGGCCGGAATTTGCCACGCGAGGGGTGGGAATGCCGAACTTCCGTCGCAGTGGCTGATCTATATCACGGTCGCAGACGTTGAGGGCAGCGCCGGGGTCTGCCGGGAAATGGGGGGCAGGGTAATCGTCGGGCCAAAATCGATGGGCGCAGGAAAGTATTGCGTCATAGAGGACCCGAACGGCTCGATCGCGGCGCTTTACCAGCCCGGCTGATGATTGTGACTACGGGACAAGATGCAGTATCGACTCGATTCGCCGGACTGGCATAACGCGGTTGCCGGGATTATCTCGTCTGCGGACGACCAATCCGTCGCCGGCGCCCTGATCAGCGCGATCGGCACGATTGTCGATCACGAAGGTACCTGCCTGATGGCATTTCACAAAGATTCGGGTCCGGAGGTATTGCATCACACGCTCGAACCCGAAGGTGAAAGGCATTATCTCGACCGTTACCTGGCGGGTCCGTATCTCCTGGATCCCCTTTACCAGCTCGCGTTACGCAAGGATAAACCGACGCTCTGCAGGTTCCGTGACCAGCTGCCTGACCGGTTCAGGTCGAGCGAGTACTACCGGCAATACTGCGATCAAACGCACCTGCTGGACGAAATGGATTTCCTTGGCGAGGTCTCGGAGGGTACGACTGTCGTGCTCGTTATCGGCCGGCGCAAGCGCATGTTCAGTAAGTCCGAATTGATGCGTCTCGAACGAATCGAACCCGTCGTGCAGGCTGCGATGCGAAAAATCTGGTCGGGATGGGTGTGGACCAGAAGGGCGTCGGACCGGAACGACGCCATGCACCGGCGACTCACCCGGTGTTTCGAGAATTTCGGATGGGGCGTATTGACGGGACGCGAGCGCGAGATCAGTCAGTTGTTGCTGCGCGGCCATTCCACCAAGTCGATCGCGCGAATCCTCGATATCGCGCCGGGCACCGTGATGGTGCACAAGCGAAACCTGTTCTCGAAGCTCGGCATCACCTCACAGTACGAGTTGTTCTCGATCTTCATCGACGATCTGGGCAGGTCTTGAGGTGCCGGAGCGAACTTTCCTAACTTTCCTAACTTACGGCAGGCACGGCCGTAAGTTAGGAAAGT
>JBHHWI010000032.1:0-26755 GCA_046756445.1 Woeseia sp. | reverse complement strand
AGCCAATCGCAGTTATCGGTGCCGGTTCCTGGGGCACGGCGCTGGCGCTGCAGCTCGCCCACGGCGGCCGTATCGTCAATCTCTGGGACATCGACACCCCTCATCTGGAAAAGATCACCAAAGAACGCGTCAATGCGCGTTATCTCCCGGGAATTGAATTCCCGGACAACCTTCACCCGGAAACGAGCTTCGAAAAGTGCCTGGACGCCGTCCGGGACATTCTGATCGTCGTGCCCAGTCACGGCTTCCGCGACACGCTTCAGACTCTGCGACCACTGCTCGGCACTGACATGCGAATCTGCTGGGCGACCAAGGGCTTCGAGCTCAGCACGGGGCTGTTGCCTCATCAGGTTGCAGAAGAACTCCTCGGTCCGAGACGGCCGGTGGCCGTCCTCTCCGGACCGACGTTCGCGAAGGAAGTCGCCGCAGGCCTGCCCACCGCGATGACGATTGCGGCAAACGACGGTCAATTCGCAAATGACCTGGCTGAAGAACTATCCAGCGATAGCTTTCGTGCTTACACGGCAAACGACATGATCGGCGTCGAAGTCGGTGGCGCGGTAAAAAACGTGCTGGCCATCGCCGCCGGGCTCTCCGACGGCCTGGGCTTCGGCGCCAATACCCGGGTCGCACTGATCAACCGCGGCCTCGTGGAAATGACCCGGCTCGGTCTCGCCCTCGGCGCAAAGCCGGCCACTTTCATGGGCCTCGCCGGCATGGGTGACCTCGTCCTGACTTGCACCGACAACCTCTCCAGAAATCGCCGCATGGGGCTCGCCCTTGCCGCCGGCAAGACTATCGCCGAGGCGCAACAGGAAATTCAGCAGGTCGTAGAGGGTGTGCTCGCAGCCAAAGCCGTCCGCAAAGTTGCCGAACGCGAGGGCGTCGAAATGCCTATCTGTATCCTGCTTTATCAGATTCTCTACGAAGACCTCGCGCCGCGTGAAGCAGTGACTGCGTTGATGGGCCGTGCCTTGAAATCCGAATAGGCGCAGAATCGATACCCTGTATTCAGTGTCGTTGCTTGTCGCCCTCGTTGCCGGAGCCGTCGGAGCCTGGCTTACTTTCAGAGCATCGCAATCAGCGCTTGTCCTCAGCGCCTTTGCCCTGCTCTCCGGTGCGTTGTCCGCATCCGTGCATTTTTATGATGGTCATCGCAGCGAGACGGCATTGAGCTTTCTGATGAACCACAAAGCGTATTGGCTCGTATTGCTGCTCGTCGTGTTCGCTCTTATCGCCCGGCTTCGAAATCCAGCTGTCTCCACGCCTCGTAGATGACGATAGCCGCTGCGTTTGACAGGTTCAGGCTGCGGCTGTCCTCGCGCATCGGGATGCGCAAACGTTGCTCCGCGGGAAGCGACCCGAGGATGTCCGCGGGCAAGCCGCGCGTTTCCGGGCCGAACAGGAAAGCGTCCCCGGCTTGGAACTCCGGGGCCGCATGTTCAGTCACCCCCCGCGTGCTCAGCGCATAGAGCTTTCTCGGAGCAATTCTTGACAGACAGTCATCAAGGCTGTCGTGCGTCTCGACTTCCGCGAATTCGCGATAGTCGAGCCCGGCGCGCTTTAGCCGCGGCTCGTCGAGCTCGAAACCCAAAGGCCTGACGAGGTGCAGCTTTGTGCCGGTATTGGCGCAAAGGCGTATGATGTTGCCGGTATTCGGGGGTATTTCCGGCTGATAGAGAATCAGGGTGAACACCCTCGTGATTGTAAACTCCATGAACAGTATTCAGATACATGGCCCTTGCCCTTAATCCTGAGGACAGTCCCCTAAGCATCGAGTTCTGCGGCCTGACGCTTTCCTCGCCGATCGTCTTGTTATCGGGCTGCGTCGGCTTCGGCGAGGAATACACGCGCCTGGAAGGCTTTTCCAATCGCGATGTCGGCGCGATCGTCCTGAAGGGGACCACCAGAGGGCCGCGGCTCGGCAACCCGCCGCACAGGGTCTGCGAGACGCCGATGGGCATGCTCAATTCGATCGGCCTGCAAAACCCCGGTGTCGACAAGGTGGTGGACGAGATTTTACCATCACTGGACTTCAGCGAGACTCGATTCATCGCCAACGTGTGTGGATCGACGATCGAGGACTATGCCCACGTCACGAAACGATTCGATGACTCGCCGATCGACGCGATCGAAATCAATATCTCCTGTCCCAACATCGCCGAAGGAGGCGTCTCCTTCGGCAATTATCCCGACATGTCGGCAAAAGTCGTCGATGCCTGCCGCAAGGCAACGAGCAAACCCATCATTGCCAAGCTGTCTCCGAACCAGACCGACATAAGGGAAAACGCGCGCCTCTGCATCGAGGCAGGCGCAGACGGCCTCGCCGCCATCAACACGATCTCGGGAATGGCGATAGACACGGAAGAACGCAAACCCGTTATCGGAAACGTCAAAGGCGGCCTGTCGGGGCCCGCAATAAAACCGATTGCCCTTTTAAAAGTGCACCAGGTCTATGACGTCGCCGGACCGCAAAACATACCGATCATCGGCCAGGGCGGTATCACGACAGTCAAAGACTCATTGGAATTCATCATCGCCGGATCGACAACAATCGGCATCGGCACCGCTCTCTTCTACGATCCGCTCCTCTGTCCCAAGATCAACACCGGCGTCGCGGATTACCTGACTCGCCACGGCATTCGGTCGGTAAACGAACTCGTCGGCTCGCTTTGCGTTTGATTTCGCCCGTCCCGACCGGTAGCCGTCAATCCAGTTCGAGGCTCCTGATCTTGCGCGTCAGCGTGTTTCGGCCCCAGCCGAGGAGTTTTGCTGCATCCTGGCGGCGCCCTTTCGCCCGATTGAGCGCTATTCGGATCAGCGTGCGTTCGAAATCCGGCAGAGCTGACTCCAGGAGTGGACCGCTCTCCCGACTGCTCAGTTGCTGTTCGGCCCAGTACGCGAGGCTCTGGGTCCACTCTTTACCGGCGCCTCCGGCCGATGCCTGACCGCCGAGATCCTGCGGAATGTCGGGGGCGCCGATGACGCCGCCCGGGGCTGTTACGGTAAGGCGGCGTGTCGCGTTGACGAGCTGGCGCACGTTGCCCGGCCAGTCGTACGCCTGCAGGATTTCAGTCGCCTCCGGGTTGATCGTCTTCGCCGGTGTACCGAGTTCTTCGGCCGCATCTGCAAGGAAATGGTCGAGAAGAAGCGGTATGTCCTGCCGTCGCTGGCGCAGCGGCGGTGTATTGATCCGGATGACGTTGAGCCGGTGGAACAGGTCTTCCCGGAAACGGTGTTCCCGGACGGCTCGCGCGAGATCCTGATTCGTCGCGGCAATGACCCTGACGTCGACCAGAACCGAGGCCTGTCCGCCGACCCGGTAGAACTCGCTCTCGGCAAGCACGCGCAGAAGTCGCGTCTGCAATGCCGGTGACATGTCGCCGATCTCATCGAGGAACAGCGTGCCGCCATCGGCTTGCTCGAAGCGGCCGATGCGGCGCGCGTCTGCACCGGTAAATGCTCCCCGCTCGTGACCGAACAGCTCGGATTCCAGGAGCTCCGATGCAATCGCAGAAGTATTGAGTGCGACGAATGGCTTATCTGCCCTCGGGCTGTGCTGATGCAGCGCGCGGGCAACGAGCTCCTTGCCGGTACCCGATTCGCCCGTGATCAGTACCGTCATGCTTGAACCCGCCAGGCGGCCGATCGAACGGAAGACTTCCTGCATCGCCGGCGCTTTGCCGATCAGGGCCGGCATATACTGCTCTCCCTTCGCGTCACTATGCGAGATTGCCCTGCCATTGTTGCGCGCGGCCTTTCGCACCAGCTCGATCGCCTCGTCGAGATCGAACGGCTTGGGCAGGTACTCGAATGCGCCGCCCTGATAGGCGGCGACCGCGTGATCCAGATCCGCATGTGCGGTAATGACGATGATCGGCAGGTCGGGACAGCTGCGGCTGAGGCGATCCAGAAGCGCGATGCCGTCCATTCCGGGCATGCGCACGTCGGTGATGAGAACGTCCGGGCTTTCGCGGCTTATCGCCTCGAGCAGGTGCTCCGCGCGATCGAAACTCCGCGCTTCCATGCCGGCCTGACGCAGCGCTTTCTCGAGCACCCAGCGCACCGACTGATCGTCGTCGACCACCCACACATTCAGCGCGTTGTCAGCCATGAAGCGGAATCCTGAGGAAAAATACCGTCCGTCCCGGACGGCTGTCGAACTCGATCAGTCCGTCGTGGCGGCTGATCAGTTCCTGCGCCACAGGGAGCCCGAGGCCCGTGCCGTCCAGCCTGTTGGTGACGAGAGGATAGAAAACCGAGTCCTGCAAATCGGGCGGTATGCCCGGGCCGTCATCCTCGATTTCGATGCTGGCGATCGCCTTGTGCCGGGTATCTCCGATCGTGAAATTCATGACGGCGCGGCTACGCAGGATGATGTTGCCCTGCCCGCCCAAGGCACAGACGGCGTTTCGCACGACGTTGAGAATTGCCTGAACCAGCTGATCGCGATCCAGCTCCATCAATGGCAGGCCCGGGTCATAATCGCGCCGGATCTCGAGCTCATCGCCGGCTTCCGCCTGGATCAGGCACACGACGTATTCCAGCAGTTCATGGACATTGCACGGCTGTTTATTGGGTGGCCCGCCGGGGCCGAGTAGCGTGTCTACGAGACCGGCGAGGCGGTCCGCCTCGCTGATGACCACGCTCGTGTATTCCTTCAGCTCGTCCGATCGGAGCTGCTTGCCGAGCAGCTGCGCGGCGCCGCGGATGCCGCCGAGCGGGTTTTTGATTTCATGCGCCAGCTGGCGAATCATCTGCCGCCCTGCGCCGTGCTGGACGAGCAGCGCATTCTCGCGGTTGATCTTCGAGCGGCGCGTGACATCGACCATTTCGACCAGCAGGCACGCACTCAGCTCTGCGTCCTCTATCGAGACTGCCCGGAAATCGACGATGCGGTCCTCCGTGTGCACTTCGGTCGGCCCGAGGCGGGTCTCGGTCGCATAGGTCTGCCCGGCGTTCAGGGCGCGACAGAGGATGTCCCGGATTTCGACATCGTCATCGACGAGTTTCAACAGCGGTTGTCCGCGCGCCCTGTCCCGGCTGATACCCAGCAGGCTCTCGGCGGCGGGGTTGATCTCGGTGATCAGCAGATTCTGATCGAGAAGCGCCACGCCGGTGTTCAGCGCCGCGAATATGCCGTCCGGCGGCGGCCCGTCTAGTTGGCGTTTCTTATGACCGTGTTTTGCTGCACGTAGAACCGGTTCGGCGCGCTGCGAATCATCAGTTTGCCGGTCCCGTCCACGACCTCCGCCTGAAGGTTGTGCGCGCCGCGCCAGACCTCCTGAAGCTGGAACGACGTGTCGGCAACCATTTGCGGATTGCCGTCGAAATACACGCGCAGCCGGTGGCCCGCCTGCAGTCCCGGGCGCAGGTTCAGCGTCACGTTGAGTACGCCTTCTATGTTCCACAGCGTTTCTTCGGCTGCCGGTGAGGCAACCTCGAGCCGTTCGTATTTGAATTGACCGGTGCCGGCATCCCGCGTCGGCGTTGCCGGGGCGGCGACGGCCCGCCTGGCCGGGACTCGATTATCGCTGGGCAGCTCGATCCGTTCGGCGCCCGGTGTGGGCTTGTCCGTGTAGTGCACAATCCCCTCTTCGTCCACCCAGCGATAAGCCTCCCCCAGGACCGGTCCTGCGAGGAATGCGATCGAGATGGCGATAAAAAGTCGCATAACCATGGGTTTAGCATAGCAGCGGTCTCCGTGCCGGGGCCAGCGGCCGGGCGGCAAAATGCCGCCCGGTTCACACTTTTTGTCCCCTACAGGCTGTAATACATATCGAATTCCACCGGGTGGGTGGTCATTCGCAGCCTGGTCACGTTTTCCCATTTCAGGTCCATGTAGGCGTCGATCAGGTTATCGCTGAACACGTCGCCGGCCTTCAGGAATTCACGGTCGGCATCGAGCGCCTCCAGGGCCTCGTCCAGCGAGAACGCGACGAGCTTCAGGTCCTTTTCCTCCTCAGGCGGCAGGTCATAGAGATCCTTGTCCAGTGGATCGCCCGGATGAATCCTGTTCCTGATGCCGTCGACGCCCGCCATGAGCATCGCGGAGAATGCGAGATACGGGTTTGCCATCGAATCGGGAAAGCGGATCTCCAGTCGCCGCCCCTTCGGGTTCGCATCGTACGGAACCCGAATCGAGGCGGACCGGTTCCTCGCCGAATAAGCGAGTATTGTCGGCGCCTCAAATCCCGGTACGAGTCGCTTGTAGCTGTTGGTCGACGGGTTTGTGAACGCGTTCAGCGCTTTCGCATGCGTGATGATGCCGCCGATGTAGTAAAGCGCGGTATCGGACAGACCGGCGTAGCCGTCACCCGCAAACAGATTCACACCGCCCTTGACCAGCGACTGATGCACATGCATGCCGTTGCCGTTGTCGTTGACCAGCGGCTTGGGCATGAAGGTCGCGGTCTTGCCGTAGCTGTGCGCGACGTTGTGAACGACGTATTTCAGGATCTGCACCTCGTCCGCTTTTCGGACCAGGGCGTTGAACTTGACCCCGATTTCGCCCTGTCCTGCGGTCGCAACCTCGTGGTGATGAACCTCTGTCTCCAGACCGAGCTCTTCCAGGGCAAGACACATCGCCGAACGAATGTCATGCAGCGAGTCGACCGGCGGCACAGGAAAGTAGCCCCCCTTGACGGTGGGCCTGTGGCCGGTATTGCTGTCTTCGTAGCTTCGGCTCGTGTTCCAGGCGCCTTCGCTCGAATCGACCGAATAGAAAGCGCCTTGCATCGTGTCATCCCAGCGCACGTCATCGAATACGAAGAATTCGTTTTCGGGACCAAAGTAAGCGTCATCGGCGATGCCCGACGACTTCAGATAAGCCTCGGCGCGCTCCGCCAGCGACCGCGGACACCTGTCATAGCCCTGCATCGTTGACGGTTCGATTACGTTGCACCGGAGATTCAACGTCGTATCTTCGGAGAACACATCGATAACGGCGGACGCCGGGTCCGGCAGCAGAATCATGTCGGATTCGTTAATGCCCTTCCATCCGGCGATCGACGAGCCGTCGAACATCTTGCCTTCCTCAAAAAGATCTTCATCGGCTACCCGGGATGGCACGGTAACGTGCTGCTCCTTGCCCTTGGTGTCGGTAAACCGGAAATCGATGAATTTCACCTCGTTGTCCTTTATGAGGCCGAGGACCTCAGTAGCTTTCATGAATCACTCCTCCAGTTTCAAAAAATCACGGATGCTGCCAGTCGTGCAGGAAGCATGCCATTGCGCAGCGGGCCTTAAGTCATTGATTATTAATAAATTTCAGATTTTCCCGGCGCCGTGTTTGCACCAAATTAGTGCGGGCTGTGTCCCCAACGCACCAGTCTAGTGCATTTGGCGGCGCTCTGCACTGGTCCGGGCGCAGGCTCATCGCCCATCGGCTAAAGACATTGATCTTGGTTATACTGCGCGCCACTTCAGGCACCAGGATCATTGATGCAAAACGACCGGCTGACCTTTCAGGACCTGATCCTGGCGCTACAGCAATTCTGGGCGAAGCAAGGTTGTGTCATTGCTCAGCCCTATGACATGCAAATGGGGGCCGGCACGTTTCATCCGGCCACGTTCTTGCGCGCCATCGGGCCGGAGCCCTGGAGTTCCGCCTATGTGCAGCCGTCACGCCGCCCCACCGACGGCCGGTACGGCGATAACCCGTTCCGGCTGCAGCACTATTACCAGTACCAGGTGGTCATCAAGCCTTCTCCGGAGGGTTTTCAGGACATCTATCTCGGTTCGCTGACGGCCATCGGCATCGATCCCACGGTCCACGATATTCGCTTCGTCGAGGACAACTGGGAGTCGCCGACGCTCGGCGCCTGGGGACTCGGCTGGGAGGTCTGGCTGAATGGCATGGAGATCACCCAGTTCACCTATTTCCAGCAGGTCGGTGGACTCGAGTGCCGCCCGGTAACCGGTGAGCTGACCTATGGTCTTGAGCGTCTGGCGATGTATTTGCAGGACGTAGAGAGTATTTTCGACATCGTCTGGACCGACGGGCCGCTCGGCCGCATCAGCTACCGCGACGTTTATCACCAGAATGAGGTAGAACAGTCGACCTACAACTTCGAACAGGCCGATATCGACTCGCTCTTCAATGCATTCGACTTGGCCGAAACTGAATGCCAGCGGCTGATCGCGCTCAACCTCGCACTGCCCGCCTACGAGCAAATGCTGACCGCCTCGCATACTTTCAATCTGCTTGACGCGCGCCAGGCGATATCGGTCAGTGAGCGGCAGCGCTTCATTCTGCGCGTCAGGGACCTGGCCAAGGCCGTCGCCGAAGCCTACTACGCGAGCCGCGAGGCATTGGGCTTCCCGATGCTCGCAAGCGTCAAAGCCGCGCAGACCGGAACCGCATAAACATGGCCAAAGCGCAAGACCTGCTGGTCGAGATAGGGACCGAAGAGCTACCGCCGAAGGCGCTTAGGAACCTCATGCAGGCCTTCGCCGAAAGACTAAGCGCCGGACTCGACGACGTCCGTCTCGAGCACAAGTCGATATCTGCGTACGCCAGCCCGCGCCGGTTGGCGCTCATCGTCAAGGGCCTGGCCGACACTCAGCCCGATGAAGAGATTGTCGTCAGGGGCCCACCCGTTGCCGTAGCCTTCGATGACGAGGGCAAGATCACCGCAGCCGGTAGCGCTTTCGCGAAGAAATGCGGCGCCGACCCGGGTGCCCTGGACCGCACCAAGACAGACAAGGGCGAGTACTTGAGTTTTCGCTCCGTCGAGAAAGGCCGGACAACGGCAGAGTTACTGCCCGGCCTGTGTGAGGCCGCCCTCGACGGCTTGCCGATACCGAGGCGCATGCGCTGGGGAGAGGGCGACGCCGAGTTCGTGCGGCCGGTTCACTGGGTAGTTCTTTTGCACGGTAAGGATCTTGTCGACGGCAGGGTGATGGGGGTAAAGACGGGCCGCAGGACACGGGGCCACCGCTTTCATGCGCCGGACGAGATAACCGTCGACACACCCTCGAAGTATCTGTCGCTCCTGAAAAAGGCACGCGTGCTCGCCGACTTTGATGAGCGCAGGAATACGATTGCCGAGGCAGTCAAAAAGGCAGCCAAAAAAGCCGGCGGCGTGCCCGTTGCCTCGGATGCTCTTTACGACGAGGTCACGGCGTTGACCGAGTGGCCGGTGATCCTTGCCGGGACTTTCGACGAGTCTTTTCTGTCCTTGCCGGAGGAGGTCATCGTCGCGACGCTTTCGTCTCACCAGCGGTATTTTCCGATTGCCGACAAGAGCGGCGATTTGCTGCCGCGATTCATCACCGTGGCGAACCTGGAAAGCAGTGACCCCGATCGCGTGCGCCACGGCAACGAGCGGGTCATTCAGCCCAGGCTCGCCGATGCCAAATTCTTCTGGGCATCGGACAGGCGCGTGCGCCTCGCCGATCGTCGCGAAACGCTCCGGGATGTCGTCTATCAGCGCGGCCTTGGCAGCCTGTCTGACAAGAGCGGACGAATCGTGAAGCTCGCCACGGCAGTGAGCTCGGCAATCGGCGCCGACTCTGCGGCCGTGCAGCGCGCCGCATCGATCGCAAAATGCGATTTGCTGACCGGCATGGTCGGCGAGTTTCCCGAGCTTCAGGGCCTCATGGGCGGGTACTATGCCGCGGCAGACGGCGAGCCCGAGGCCGTTGCAACGGCCATCCGCGAGCAATACCTGCCCGGCTTTGCGGGTGACGGCCTGCCGCAGAGCGGGGCCGGCCAGGCGCTGTCGGTCGCCGACAAGCTCGACACCCTTGCCGGGATATTCGCCCTGGGGAAAAAGCCCTCCGGTAACCGCGATCCCTTCGGTCTTCGCAGAAGCGCTCTCGGAGTCGTCCGCATCACCATCGAGCAGGAACTCGACCTGAACCTCAAGGAGCTCGTCGCCATGGCCGTCGCAGCTCAGCCTGTTCGTGATAAGGACGAGCGCGCGCTGACGACGAGTCTCTACGACTTCATCACAGAAAGAATGCGAGGCTATTATCTGGATCGGCAAAACGGATTGACGCCGGAGATGTTTGCCGCCGTGATGGCGAGACGCCCGGATTCCCTGCTCGATTTCGATGAGCGCCTGAAGGCCGTGGCCGCGTTTGTCAAACTCGAGCCCGCCTCCAGCCTGGCTTCGGCCAACAAGCGAATCGGTAACATACTCAGGCAGGCGGGCATCGACGGCGGTGCGCCGATCGACCGATCCCTGATCAGGGAGCCTGCCGAGACAGCGCTTTTCGAGTCGGTCGTAAAAGCCAGGGAGACGGTGACACCGCTGATGGAGGATCGCGACTACACCAGCGTCCTTGCAACGCTGGCGGGTCTCAGGGAACCCGTCGACGGATTCTTCGACGACGTCATGGTCATGACGGATGACGAGGCGCTTCGCAACAACCGACTCGCTCTGCTTGCAGAGCTCAGGGCGATGTTTCTGAATGTCGCCGATGTCTCCCGGCTGGCTATAGGATAGATGTTCCGAATCCGGGTTCTAATTCTCGTTCTGTATTTCGTCGTGACTGTCGTGCCCAGCGTGCTCGGCATCATTTTGTGCGCGCGCCTGCCGTTTCGGTTCAGTTTCGGCATTGCCAGCGCGTGGGCGAAGGGAATGCTCCGGGCCGGTCGTTTGATTTGCGGCCTCGAGTGGGTCGTCGAGGGCAAGGAGCGACTGCCAGCCGAACCAAGCGTGATATATATCAAGCATGCCTCGGTGTTCGAAGCCTACGCGCAGGTCGGCATCTTTCCGCAGCAGACCTGGGTCGTCAAAAGAGAATTGCGCCGGGCGCCCGTCATCGGTTGGGGAATGACTGCGCTGAAATGCATTGCCATTGACCGCGGCGCAGGCGGCAAGGCAGTCAGGCAGGTCATCGAGCAAGGGACGCGACGCCTTGCCGAGGGAATATGGATAACGATATTTCCCGAGGGAACGAGGATGCCGCCCGGAGAGACGCGGCGTTACGGAATCAGCGGCGCTGCGCTGGCGCGCGAAGCAGGGTGCATGGTGGTACCCGTCGCCCACAATGCCAGGGATTTCTTTCCCCGCAACGGTATTCCCGAGCGGCCGGGACGAATTCGCATTTGCATCGGTCCGCCCATCGATGCGTCCCTGCAGGGGCCGAAGGAGACCAACCGGATTGCCCAGGACTGGATAGAGTCCAAGATGGCCCGGATCAGCGAAGGCTACCGGGCCTCACACGTCGAGGTTTGATACCGTGAGGGCATTCTGCTCGATGAATTCCCTGCGTGGTTCGACCTGATCACCCATCAGCGTCGTGAAGATTTCGTTGGCCTTCACGGCGTCCTCTATTCTTACCTGCATCAGGCGGCGGGTTTCCGGGTTCACGGTCGTTTCCCAGAGTTGCTCCGGGTTCATCTCGCCGAGTCCCTTGTACCGCTGGATGGACTGCCCTTTTCTGGCCTCGTTCATGAGCCACTCTATCGCTTCTTCGAACGACCCGATGGCCATGCGCTTTTCGCCGCGCTCGACGTATGCGCCTTCGCCAATTAGCTCCCTCAGCTTGGCAGCCAGCTCCATGATGTGCCGGTACTCGTTGGTGTCGAAGAACTCTCTCGGGATGTAGCGCGTCGCCCCGATTCCGTGTTGCACTCTCTGAACGGCGATGCGTACGCCCTCCCCGTCCTTGTCGCCGCGCTCGAACGCGGCCGTATAATCACCGCCGTTGCCATTCGTGGCTCTGTCGCCGTGTGCTTTGGGCAAACGTGTCGAGAGCTCTTCAGCCCATTTCTCCAGGCCGTCCAGGTTTTCAAAAAGCGCGGAATCGATTTCCGGCAGGGCAGTCATCGTTCGCAGCACTGTCTCGTCGTAGCGCTTGGCTATGCGCTCGATGATGCTTTCCACCGCCATGTGCTCCTTGGCCAGCGCCTCGAGCGCCCGGCCGGACAGCGGCGGCGCTTCCGGGTTTACATACAGCTTCGCCTTGTGGAGAGCGGCGTTCAGCAAGTGCGCATTCAGTTCCCCGTCGTCCTTGACATAGACTTCCTGCTTGCCCTTCTTGATCTTGTACAAGGGCGGCTGTGCGATATACACGTGGCCGCGCTCGATCAGCTCGGGCATCTGTCGGTAGAAAAACGTCAACAACAGCGTGCGGATGTGCGAGCCGTCGACGTCGGCGTCGGTCATGATGATGATGCGGTGGTAGCGAAGCTTGTCGGGATCAAAGTCCGCCCGGCCGATGCCGCAACCCAGCGCCGTTATGAGTGTTCCCACTTCGGCGGACGACAACATCTTGTCGAAGCGGGCTTTTTCCACGTTCAGTATCTTTCCCTTCAGCGGCAGGATTGCCTGTGTGCGCCGGTCTCTGCCCTGCTTGGCCGAGCCGCCCGCCGAGTCACCCTCGACCAGGAACAGCTCGGAGAGCGCGGGATCCTTCTCCTGGCAGTCCGCCAGTTTGCCCGGCAAGCCGGCAATATCCAGCGCCCCC
Organism: Woeseia sp.; assembly: GCA_046756445.1. Classification (GTDB taxonomy): domain Bacteria; phylum Pseudomonadota; class Gammaproteobacteria; order Steroidobacterales; family Woeseiaceae; genus JACZWL01. Next base: position 14,332 of record JBHHWI010000032.1, on the reverse strand, counting down.
TTGCGGCGCGTCATCTCCCGGGCCTTTCTTGCGGCTTCGCGGGCGCGCGCGGCATCGATAATCTTGGAGACGATTGCCTTCGCCTCGGCCGGCTTCTCGAGCAAGAACTCTTCCAGCCGCTCGCTCATCGCCGACTCGACAATTCCCTTTATCTCGGAGGACACCAGTTTGTCCTTCGTCTGCGAGGAAAACTTCGGGTCGGGCGCCTTGACGGACAGGACGGCTGTCAGCCCTTCGCGGGCGTCGTCGCCACTCGGCGTGAGCTTGTCCTTTCTGCCGGACATCTCCTTTTCGATGTAGGTATTCAGTGTGCGGGTCAGGGCGCTTCGAAAACCCGCGAGGTGCGTGCCGCCATCGCGCTGCGGAATATTGTTGGTGTAACAGAACATGTTCTCCTGATACCCATCGTTCCATTGCAGTGCGGCCTCGACGACAACGCCGTCTTTCTCGAATACGAAATGGAAGACGCCTTCGTGAATCGGTGTCTTGTTGCGATTGAGGTGCTCGACGAAGGCCCGGATCCCGCCCTCGTATTCGAAGATGTCCTCCTTTTCCTCGCGCTCGTCGACCAGGTGGATACGCACACCGGAGTTCAGGAATGACAGCTCGCGCAGCCTTCCGGTAAGAATGTCATAATGAAATTCGATGTTGCTGAAGGTCTTCGGGCTGGGCTTGAAGCGGATCGTGGTGCCCGTGCGCCCGGTATCGCCGACAACCGCCAGCGCCGCCGCCGGCTCCCCGTGCTTGTACTCCTGTTGAAAGACCTTGCCGTCGCGGTGAATGGTCAGCAACAGGTGCTCCGAGAGCGCGTTGACCACCGAGACGCCGACGCCGTGCAGGCCGCCGGAGACCTTGTAGGAATCATCGTCGAATTTGCCGCCCGCGTGGAGCACTGTCATGATTACCTCGGCCGCGGAGCGCCCCTCTTCGGGGTGCATATCGACCGGGATACCCCGGCCGTCGTCCGTAATGGTCACCGATTCATCGGCGTGAATCGTGACCGTGATGACATCGCAAAACCCGGCCAGCGCCTCGTCGATCGAGTTGTCGACAACCTCGAAAACCATGTGATGGAGGCCGGTCCCGTCATCGGTGTCTCCGATGTACATTCCTGGCCTTTTGCGGACCGCCTCCAGGCCTTTCAAGACCTTGATATTACTGGAAGTATATTCGCTTTCGTCGGTCATTCGATGCCCTCGAAAAAGACCCTGACATTGTATCATTTGAGGGTGGATTCCGGGCCTTCGAAACCGCCTGTAACGCGGCTTTTTATAACGGCTTTTCGCATCTCCGCGCATACCGTTTCCGGCGCTTGTTTTGACCGGTTTGGACTAGAATTTACTGGCCTTGCCGCAGTTTACCGTGTTCCACGTGGAACAGCGCCGGGGGGCCGGGGAATTCCACTGCCTCCGGCACCAGCGCCGTCGCGACCACCTGGCAACCGAGGCTGAAAACACCTCTCATCAGCCGATCCAGCGAAGCCTGGTCCAGCTCGGCGGCCGGATCATCGAGGAGCAGCAGCAACGGTCGTTCCAGCACGGCCTGAACGGCCTCCGTTGCAGCGAGCACCATTGCGCTCGCCAACAGTTTTTGTTGTCCTCTGGAGACAAACCGTCGGGCCTGCCGCTCTTCGTAGATCAGTCCGAGGTCGGCCCGGTGTGGCCCGACCTGCGTCACGCCGGTGGCCAGATCTCTGTGCCAGCTGGCGGCCAGGGAGTCTTCGAGGCCTTGTTCGACCGCCCAGCCCTGCCGGTACTCGAATCCGACCGTGCAATCCAACAGCGCCGAACCGGTCTCTTCCAGCGTCTTCCGGCTGTGTTCCAGCACGCTGCGACGCATCTCGTCTACCTGTGCGGCGGCCTCCAGGAACTCCTGGTCCCAGACAGCGATCGACACCCTGCTCATGCCGTGCCGTAATCCCGCGTTCCGCTGTCTTAGCGCCCGGTTCAGCCGGCGCCACCATTCCGAGTAGCCCTGTTTCACGTGGAACGCTATCCAATCGAGATAGCGCCGCCGCCTCTCCGGTCCACCGGCGACCAGGTTGTGGATATCGGGGTCGACGACCTGCAGCGGCAGGATCTCAACCAGGGCCGCGGCACTCGTCTCGCGATCTCCGTCAATCCTGACCTCCAGGCCCGCCCCGCTGTTGCGTACTCCCACAGCTGCCAGCCTAGTGCCGGTATCGGCCCTGCCGTGCAGTTGAAACCCGGCGGTCCCGTAGCGAACGAGGTCTTGTGGCCTGGCCCCTCGAAACGACTTGCCCCGCCCCAGATAGGCTATAGCCTCGAGCATGCTCGTCTTGCCGGAGGCATTCGGCCCATGGATCAGGTTGAACTGCGGGTCTGCCTCCAGACTGACTCGCCTAAGACAGCGAAAGTTGCTGGCTTTGAAATCCTTGAGCGGCAAGCGATTCCGGTAGTCCGCTTACAGCCGCATCGGCATCACGACATACTTGCTGTCGTCGCTGCCCGGCTCACGCATAAGACAGCTGGAGTTGCTATCCACCACTGACAGGGTGATTTCATCGGCGTCGATCGCCCCCAAAGCATCCAGCAGATAGTTCACATTGAAACCGATCTCTATGTCCTCGCCCCTGTACTTCACTTCAAGCTCTTCCTCCGCCTCTTCCTGCTCCGGGTTGTGCGCCTGCAGCACCAGGCTGCCGTCCCTGATGATCAAGCGGATGCCGCGATATTTCTCGTTGGACAATATGGCTGTGCGTTGCAGCGCACCCCTGAGAAGCGCCCGGTCGGCAACGAGCTGATTGCTCGTGTCCTGAGGTATCACGCGCTCGTACTCCGGGAATCGGCCATCGATCAGCTTGGACGTGAATCGAATCCCGTCCAGTTCCAGCCTGATGTGATTGCTGCCGAGCTGCAGGCTCACGTCACCTTCGCCGCTCATCAGCCTCTGCAGCTCCAGCACCCCCTTGCGGGGTACGATGACCTGTTGCTCGGGCATTTTCTTGCCGTCCAGCCGAACCTGGCTAAGAGCCAGGCGGTGGCCGTCGGTCGCTACGGCCCGCAGGAGTTTTCCATCCGTCTCCACCAGCAGGCCGTTCAGGTAGTACCGTACGTCTTGCTGCGCCATGGAAAAATGTGTCTTGTCCAGGAGCACCCCAAGAGTCGCCTGAGGCAGGGACAGTGTCTGCACCGCGTTTATGTCCTCCACCGTCGGAAAATCAGCCGCCGGCAGCGTCGTCAGGGTAAATTTGCTCCTGCCCGATTTGATGCTGAGTTTTTCGCCGCCCAGCTGCACAGCGAGCGCTGCTTCCTCCGGCAGGGCTCTGCAGATATCCAGGAGCTTGCGGCCCGGGACGGTTACTTCGCCGCCGCCGGCAACATCGCCCTCCGCGCTGGCAACCAACTCAACCTCGAGATCGGTGGCTGTTATGGCGACATTATCGTCCTTTGCAACCAGCAAGACGTTCGCGAGTATCGGCATCGTCTGGCGCCGCTCGACAACACCGATAACTGCCTGCAAGGGCTTCAGCAGCACTTCGCGAGTAGCCGTAAATTTCATCAATGTCCCCTGTTAGTAAATATTGGATATACCTGCCTTATTACTCTTATAAGCAAGGCCAGGATCTGTGCAAAACTTTAATTTTTGCTTTAAAAACAATGAGTTACTTTAAGTTTTCGCAATACTGATTGGTGGAGCCACTTCTGCGGGAGCTGTGCATGACCTGTGGATAATATCGGCCGCGCACCTTATCCACAGCTTGCACACACTATCCTGTCAGCGTTCTCAACAGGTTCCGATAGTCCTCATCGATCCGATTCTCGACCAGCCGCAAAGCGGCGATGCGCCGGTAGCCATGCAGCACCGTCGTGTGGTCCCGGCCGCCAAAAGCGTCGCCGATTTCCGGCAGGCTGTGGTTCGTCAGTTCCTTGGCAAGCGCCATCGCGATTTGTCTGGGTCGCACAATTGACCTGGTTCGCCGTTGGGATAGCAAGTCTGCAACACGGATCTTGAAATAGTCAGCAACGGTTTTCTGGATATTCTCGATAGAAACCAGCCTGTCTTGTAAAGCGAGCAGGTCTTTGAGTGCGTCTTTGGCAAAGTCCAGACTGATTGGCTGATCCATGAATTCGGCGTTGGCCATGACACGGCGGAGCGCGCCTTCGAGCTCGCGAACATTGGAACGGATCCGCTTTGCAATGAAAAACGCGACTTCCTCCGGCAGAACAGAGCCTTCCGCTGCTGCCTTACTCATCAGGATGGCGACGGAGGTTTCAAGCTCCGGCGGCTCGATCGCGACGGTGAGCCCCCAGCCGAACCGGGACTTGAGTCGTTCCTCGAGGCCGGCGACTTCCTTGGGGTAGCGGTCACAGGTCAGCACGATCTGCCGGTGTCCTTCGAGTAGCGCATTGAAGGTGTGGAAGAATTCCTCCTGAGAGCGCTCTTTGCGAGCAAAAAACTGGATATCATCGATCAGCAGCGCATCGAGCGAGCGATAGAATCGCTTGAACTCCGAAATAGTATTGTGCTGCAAACCCCGAACCATATCCGTGACGAAGCGCTCCGAGTGCAGGTAGCAGACCTTGGCCGAGGGCTTGTTGCAGAGCAGCGCATTGCCGACCGCCTGCATCAGGTGTGTCTTACCGAGACCCACACCACCATAGATAAAGAGCGGGTTATAGGACTTTCCAGGGTTCCTTCCTACCTGGCTGGCGGCCGCCCTCGCGAGTTGGTTGCTCTTGCCTTCAACGAAGGCGGCGAAGGTAAAAGCCGGATTGAGGCGGCTGGCAATCGGCCGAACCCCGGTAGCGGCCAGCTGTGGCGCAGGCTGACTACCGGCCAGGGCAGCAGCCTGCCTGGAGCCGACCTCGAAAACGAGTTCGCAATCCTTATCCAGGAGCTCGCGGATCTTGTCGAGGTAGTGTTGTTCTACCCAGGTGATCACGAAGCGATTTGGCGCAAGCAGACGCAGGAGGCGGCCATCCTCGACGGCCTGCAGCGGCCGTATCCAGGTATTGAACTCCTGTTCCGCAAGCTCGGCCTGTAAAACCCGGACGCAACGGCTCCAGTGACTGGCTTCAGCCTGCAACAAGGATCCCCCAACGGTCATTATTGTTTAAAAGAAAAAGCGGTAAAGGGCGGTCAGTCTATAACGTCTATGAAGGCTTCGCCAGACATCGCGAAAAAGCTGCCCGGCGTGTCCGCCAAACGATTGTCGAACGCCATTCTATTGACAGTTTTTGCCCTCACGCGTACTCTTGCCGGCCTTCTTTTGCAGGGTTCAGGCAAATGAAACGCACGTTCCAGCCCAGCCGAATCAAGCGGGCACGCAGACACGGGTTCAGAGCGCGCATGGCGACCAAGGCCGGTCGCCAGGTGCTCAAACGACGTCGTGCGAAAGGGCGTGCGCAACTGTCGCCGTAGAATAGTACGCGTTCGCCGTTACGACCAAGAAGAAACCAAGTCAGGAAGATACACAGAGCCTGCGCTTTACCAGGGAGAGCCGGTTGCCTGACTCCCGGTCATTTCGGCGCGTATTCAAGAATGCGGAGAGGAGTCGCGACGCGCTTTTCACCGTGCTGTCACGCGCAAACGACAACCGGGCCGCCAGGCTGGGCCTGGCGATCTCGAGGAAGAACTGTCGGCTGGCAGCCCGGCGGAACCGCCTGAAGAGGGTGGTGCGCGAGTCTTTCCGGATGCACAAGGAGGGCCTACATGGGCTGGATATCGTGGTCATGAGCCAACCTGGGGCAAGCAGTGCGCCTAACGATGAGCTTTTTGACAGCCTCGCCGTGCACTGGCAAAGATGCCGAACCGGAGCGACGGAACCCGGGCGCGGCGGGAACGCCCTGAATGGATAATCAACGGCTGCTGGTGTGGGCGGCTTTCGGGCTGCTGGTCTGGTTTACCTACCAGGCATGGCAGCAGGATTACGGCCCGGCACCCATCGATGCGCCAGCGCCCGGAGGCGAAGCGGAGAAGCCCGCGGACAGGGACAGCGACGCGCTGCCGGCACTGCCACCGGAGACGGCGATGGATGCGCCAACAGCGGTGGAAGCGCCGGAGCTGCCGGATGCCGCGCCCACAGGGCGCGCCGCGGGCTCTATTCGTGTAAGCACCGACGTCTTCGAACTGGAGATCGACACGCTGGGTGGCACCATTCGAAAAGGTATTCTCAAGAACTATCCGGTAGCCAAGGACAGGCCCGATGCGCTCGTTGCGCTACTCGGCACGGATCCCGCGAATTTCGGACTGATTCAGTCCGGGTTGCGCAAAGCCGGCGGCGGGCCGGAGGCCAACCATCTCGCAACTTTTGTGAGCAATCAGAACGACTACACGCTCGACGGTGACGACGAGCTCGTCGTGCCGCTGAGCTGGACCGACGGGCAGGGCCTGTCGGTGGTCAAGGAATATCGATTCAGCCGCGGCAGCTACATCGTGGGGTTGCAGCATAAGGTTGTCAATCGCGGCCTGGACGAATGGCGCGGCGCGGAGTATGCACAGATCCAGAGGCGCTCGTATCCGAAAGAGCGCTCGATGTTCAATGTCGACACCTATTCGTTCGACGGGCCTGTCGTGTACGACGGCGAGAAGTCGCAAAAGATCGACAGAGACGACCTGGTTTCCGACGGGCCCTATTCTTCGAGCGTACAGGGGGGCTGGATAGCCACGATTCAGCACCACTTTCTGAGCGCCATCGTTCCGCCGGCGGACAACACTTACCGGTTCAACGTCGCGCAGAAGGGCGATATCGCTGTGGTCAGCGCGATCGGGCGATCGAGGGCGGTCGCGCCGGGCGCCGAAACGACCTTCGACACGACGCTGTTCGTAGGCCCAAAACTGCAAAGCCAGCTCGAGGACGTTACCGACAGCCTCAAGCTGACGGTCGATTACGGCTGGCTCACGATTCTGTCGCAGCCGCTGTTCTGGTTGTTGAGCAAGGTTCATAACCTTGTGAAGAACTGGGGTGTGTCGATTATTTTCGTCACCGTGCTGATCAAGATCGCGTTCTACAAGTTGACACAGGCGAGCGGCCGCTCGATGGCGAAAATGCGAACGATTCAGCCGCGCATGAAAGCGCTGCAGGAGCGTTACAAGGACGACCGGCAGCAACTCAGCCAGGCGATGATGGAGCTCTACAAGCGGGAGAAGGTCAATCCGGCGGCCGGGTGCTTGCCGATACTGATTCAAATGCCGTTCTTTCTGGCGTTTTACTGGGTGCTTCTGGAAAGCGTCGAGATGCGACAGGCGCCTTTTGCATTGTGGATCACGGATTTGTCTGCCCGGGACCCGTATTTCATCCTGCCGCTGATCATGGGTGCGGCGATGCTGTTCCAGACCAGGCTCAACCCGGCGCCCGCCGATCCCGTGCAGGCGAAAGTCATGCAGGTCATGCCGGTTATCTTCACCGTGTTTTTCGCATTCTTCCCATCGGGGCTCGTGCTGTACTGGGTGACCAATACTGTGCTGTCGATCGCGCAGCAATGGCGCATAAACAAGGTTGTCGAAGCCGAAAGCAGGAAAGGAAAACCCAAGCGAAAGTCCTGATCAGGGAGGGTTTGTGAGCGACAGGCCTGACTATACGCACGACACGATCGTGGCTGCGGCGACACCGCCGGGCACAGGCGGCATAGGCATCGTGCGTATCTCGGGCCCCGAGACGCCGGAAATCGCCAGGCAGATGCTGGGCGACGTGCCGCCGCCCCGTACGGCTTCGCTGCGGGAATTTCGTGATGCAAGCGGCGATGCCATCGACACCGGCCTGGCGCTCTACTTTCCGGAGCCCGGTTCGTTCACCGGCGAGGCCGTAGTCGAGCTGCATGGGCACGGCGGCCCGATGGTCATGGCGCTTCTGACCCAAGCCGCGGTGTCGCTGGGCGCGCGGCAGGCCGAGCCGGGCGAATTCTCGAAGCGGGCGTTTCTCAACGACAAGTTGGATCTTGCCCAGGCGGAGGCAATCGCCGACCTGATCGGCAGCGGCACCGCGCAGGCGGCAAGGGCGGCGCTGCGGTCGTTGTCGGGAGCGTTCTCTGCCGCGGTCGATGCGCTTCAGGACCAGCTCGTCGATCTCCGTTTGCATGTGGAGGCGGCGATAGATTTTCCGGAAGAGGAAATCGACTTTCTCTCCGATGAGCAACTGTTGGCACGCATTCTCGCCTGCGATAAGGCCTTTGAGGCACTAAGGGAGGAAGCACGCGCAGGCCGGGTGCTGAGAGACGGTTATCAGGTAATCATCGTCGGGCAACCGAATGCCGGCAAGTCGAGCCTGCTCAATCTGCTGAGCGGCCAGGAAGCGGCCATCGTCACCGAGGTCGCCGGGACCACCAGGGACATACTGCGGGAACAGATCGACCTTGCCGGCCTGCTGGTGGAACTCATCGACACCGCCGGGCTGCGCGAAAATCCGGACCAGATCGAGGCGGAAGGAATTCGCCGCGCCCGGCAAGCGGTCAAAAACGCGGACGCGGTGCTGTGGATTCAGGATGCGAGCGCAAGCGACAAACAGTCGCTGGCGGCACTCGGTGAAGAGCTGCCGGCGGACGTTCCAGTCGTCGCCATTCGCAACAAGATCGACCTGACCGGGGAGGCGCCCGGCGTGCAGAACGAGGTGCCGGCGGTGTTGAATATCTCTGCCAAGACCGGCGCAGGCGTAGGGGACCTCCGCGAGCAGATCGGACGGCTCGCCGGACACCGCGACCTGGGAGAGGGCGCGTTTACCGCGAGGCGCCGACACGTCGATGCGCTCGGGCGGGCCGAGGATCACTTCCGGAACGGCCGCAAGGCGCTTGCCGAATCGCAGGCGGGTGAGCTCCTCGCCGAAGAGCTGCGGCTGGCCCACGAGGCGCTCGGACAGATCACCGGTTCGTTCACCTCCGATGACCTGCTGGGGAAGATCTTCTCGGAGTTTTGCATCGGCAAGTAGCCTGACGAGAACCGTTCCCGGCGATTTATCCTAACAGGCCCTCGCGCCGGTAAAGTCTCGCGCACACGGATGTCAGGATCCCGCCGGCAATCAGTGTGCCACCGACCGAAACGACGACGTGCAGCAGGTTTACCGGTTCATTCTTGATGAGGCCGACCAGCAGGAGATGCTGGCTCAGGCTCGGTATGAACATCAGCCCGGTACTGGGCCGCACCATCAGGATACTGACGATCAGTATCGGCAGAGTCGGCGCGAGCAGCACGACGCTCAGCCAGGTCTGTGCCTCCTTGAAGCTCCTGGTGAAAGACGCGACCAGAGTCATCAGGGAGGCGCCGAGCAGCGTAAACGGCAGCAGCAGACCGAAGGCCTTTGCCACGACCAGAAGCCCGAAATTCGGCGTCATGCCCAGCTTCTCCAGCGGTATGAATTGAAGCGTCACATAAAACGAGATCAAACTCAGAGAAAGCGAGGCGGCCATGAATATGCAAGCCGCGAGAATCTTTCCGAATATCAGTTGATCGCGGGTGACAGGCAGGCAGAGCAGCGGCTCCAGCGAACCGCGTTCCCGCTCCCCGGCGGTCGTGTCGATCGCAAGGTTCATGCCACCAGTCAACAGGGCAAACAGGAAAAAATAACTCAACATGCCCAGCAGCAGGGCAGAGCGGCCGCTCGGCGTCGATACGTCGACTACGTCGATATTGAGCGGGCGAAGCACGACCGGGCTGACGCCCCTGACCACGAGTCGCATCGCTGCAAGTTCCCGGTTGTACGAGCGAAGCGCCTCCATGGCCCGCCGGTACTGGCGCTCCGCGCGGGTGTTCGCCAGATCCGAAATGACTTCCAGCCTGGCCGGGATCGTGCCGGCCAGTTCGTCGCCGAATGTCTCCGGTATGAGCAGGACGAGGTCATGTTCGCCGCTCTTTACGGCCTCGATGGCCGCGGCGCGGTCCGCCGGCGGCTCGATGACGTCGATGTTCTGACTCTCCAGGTAACGAATCAGGTTAGAGGCGTGCTCGGCGCCGACGACCGGGACTTGCAACGGCTCGGCGGCATCGCTCAGGGACTGTTTGAGCGAAATGTTGATGACGAACGCGAACAGCATCGGTCCGAACAGGGGCCCCATGAGCAATGCGGACAGCAGGGTGCGCCGGTCGCGCAGGTTGTCCGTGACCTCTTTCAGAAAAACGGTGGAAAGCGCGCTCATCGCAGCGTGCGGACCTGATTGATGGCTTTGACGAAAGCGTCTTCGAGATCGTCACAGCCGGTTTCATCTCTGATCCCGTCCGGGCTGTCATGCATCGCCACCTGCCCCTCGGCGATGATGACGATCTCGTCACAGAGATGCGCGACCTCCTGCATGACGTGACTCGAAAACAACACACATGTGCCCGCGTCCTTGAGTTGCCGGATAAGGTCGCGCAGCGATCGTGTCGCCATCACGTCCAGACCGTTACTCGGCTCGTCGAGGATGACGTTCTGTGGTTCGTGAACGAGCGATCGGGCAAGCGCAACTTTTGTCCGCTGGCCCTGAGAAAAACCCTTGCTGCGGCGGTCGGCAAACTCGCTGATGTCGAGTTGCGCGATGACCTTTGCCACGCGTTCGTCGATGGCGTCGCCAGACAGGCCGTATAAGCTGGCATAGTAGGCGATGTTCTCTCTGGCCGTGAGATGCGGATAGAGGCCGGGAGAGTGTGGCAGGGTACCGATACGGCCGCGCGCTTCCAGGGGATCGGCGACCACGTCTATGCCGTCGATCGCCGCGGCGCCGGAATCGGGCTTGAGCACCGTGTAGAGAACCCTGAGCGTGGTCGACTTTCCGGCCCCGTTGGGCCCCAGCAAACCGGTGATGCGGCCGTCGGCTGCTGCGAAGCTGACTCCGGCGACCGCCTTCACCTCGCCGAACGACTTGCATAACCCGTCGACGGAGATCACGGCCTGGGCCCGGAGAAGTCCACGAAGAATGGCATCGCCGAGCGGCGCGCGAGGCAATCGGCGTCCAGGGCTTCCTCGCCGATGCTCGCAGACGCCACAAAACGGCCCATGACCTCGGGCATGCAGCCTGTTGCCGCCTGTCCGTGGCCCTGGTTTACGCCGGTGAGGAGGCGCGCGTTATCCAGGTCCACAGCGGCGAGCTCCGCGAAATGCGGCGGCGTGACCGGATCGGCGTCGCCGGACAACAGCAACACGGGGGTGGAACTCGCGAGCGGCATCTTGAATTCCGGGTCGATCGTGCCCGTCGGCCAGACCGAACAGATCGTCTCGAGCGCCTCAATCTGCATCGCGCCGATGTAGGTGGATTCGAGCTCGTCCCGGGCGATCATTTCACCGTCGTAGAAGGGCGCGTCCTCGGTGCAGACAACCGCGTTGTGCATGCCGATCGCAAGCGCGTCGGACATGCGTTCCATAGCCATCAGAAACTGTGAGGCGAGCGGTGACAAATTTGCGTTCGCTGCCTCGTGAATCAGCAAGGGCATCAGGGCGACGGTTCGCGGGCTGTAACTCAACAGCCGTATTGCGCCGGCAAGCTCGGCGCCTCCAAAATTGACGGCCTCGGCCCTGCCTGTCAGCGGGTTGGGAATGTCGACTGAGACCGCACCCGCCGCGAGCCTCTCATCCAGCGACGCGAAATCATCCTCGATGTCGGGAAAACGCTCGTTGCATTCGGGGCTTTGCGCGCAGCGGTCGAATATCCTGTCCAGGGCGTTTTGAGCTTCCACGGCAATGACGGCACCGAGCGCCAGCTGTGGCGGCACGACGCCGTCGAGTATGACCGTCCGCACGGAGCCCGGGTAGCGGCGCGCATAGTGTTGCGCGACACGACTGCCGTAGGAGGCGCCATAGACGTTGAATTGCGGCACGTCGAGCGCGACGCGCAGCGCTTCGAGATCCGACACGGCAACGCTGGTCGTAAAAAACCGGGGGTCGTGAGGGAGCGCCTCGAGGCAGTCTTCCGTCAGGTCGAGGATCTGCCCGGGCGTTGCGTGTCCTTCGATGACCTCGTCACCGATATTGCATTCCATTTTCGCCGAAGCCCCCGTTCCGCGTTGATCGAGCAAGACTATGTTTCGGCTGCGCCTGATCTTTTCGAATGCATGAGACAGCAATGAATAGAATTCGATCGTAGACTGACCGGGTCCGCCGGCGATCGGCAGGAAAGGGTCGGGTTCCGGCTCGAGGCTCAACGCGGGGACGACAGCGACGCTCAGGAGGAGCTTCTCAGAGCTTTCGTCCGACGGATCCTCATGCCTTGCGAGCGTTCCGCAACGAGCCTTGATGCCGGGGAAGCCGGGGCCGGCGCTGATGCGGCAATCTTCGAGCAGGAGTTCCGCGTGTGTCACCGGCATGGCGCAGGCAGCAATGAGCACGGCTTTCGGGATCAGGAGTAGTCTCACGGCGCCGCTATCTTCCAAGCTGGGCGAAATTAAGTAAAGCAAAATGGCGCGCCGAGGACATCGGCATTAGAATGGCCCGCCTCGCGCTGCGCACTTTTTGACCAATGCCATGAATCAGGAATTCGACGTCATCGTTGTCGGTGGCGGCCACGCCGGAACGGAAGCGGCACTTGCTGCCGCCAGATGCGGCGCGCGTACGCTCCTGCTTACGCAGAACCTCGAAACCCTCGGGCAGATGAGCTGCAACCCGGCGATAGGCGGCATAGGCAAGGGGCACCTGACCAGGGAAATCGATGCGCTGGGCGGCGCGATGGCGCGAGCGACCGATCAGGCCGGAATCCAGTTCCGCACCTTGAACGCGCGCAGGGGCCCCGCCGTAAGAGCGACCCGGGCACAGGCCGACCGGCAGCTCTATCGGCAGGCGATACGCCGCATGCTGGAAAACCAGCCGGGTCTGACCCTCGCCGAGCTGTCTGTGGTGGACCTGATCGTGGAAGGCGATCGGTCCGCCGGCGTCGTAAGCGGGGAGGGCTCGAGGTTCCACGCGAAGTCAGTCGTCCTGACGGTCGGGACTTTCCTGGGCGGGCGCATTCTGGTCGGCAGCACGGAACGCGCCGGTGGTCGCGCCGGCGATCCGCCGTCCAATGCCCTTGCCCATCGGCTGCGGGAGATGCCGTTTCGCGTGGGCCGCCTGAAGACCGGCACGCCACCGCGGCTCGACGGCAAGACCGTCGATTTCAGCGGGATGACGCCGCAGCCCGGCGATAATCCGCGACCGGTTTTCTCATTCATCGGAACGCGCGCCGATCATCCGGAACAGGTCGACTGCCATATCACCAGAACCACGGACGAAACGCACGAGATTATTCGCGGCTCGCTGGCGAAATCGCCGATGTTCATGGGAGTCATCGAAGGCATTGGCCCGCGGTATTGCCCCTCCGTGGAAGACAAGATCGTCCGGTTCGCCGACCGGGATTCGCATCAGATTTTCGTTGAGCCCGAAGGCCTGGACACCGACGAGGTTTATCCCAACGGGATCTCGACGAGCCTGCCGTATGAGACGCAGGTCCGGTTCGTCAGATCAATACCCGGCTTCGAAAGAGCGCACATCACTCAGCCGGGGTATGCGATCGAGTACGATTACTTCGATCCCCGGGATCTCGGACCGACGCTCGAGACAAAGTTCGTATCTGGCCTGTATTTTGCGGGCCAGATCAATGGCACGACAGGCTACGAAGAAGCCGGCGCACAGGGATTGCTCGCCGGCATCAATGCTGCACGCCGCGCAACGGGGGTCGAGGAGTGGTATCCGTCCAGACACGAAGCCTATATCGGCGTACTCACAGACGACCTGATTACGCGCGGGGTCAGCGAGCCGTATCGAATGTTCACGAGCCGCGCCGAATACCGGTTGCTACTTCGCGAAGACAACGCCGATCTGAGGCTGACGCCGATCGGCAGGGAGCTGGGCCTGGTCGACGATGCGCGCTGGCGTATCTTCGAATCCAAGCGTGATGCAGTTGCGCGGGAACAAGAGCGCCTGGCGAACAAATTGCTACGCAACGCGGAACTGAATGCCGACGACCGGAGGGTTCTCGGCGGCGAATTGCAGAGAGAATGTTCGGCATCGGAACTGTTGCGGCGCCCGGAGCTCAGCTACCGGGATATCACCAGGCTGTCTGAAGTCGGGCGCGGCGACTGGGACGATGCGACCGGCGAGGAACAGCGCGAGCAGATCGAGTTGCAACTCGAAGTGCAGGCCAAGTACCACGGCTATGTCGAGAGACAACAGCGCGAGATAGACCGGCACGCCCGGCAGGAATCCTTGAAGCTGCCGGCCGGTCTCGATTACCGGTGCGTGTCCGGCCTGTCGACCGAGGCTATGCAGCGCCTGATGAGCGCGAGGCCCGCGACGCTGGGCCAGGCGTCCCGGCTCGAGGGCATGACGCCGTCTGCCGTGTCGCTGCTGCTCATCCATCTCAAAAAGCGTCACCTGAAGAAATCGGCATGACGGCCGTGGAGCGGACATCGGCATGACGGCCGTGGAGCGGACATC
>JBHHWI010000031.1:0-28124 GCA_046756445.1 Woeseia sp. | reverse complement strand
AGCAGGGCGCAGCCATCGCAGAGCGACTCGGATTTCTCGCGAGTCGTATCCGCGGGTGATTTGCGTTTGCCGATATCATCCTTCATCGTCCGTATTTCCAGGACCAGGAATGGCCGATATCGCCATGAAAGCCGTGTTTCTTGACTTCGCGACGATGGGCGCGGAGGACCTCGATCCCTCCCCGCTTACCGATTTCCTGCCAGATCTTCAGATCTTCGATGTGACACCGGAAGAATTGACTGCCGAGAGAATCAGGGACGCCGAATTCGTCTTCACCAACAAGATCAGGCTGGATGATGCGACGCTGGGCGACGCAAAGTCGTTGCGCTTCATCGGTCTTACGGCAACCGGCACCGACAACATCGATTTGTCCCGCGCCTCGGAATACGGGATTGCCGTCTGCAATATTCGCGCATACTGCACACAATCCGTCGTCGAACACGTTTTTGCCGTAATGCTCAACTTCACTCACAGCGTGAGCCAGTACGCGCAGTCGGTACGCATGGGCGAATGGCAAAATTCAGAGAATTTTTGCCTGCTGAAATATCCGATCAGGGAACTTTCCGGCATGACGTTGGGGCTGGTCGGTCACGGTGAGCTCGGCCGCGCGGTGGAGAAAATGGCTCGGGCATTTTCGATGAAGGTTCTCATCGCGAGGCGGCCGGGGGCGCCCGCTGCCGACGACGACGGAAGGACGGAGCTGCGTGACGTGCTTCGCCGAGCCGACGTTGTTACCTTGCATTGCCCGCTGACCGACGCAACCAGGAGCCTGATCGGCGAGGAACAGCTTCACCTGATGAAACCGAATGCGATACTTATTAATACGGCACGCGGTGGTCTCGTCGATTCCGCCGCGTTGGCGACCGCCCTGAAAGAGGGGCGAATCGGGGCGGCTGCGCTGGACGTACTGCCGAAAGAACCGCCCACGGCGGGCAATCCGCTACTCGACTACGATGGCCCGAACCTGATCATCACGCCACATATCGCGTGGGGGACTATCGAGGCACGGCAGAATGCACTGAATGAGCTCGCGGCAAACGTCGATGCATTCCTGAAGGGTGAAAAGAGAAACCGCGTCGTCTGATCGGGGACAGGCTCCGAGGAGTCCGTCCCCGTCTATGCCGCCCGAAGCACGTCGACGGGCGGCGCGTTGATGGCGCCGCGTGCCGCCACGAAACCACTCGCGCAGACCAGGATGACACCGCCAGCGAGTCCGGCCGTCCACAGACCCGGATTGAAACTGTAGTCCAGATCGAACAGCCGTACCGCGATGACGACCGCCAGTACTGATGCACCCGCTGACGCCAGAAGCCCGGCAGCCAGGCCGAGTGCGGCAAACTCGGTCAATACACCGGACAGAACCGTACGCCGCTTGACGCCAAGCGCCCTTAGCAATGCGCTCTCGAATCGCCGCTCATCAATCGTAGACTGAACTGCGGCAAACAACACGGCTACACCGGCAGCAAGCGTAAAAGCAAACACCGCCTGCACCGCAAGACTTGCCTTGTCGATGATTCCCTTGACCTGCTCGAGAATCGTATCCAGGTCGATCACCGACACGCTCGGGTGAGCGCGGACAAGCTTCAGCAGAACATCACTCTGGTGTTCTTCGATTCTCAGGCTGGCGACGAATGTCGCCGGATATCCTTCCAGCGCGCCCGGCGAGAGCACCATGAAGAAGTTCGGCTGAAACGAGTCCCAGTTTACCTTGCGAATACTCGATACCGTCAGCGACACCTCCTGGCCGGCGACCAGAAAGTTGAGCCTGTCGCCCAGCGCCACGCCCAGCTCCGTTGCCGCTTCTTCTTCGAGGGATACCAGCGGTTCGCCATCATAACCCGGCGGCCACCAGTCGCCCTCGATCAGTTCGTTGCTCGAACTGAGGTGTTCGGCCCAGGTCAGGTTTTGCTCACGATTCGCCATCCAGCGCCCATCGTCGACGGGATACTGGCGGGTCTTGACCGATTCGTCGTTGATGGTCGTCATTCGTGCCCTGACCAGCGGCACGAATTGCGGCGCCGGGATACCACCGCTTTGAAATATCTGCGCTATCGAACTCCGCTCACGGGCCTGAATGTTGATCAGGAAGTGGTTTGGTGCATCTTCATCGAGCGTTGCCCGCCACCCGGCAAGCAAATCCGTCCTCACGAACGTCAGCAACAACAGGACAGTCAGGCCCAGGCCGAAAGCAACGACCTGCACGGCGCTGTCGCGCCCCCGCCGCGACACGTTTGCGAGACCGTAGCGCCACGCGATCCCGACGCCGCCGCGCCAGCGCCCCATGCCGGCGACCAGGAGTCGTCCGACGGTATATAGCGCGGCAGAGACGACCAGCATGCCGCCGAGTACGATCAACAGCATCAAGCCGTCGCCGATCGTCCGGTAAAGAAGCGCCGCGACGGCGATGAGCGAGGCGCCGGCGACCGTCACCCGTGACGGCGGTGGCGGCATTTCGTCGTGGCGCAGCACGCGCAGCGGCGGCGTGTTGCGAAGTTGAATCAAAGACGGCAGCGCGAACCCTACCAGCAGTATCAAGGCGCTGCCGCTCGCCAGACCCACCGGGGCGAAACCGGCATCCGGCAGATCACCCGCAAACAGGTCGGCCAGCATTATCGTCAGGCCATTCTCGACGAGGTATCCGACAACGCTGCCGATCAACACGCCGAGGATTCCGAGCAATACGAGTTGCACGCTCGCCGCCGAAATGACGAAGCGTTGCGTCGCACCCAGGCTTTTCATCAGGGCGACCGTATCCATGCGACGATGCGCGAATCTTCTTGCCGACATGGCAACGGCGACCGCGCTCAGCAGCAGGCTGATTACGGCCGTCAGGGACAGGAATCGTTCTGCGCGGTCAGCCGCATTGTTTGCCCGTTCACTACTGTCCTCCTGATTCCTTACACGCACTGACTCCGGCAATTTGTCTTCCACCGCCACGTAAAAGTCGTCGACGGCGCGTTCGTCTCCGGCAACGAGCAGTGCGTACCCGACCCGGCTGCCTTCGTTGATCAACGCGGTCGCCGGGATGTCGTTCAGGTTCACCAGTATCGACGGCGCCAGTGACGCAAAACCGATCGACTGGTCCGGACGATAGTTGAGAACTGCCCCGACCCGGAGATCTGATTCACCAACCGATACAAAGTCGCCGACACCGAGCTCGAGACGCGCCATCAATGCGCCGTCAGCCCAGACCGTGCCCGGCGATGGAATGGAATCCACGACACGCTGCTCGCCGAACAGCCGATCCGACACACGAACACTGCCGCGCAGTGGATAATCGTCGCTGACGGCTTTTATCGTGGCAAGCGCATTCAGCTCGCCGGCAAATACCACGCTCGGAAAGGTCTGCGTTTCCGCGGTTTGCAGTCCGTACTCCAACGCAGCATCACGCCATTCGTTCGGCACGGGATCCGGCGATCGCAATCGAAGATCCGCGGCAAGGATTTCGTTAGCCTGCCTCGCGACAGCCCGGCCGATGCGATCCGTCAGGAATCCTACCGCGGTCAGCGCCGCCACGGCCAGTGCCACCGCCGCCAGCAACACGATGACTTCTCCCGAACGCAGTTCGCGCGCGAAGCTCCGGATCGCATAAGTGAAAGACCTCACGCAGCCGCCCTCGAATCGGATATGAGGCGCCCCGCATCGAGACCGATAATCCGCTGACAACGCCCTGCGAGATCCTTGTCGTGTGTGACCAGAACCAGTGTTGTCGAGGAGTTCCTGTTCAGCTCGAACATCAGGTCCATTACATGCTCGCCGGTACGGCTGTCGAGGTTTCCTGTCGGTTCATCGGCAAAAAGGACCGCCGGTTCGGCCGCAAAGGCCCTGGCAATAGCAACGCGCTGTTTCTCCCCGCCGGAGAGCTGGGCAGGGTAGTGGCTCAGTCGATCGGCCAGACCGACCTGATCGAGGATCTCGGATGCCGCCTGCCGCGCCGCCGAAGCGCCTGCAAGCTCCAGCGGCAGCATGACATTTTCCAGAGCATTCAGCGATGGCACGAGATGAAACGACTGGAAAACGAAACCGACGCTTGCCGCCCTGACATCCGCTCGACCGTCCTCGTCCAGCTTGGCAAGGTTGACGCCGTCCAGCCACACGCGGCCCTCGGTCGGCAGGTCGAGCCCCGCCAGCAGGGCCAGCAGCGTGGATTTTCCCGCACCCGAGGCACCGACGACCGCCACCGAATCGCCTTTGTCGATGCTGAAACTGACCCTCGAAAGAATGGTCAGACTGCCTTCCGGGCTGATAACCTGCTTGGTAACGTTGTCTGCGGCCAGGACCGCCCTGCTGTTTGCTGAATGGTTCGACATGCGAAGACTCGTAGTACTTTTACTGCTCTCGATTGTCCTTCCCGTGCGGAGCGCGGATGTGCCAACCGTTCTGATATTCGGCGACAGCCTGAGCGCGGCCTTCGGCATAGACGTTGACCAGTCCTGGACTGCTTTGTTGCAGTCTCGGCTGCAGGACCAAGGGTACGAACATCGGGTAGTGAACGCCAGCATCAGCGGCGATACTACCGAGAGCGGCGCCAGCCGAATTCAGGTTGCGCTCGACAACTTCCGGCCGTCAGTCGTCATTCTGGAGCTGGGTGGAAATGACGGGCTGCGCGGCATCCCTACCGAGCGCATGCGGCGCAATCTCAGGACCATCATCGAAACCAGCCAGGCCAGCGGCGCCGCCGTCGTGCTTTTGGGCATCCGCATACCGGCAAACTATGGCCCCCGTTACACCGAGGCGTTCGAGAACGTATTTCGCGAGCTGGCACGTGAACTCGCCGTTCCATGGATAGAGTTCTTCATGGACGGCATTGCGATGAACGACGAGCTTTTGCAGGAAGACGGCATTCATCCCAATGTGGAAGCACAGCCGATACTTCTTGACAATGCCTGGCCTATAATCCAGCAGGCACTCGAACAGGCAAATACGATAACGTGAAGAAGATCTGGCTAGACTCCTATCCGGACGGAGTACCGGACGAAATTCCGACGCCCGAGTTCAAGTCCGTCCGTGACATGGTCGAATTCGGTATGAGGGAATTTCCTGATCGCCCTGCTTTCACGAACATGGGCACGACCCTTACTTACCGGGACCTCGATGTCCTGTCGATGCAGTTCGCCCGTTACCTGCAGAATACGCTGGGGCTCATAAAGGGCGAGCGGGTGGCAATCATGCTGCCCAATTTGTTGCAGTACCCGGTTGTCCTGTGCGGAATCTTTCGTGCGGGCCTGGTCGCCGTAAACGTCAATCCCTTGTATACACCCCGGGAGCTGCGACACCAGATGGCAGATTCGGGCGCCAGATGCATTATTATTCTCGCCAACTTCGCGCACACGCTCGAGGAGATCATTTCCGATACGGCCATCGACTACATCGTCACGACTCAGGTCGGCGATCTCCTGAAGTTTCCGAAGAATGTCCTGACCAACTTTGTGCTCAGGCGCATCAAAAAAGCGGTTCCGCCTTATTCCCTGCCGGACAGCGTCGATCTGCGGCCGGCGCTGAAGGCCGGGCGAAGCGGCGAGCTCACCGAGGTCGAGCTCGGCTATGCAGACATTGCGCTATTGCAATACACCGGCGGCACGACTGGGCTTGCAAAAGGCGCGATGCTCAGTCATCGCAACCTGGTATTCAACGTGCACCAGGCGCGAGCGTGGGATACCGGTATTTTCGACAATGAAGACTGCCTGATCGCCGTCACCGCCTTGCCCCTGTATCACATCTTTTCCCTGCAGAGCAATTGCCTGTCGATGATGATCCGCGGTGGCGAGAACATCCTGATCACGAATCCGCGAGACTTCCCCGCATTTGTCAAAGAGCTGGCCCGTCACAGATTCAACTTTTTTTGCGGCGTCAACACGCTGTTTGCCGGATTGTTGAACACGCCCGGTTTCTCCGGCCTGGACTTCAGCTCGCTGCGGCTGACCGTGGGCGGGGGCATGGCCGTTCAGGAGGCCGTTGCGAAACAGTGGAAGGACGTTACGGGCTCGACAATCATCCAGGGTTATGGCCTGACCGAGACTTCGCCGACCGCCATCGTCGTGCCCCCGGACATCGAAGAATTCACCGGCTCTATCGGCCTGCCCTTACCTTCGACCGAGGTTCGCATTTGCGACGACGATGGTAACGACGTAAGCCTTGGCGATCTCGGCGAGATCTGCATACGCGGCCCTCAGGTGATGGAGGGCTACTGGCACAGACCTGAGGAAACCGCCAAGGTCATGTTCCCCGGAGGCTGGTTCCGGTCCGGTGACATCGGCCGCATGGACGAGAGCGGCTTCGTCTACATTGAAGACCGCAAGAAGGACATGATCCTGGTCTCCGGCTTCAACGTTTATCCGAACGAGATCGAGGCCGTCGTCGTCGAGATGGACGGTGTTCTGGAGGCGGCTGCCATCGGAATCCCCGACGACAAATCAGGAGAAGCCGTCAAGCTTTACGTCGTCCGAAACGATGAATCCGTCACGGCCGACGACATCATGAGTTACTGCCGCGACAACCTGACGGCCTACAAGGTTCCCAGGCAAATCGAATTCCGCGATGACCTGCCGAAGACGAACGTCGGCAAGATCCTGCGGCGAGCGCTGAGAGAAGAATGAAGATCGTAACAATTATGCCGCTGCTGGCTATCTCCACGGTTGCCGCCTCTTCGGCCCTGGACCCGGTGCGCGTTGCGCCGCACATTTACGACGTCGCATTCGAGAACGAAAAGGTCCGCGTACTGAAAGCGACGATCCGAAGCGGCGAGACACCTCCGTTGCATGCTCATCCGGACCGCGTGACCGTATACCTCAATCCCTGCGCCTGGCTCGAGGAGGACGGCGAGGGCGGCACACGAATGCAGTCCTACAAATTCGGCGAGCCGGTCTGGGCGCCCGCCGGAACCCATGGCGGCGTTACCGCCAAGGTCGTCGAACAGTGCAGCCTTCTCGAGATCGAATTGAAGTAATAGAAAAAGGGCTCTGACCCCTTTTTTGTCTTTTTCAGTGGTATTGCGGGCTTAGTTTCCTGACGGCATCGACCAGCACGCTGACGTTATCGGGATCGATATCCGGCGTTATCCCGTGGCCCAGGTTGAACACGTGGCCCGGGCCTTTGCCGTAGCTCCCGAGCACTTGCGCCACTTCGTCTTCGATTGTCTCGGGCGATTCGCGCAAAACGGCCGGGTCGAGATTTCCCTGAAGCGCGACCGCGTCGTCTGTCAGCTCGCGAGCCGTCTTGAGATCCGTGGTCCAGTCCACGCCGAGGGCATCGCATCCTGTACGCGCCATGTCGGCGAGCAGGGATCCTGCGCCCTTGGTAAACAGGATGACCGGAACCGTGTGCCCGTGACTCCGCCGCTTGAGTCCGTCGAGGATTTTTTGCATGGGCGCGAGTGAAAATCGGCGGTAGTCATCTCCGGTGAGCGCCGCTCCCCAGGTATCGAAGACCATGACGACTTGCGCGCCGGATTCTATCTGGGCGTTTAGGTACTCGACTGTCGTAGCTGCAATCACATCCAGCAGCGTATCCATTGTCGCCGATTCCTCTGCGGCCAGCTTCTTTGCTTTCGCAAATTCTCTGCTCGACTGACCTTCCACCATGTAGGTTCCTACTGTCCACGGGCTTCCGGCGAAACCTATCAATGGCACCGAGCCGTCGATTTCACGGCGGATGAGTGCGACGGCGTCGAATACGTATCCAAGTTTGTCACCGACATCCGGGGCAGCGAGCTTCTTAATGTCGGCAACCGAACTCACCGGTCGTTCGAATTTCGGGCCTTCGCCGGCAACGAAATGGAGCCCCAGGCCCATCGCGTCCGGGATGGTGAGGATATCCGAGAAGAGAATCGCGGCATCGAGCCCGAAACGCCGCAACGGTTGCAGCGTTACCTCGCAGGCGAGCTCCGGATTGCTGCAGAGACTCATGAAGTCACCGGCTTTTTCGCGCACCTCGCGATACTCCGGCAGGTAGCGGCCCGCCTGCCGCATGATCCAGACCGGTGTGCGCGGCACAGGCTCGCGCAGCAGCGCCCGAATCAGCAGATCGTTTTTCAACCGTGTCATGTCAGAACTGCTCTGCGATCCTCGTCTGAATGGCTTGCGCTGCCGCGCGGGGATCATCGGCGTCCCGAATGGGCCGGCCGATGACGATGTAGTCCGCACCAGAGGAAAACGCCTGCTCCACCGTGACCACGCGCTTCTGATCTTCGACAGGCCGGTTGTCGACCGGCCGGATACCCGGCGTCACTACCAGCAGTCTGTCGTCGAGTCGCTGACGTAACACCGCTGCCTCCTGTCCCGAGGAGATGACGCCGTCGCACCCGGCCTGAAGCGCCCGCCGGGCCCTGGAGACGACCAGCGCTTCGACGTCGCAATCGAAGCCGAGATCGTCGAGATCGCCCCGATCCAGGCTCGTCAGCGCCGTAACTGCGAGCACTTTGAGCTCGTCGCCCTTGTTCTCCGCCGCGGCTTCCATGATTGACTGGTTACCGTGCACGCTGACGAAACTGGCGCCGCGATCCCTGAGTTGCCGCACGGCCGACCCGACCGTTGCCGGAATGTCAAAGAATTTGAGGTCCGCAAATACCTTCTTGTCCCGATTTAGCATCCACTCCAGCAGCTCGAAGTACCCGCCGCTCATCATCAGCTCGAGGCCGAGTTTGTAAAAAACGACCGAATCACCCAATGCTTTCGCGAGCGTTTTGGCCTGTCCACAGCCCGGCACGTCCATGGCGAAAATCAGTCGTTCGTTCGTCGATATCGATCTGGCCGTCACGCGTTTGTCACTCCCGCCGAGCCGCGGTGCATTCTCTCCAAAAACGGCGTTTTGCCGTTCTTCAGCCGTTCGTGCTCGGCGATCGCGAAACGGTCGGTCATGCCGGCTATGTAGTCGGCCACGGCGCGCGGCCTGCCTTCGGCCTGCGCACGATCCGAGAATTCCCCGGACATCTGGCGAGGGTCATTCATGTAACAGTCGAACAGGTCTTCGATCATGGATTTCGCCTCGCCGGTCATGTTCAGCACTTTGTCGTGTTGATAGAGGTTCCTGTACAGAAAGCGCTTGAGACTCGTGTGTTTCCCGGACACCTCTTCACCGAAGCCGACGACGGCGGTGCTTCGTGCCCTGACATCTTCTATTGATGCCAGCCTTAGCTCGGCCAGGCGTGACGATGTGTTGTCTATCAGGTCGCTCACCACATTGTTGATCATTCGCCGGATGATTTCGTAGATCAGCCGGCGATCCTCGAGATCCGGGTATTTTTCGGATACCGCCTCGTACTGTTCGTAGAAGAGCCGTTCTTCACATAGCTGGTCCAGACTCAGTAGCCCCGCTCGAAATCCATCGTCCACGTCGTGGTTATTGTAAGCGATCGAATCGGCGATGTTGGCGAGCTGCGCCTCGAGCCCCGGCTGCCGTCCGTCCAGAAAACGTTTGCCGATGTCACCGAGCTCGCGCGCGTTCTTCTTCGAGCAGTGCTTGAGTATTCCCTCGCGCGTTTCATAGGTCAGGTTCAGCCCTGGGAAACCCGCATACTTGGCCTCGAGCTCGTCGACCACACGCAGCGACTGCAGGTTATGCTCGAAACCGCCGAGCCCTTTCATGCAGCTATTGAGCGCGTCCTGACCGGCATGACCGAAGGGCGTGTGCCCGAGGTCGTGGGCAAGACAGATCGCTTCGGTCAGCATCTCGTTGAAACCGAGTGCGCGGGCCACCGTACGGCCTACCTGCGCCACTTCCAGGGAATGCGTCAGTCGTGTTCGGTACAGGTCACCCTCGTGATTGACGAAAACCTGTGTTTTGTACACCGCGCGCCGGAACGCCGTCGAGTGGATGATCCGGTCGCGGTCCCTCTGATACTCCCCGCGATATTCCGGAGCAGGTTCATCGTACCGGCGCCCGAGGCTCTGTTCCTCGTGCGCCGCGCAGGCCCTAAGCGCGTCCATTGCCGGCTTTGTCCAGAATCGCCTTCAGTGTCGAATCCGAATAATCCGTATCGAGGCAGGCCTCGCCGATCGATTCCAGCAGCACGAACCTGAGGCGCTTTTTCCGGACTTTTTTGTCCATGTCCATGGCTGCCCTGAGTTTCTTCGCGTCTATCGCGGGCGGCGATGTAGGAAGGCCGGCTGCAACGAGCAGCCCCGTCACACGGTCGACTGCACCCTGATCGATGCCACTCAGCTCGGCCGCCATCACCATGCCTGCCGCAACCGCTTCGCCGTGCAGCCACTCGCCGTAACCGAGACAGTTCTCTATCGCGTGTGCAAATGTATGGCCGAAATTCAAGAGCGTTCTTCTTCCTCTTTCCTTTTCGTCCTCAGAGACGATCGCAGCCTTGATCTCACAGCAACGCTGAATCGCATGCGCGAGCGCATCCGCATCCTTTGAGACCAGCGCTTCGATATTGTCTTCGAGCCAGGCAAAGAACTCCGCATCGGCAATTGCGCCGTGCTTGACGACCTCGGCGAGGCCTGATCTGAGCTCGCGGTCCGGAAGGGTCGCCAGAGTGTCCGTATCGATGAGCACCAGCTTCGGCTGGTGAAACGCGCCGATCAGATTCTTGGCCTGAGGGTGATTGACTCCGGTTTTGCCGCCGACCGAGGAGTCCACCTGCGCGAGAAGCGTGGTCGGCACCTGAATGAACGCGGCGCCACGCATGTAACAGGCGGCGGCAAAACCGGCGATGTCGCCGACGACTCCGCCGCCCAGCGCTATGACCGTCGTATCGCGATTCGCTCCAGCCCCGACCAGTTTGTCGATGACGGCTTCAACGCTTTCCATTGTCTTGAAGGCCTCCCCGTCCGGCAGACTTATTGAGTCGACAGACCGATCGGAGAGGCTCTTTCTCAGGCTGTCCAGGTACAACGGCGCCACTGTCTCGTTACTGACGATCAGGCAATCCGGGCCGGAAACGAAAGAAGACAGGTCGAATGCGCCGCCGAGCAGACCGTTACCGATTGTGATCGGGTAGCTGCGGACGCCGAGTTCGACTTCGAGGCTGACGGGTTTAGCTTGCATAATTCACCAGGGCAGCGGACGGCGTCACAAAGATTGCTGTTATCGATTATCGCCACGATACGGCAAACAGCCTCGAGCGTTCAATCGCTGCCAAGAGCCGGCTGCTGCCCTGGTGAAATATGCAGGCCAGACACTGTCTGTTCCGATGGAATTCAGAACAGTCAAGATTACCTGATTTACAGTGCTTCCTGAATTTCGCGGGCCACTGTCTGTACACGGCGCCCGTCGGTTTCGACGATCAGGTCCGAGACCTCCCGGTACAGAGGGTCCCGCTGCTCCATCAGCTCCTCCAGGACCTTCTTCCTGTCGGCGTTGTCGAGCAGCGGCCTGTGGCGGCCCCTTTGCGTGCGCTCGAGCTGCTGCCTGACGCTCGTGTGCAGGTAGACGACAAAGCCCCGGGCTCCCAGACGGCTACGGCTTTCTGCATCGGCGACCGCTCCGCCGCCCGTCGCGAGAACTACGCCTTCCCGCTGCGACAGCTCGTCGATTGCCTTGATTTCACGCTTGCGAAATCCCTCTTCGCCTTCCTTTTCGAATATGAACGCGATATCAACGCCGGTGCGTCTTTCTATCTCTTCGTCGCTGTCCAGGAATTCCATACGCAACAGCCGCGCGAGCTGCCGGCCTACCGCCGATTTGCCCGCGCCCATCGGGCCGACCAGAAACAGATTCCGTGGCCTGCTCATCTACAAGGAGAAAGCCAACCCGAAGGTTGGCTTTCGTCCACCTGTTGCAATACCGGAGGACCGAACACTCAGTAAATGCTCGAACCTTCCTTGAGAATCCTCGGCGTCACGAAGATAAGCAGTTCAGACTTGTTCGATACGTTTCGTGTCGAGCGGAACAGCGCACCGACTCCCGGAATGTCGCCGAGCAACGGAACCTTGTTGACCGTCTCGCGACGATCCGTCTCGTAGATCCCGCCGAGAACGACAGTCTGCCCATCGTTGACCAGCACCTGGGTTTCGATCGCCCTGGTGTCGATACTCGGCACGAACCCACCGGTCGCACTCGCGACCAGATCACCGACGTTGTCCTTGCTTACGTGAAGATCCATGATGATGTTGTCGTCCGGCGTAATCTGCGGTGTCACCGTCAAGCTCAGAACAGCTTTCTTGAACTGGGTCGTCGTAGCACCGGATGACGCTGATTCCTGGTAGGGAATCTCCACGCCCTCTTCGATTCGGGCTTCCTTCTGGTTGGCCGTGATAACGCGCGGCGTCGAAATGATTTCACCGCGTCCTTCCGACTGCAGGGCAGTCAGCTCGAGGTCGATCAGATAATCGGTTTCGAGCACCGCCACCGAAAACTGTCCCGCAGCATTCTGAATCGGCACGTTGACGTTGTACCGGTTCGCCAGGTCGGGCAGTTGAATCGGGAAGATCGTTCCATTTGCCGGGTCCGCGAGATTATCGAGTATGGAGCCGATCATGATGTCTGTACCTACGCCCGTGCCCGATATGACCGTTGCACCGTCGATGCCGTTTTCATCGTAAGCCGTGGCGCCGAATCGTACGCCGAGATCGCGACTGAAGTCATCGTTGACGACAACGATTCTCGACTCGATCAGTACCTGCTTGATTGGCACATCGAGCGTGCGAACCAGGCGACGAATATCCTGCAGCCGTTCGGCTGTGTCCTGAACGAGCAGGGTATTGGTCCGCTCGTCAATGGCGACGCTGCCACGTTCCGACATCATCGAATTCTGGCCCTCGCCCACACTGATCAGTTCGGCAAGATCGGAGGCCTTGGCATAATTGACCTGCAGGAACTCAGAGTACAGCGGTTCCAGCTCGTTGATCGCCTGGCGGGCTTCGAGATCTGCCGTTTCGCGCGCGGCAATCTCCTCGGCCGGGGCAACGATGATCACGTTGCCGTTCTGGCGCATGTCGAGGCCCTTGGTGGTCATGACGATATCGAGCGCCTGATCCCAGGGCACGTTGCGCAAGCGCAGCGTCACGTTACCCTGAACAGTGTCGGATACAACGATGTTGCGGCCCGAAGTTTCCGCCAGAAGCTGCAATACAGCACGGGTCTCGATGTCCTGGAAGTTCAGCGTCAGGCGCTGACCCTGGTATTCCTTGGTCTCGGAAAACAGGCTCGTTACCTCCGCATCTGCCACCACCGGGTTGATCTCGATCGTGAACTCGTTATCAGACTGATAGGCGAGCTGCTCGTAATTGCCTTCGGCTCCTATCACAATGCGCGTGTCCAGATTTGTGCGCAGCGCGTCTACCGTCGTCACCGGCGTAGCGAAATCAGTGACATCGAGACGGCGCATGAGTTCAGCCGGCAGGCTCGTGTCCTTGAATACCGCAACCACGCGACTGCCTTCCTGGCGAATGTCGACCGGCGTGGAGGGATCGCTCAGCGTGACCATCACGCGGCCGCCGCCGTCGCGCGTGCGGCGGAAATCGACGCTGTCAATCGACCGGCTGCCAGCACTTGCATAAGAAGGCGGAGCAGCCGAAGGAGCGGCGCCCGCAAACTGCGTCGTAATCGAGCCGTCTTCGCTGTCGGCGCCCAGGGTTACGAAAATCGTGTTGCCGCTGCGACGTGTGTCATACGGCACCATCGAATCGAGATTCAAGACGACGCGCGTGCGGCCACCCGCCTCGGCGGTCAGGACCGTATCGAGCGGGCCGAGATTCACGTCGCGGCGACGCGAAGTCAGTCCCAGCGAGGTTCCCGGCAGGTCGAGAGCGATCCGCGCCGGCTCATCGATCGTAAAGGCAAGTGGTTCCGGCGCGGTGCCGCTCAGGATGAGCTTTAGCTCCACCCGTTGACCCGGGAGGCTCTGCACCTGAATATCCTGCAGGCGATTACTATCCTGTGCGCTTGCGGAAAGGCCGCAAGTCAGCAGTATTGCCGCCTGCAGCACAGCCGTCAGTCGCACCAACGAACGCCGATTAACAGTGCCGGTAGCCGGCTTGAATTTGAGCGTCATTCCAAATACTCCCAGTTTCGTTCCGGCATCAGTCCGCAAGACCGACAGCGGCGTCTCTTTCCAGATAGCCGCCAATTCCGTCCGAAATAATTTCAACCAGTTTAATTTCCGATTCACCCACACTAACGATTCGCCCGTCGTTCTGTCCCATGTAGTTGCCGGCCTCGACCCGGTGAATCAGGCCGTCCGCGGTTTGCACGAGACCATAGTTTGTTTCACCCAGTGCCAGAGTGCCGACCATTCGCAGCGTGTCCAGCGGAAACTGCTCCAGGAACTCGCGGCTCCGGTCCGGATCCGGCCGGGTGCCCCCGATCGTCAGGCCGGCTGCCGCTTGCGGCGAATCGGGCGCAAATGGCGACCGCAGGCCTTCCGCATCGGCAATGTACGTAAACACCTCGTATGGCGTAATCTCGGGCAAAGGCTCGATCCTGCCTCCAGGCCGGGCCTTGATCCCGTTGATGTACCGATCCAGATCGTCCATATCACTGCCGCAAGCCACCAGTCCACAACCGGCCAGCAGCGTCATCAACAATAATCGATTCAGGTTGGCAGCACTCATTCTCACTCTGCCTCCTCTTCGAGATAACGATAAGTCTGCGCGGTTACTTCAATCGACAGCCTGTCGTATACGTCCTTGTCCTCGGGTGTAATAGTGATGTCATGCAGGGTAACGATGCGCGGCAGTGCGGCGACACCGCTGACGAAATTCGCAATCTCGTGATAACCGCCTGCCAGCCGAATCTTGATCGGCTTTTCGGCGTAAAAATCCCTGGGGATTTCTGCCTGCGGCTGGAACAGTTTTTCCTGCAGGCCTGCGGCAAGTCCGGTCTGTGAAACGTCGACGATCAGGCTCGGAATTTCGGTTTCACCGGGAAGCTGGCGCAGCAACGTGCCGAAAGACTGCTCCATTTGCCTGAGCTGCCTTCTGTATGCATCGTAGTTTACAGCCTTGCGCTGTTTGTTCTCGAACGTGACGCGCAGCGTCTGCTCGTCGTCCTTTTCGCGCCTCAGTTGCGGCGCCTTGTTCTCGATAATTGTCCAGAATATGCCGAGACCCAGAACAACACCGAAGACAATCCCTATCACGGCGATGCGAAATGCGAAAGGCCAGCGCCCTACGTCATTGACGTCTAGTGCTCTTAGCTCCTCAACGACATTCATCCGGCGTCCTCCGTGCCGTCCGTATCTCCCTCACGAATCTGCGTCAGGTTTACGATGAACTCCGCCTGGCGGGCCGGTCCCGATTCTGTCGTCTCGACTTTGATAACGTCCGGGTCACTCAGCCAGTGCGACGAATCGATTTGCCTCATGAGGGCGGATACGCGTGTGCTCGACTGCGCGATACCCTTTAACTCAACCGTCGATCCGGTCTGCTTCATGCTCGTCAGATAAACGCCTTCGGGAAGTTGCCGCGTAATCTCGTCGAAGAGATGAACGATTTCCGGACGGCTTCTCTGCAACTGCTCGATGATTTCCATACGGGCGAGGAGCCGTTCCTTCTGCCTTTCGAGGCCGTCGATCTCCGATATGCTCTTTTCGAGCTCCTCGATCTCGGCCTCGAGGCGATTGTTGCGATCCCTCTGGTGATTGATCATCTGCGAGAATGCCAGGTTGGTCAGTGCCACGACCAACAGCCCGGCAACGAATGAACCGGCCATGGCGACGACAAAATCGCGTTGGCGTTTCTTGCGCTCTTCTTCGCGCCATGGGAGGAGATTAATGCGTGGCATGTTAGTCGAAGCTCCTCAGTGCAAGGCCGCAAGCAGTCAGGAGTGCGGTAGCGTCTTTGTGTACGCCCTGAGACTTGGCCTTCGATGAAATCTTCATTTGCCCGAGTGGATCACCGACTTCGGTCGGAATGCCGACCCGTGAAGAAATGACGTCGGCGATCCCCGCGATATTTGCGCAGCCGCCGCACACGAGAATCATGTCGGGCTGCTCGCGGCCGCCGCCGGATGCGAGATAGAACTGCAGCGAGCGGCTGACCTGCTGCGTCATATCGTCGATGAAGGGCTCCAGGACTTCAGGCTGATAGTTGCTGGGCAGTCCGCCCTGTTTCTTGGCCCGGCCGGCATCTTCCATCGACAGGCCGTAGGTGCGCATGATTTCCTCGGTGAGCTGCTGCCCGCCGAACGCGAAGTCACGCGTGTAAATGACTTTGAGGTCCTGCAGGACGCTGAAGGTCGTGCTGCTGGCGCCGATGTCGACGATCGCGACCGACTGTCCTGTTCCGCCATCCGGAATCTGGTGGCTCAGAAGCGCGCAGGCATTCTCGAGGGCGAAGGCCTCCACATCCACTATGTGGGCGTTCAGTCCGGCAGCCTCGGCAGCCAGCTGGCGCTGCTCGACGTTGTCCGTACGGGTGGCCACGAGGAGTACGTCCATCAACTCGGGATCGCCCTCGTTTGGTCCGACGATCTCGTAGTCGAAACTGACTTCCTCCATCGGAAACGGTATGTACTGGTCCGCCTGGATTTCGACCTGGCCTTCGAGGTCGCGCTCGGACAGGCTCGAGGGCATCTGAATAACCTTGGTGATGGCCGCATCGCCGCTGATCGCGATGGCCACATCTGTGGTTTTGGCGCCGGATCTCTTGACGGCGCGCCGGATGGCTTCGCCGACCGCTTTGGCGTCGACAATCGCCTTTTCATTCACCGAACTGGGTGGGGTGGGCTCGGCTGAATAGGATTCGACCCTGTAGCGCTTTCCGCTCTGAGAAAGCTCTATCAGCTTGACCGATGAGGTCGTTATGTCGAGCCCCAGAAGCGGTTGAGTTTTTTTGCCAAAAAACACGTATTTTTCCTTCTAAGTCGGTGAGTTGCGGGTCAAATTTCAGCCAGACCTAAGCAAGTCGATTTAACTATATATCAATAAAATGTTAAATAAAACGTGACTTTGTTCACGATCCGGCGATCCGTATGGTACTGCCGCAACAGGCCCCGTTCCGTGAACTGGTCGGCGGCCCGGGCTGGAATGTGCCGATAACCCGGACCGGCAGGCCATATACCGGAACCGGCCAATCCGGGCCTGCCCGTTCACCTTATATATATGCCCGGACCGGCCCGCGTTGCAGCCGCATGCGGTCACTGGAAGCGGTCTGCAAGAATCCCCATGAGCCGCGTTTCGGTCGCACAGACTCGGAGACGAGGCGCGAGCCGCGTCGAATGGCAGTGGCTCATTCGCAAGGCTCGCAACGACGTAGTCCGGGCCTGTGCGGCGAAACCCGGATGGGAAGCGACTCTGCGGGCGTGTGGATTCTTGAGACCGCTTCCAGATATCATTTTGTCCGCACCGGATTGCCACATTGCCACTCGATCCTTAGCATCGCAGCTTGTCTTCCTTCTCGCTTTGGCCTGAAACGCACGAATCATGCAGAACTCTGGGACGCAACAGAAAGAGCCAGCCCCGGGCCGGAAGAGCCGCCGCTGGCGGTGGGTGTTATTGCTCGCGGGACTGGGGGTCTCCGCCGCCATCGGCGCCACGACCGCCATTATCGGTGCCTACTATTATGTGGCGCCCGGCTTGCCGCCAGCGGAGACAATTCGCGAAATCCCGCTGCAGATTCCCCTGAGGATATTTAGCCGCGACGGGCGGCTGATCGCCGAGGTCGGTGAACGTCGCCGGATTATCGTGGCCTTCGACGAGCTGCCGCCACACGTCGTGGATGCGTTTATCGCCGCGGAGGACCGCCGTTTCTTCCAGCATCCCGGCATAGATTACCAGGGCATTCTGCGGGCGGGCTTGAGGATGATAGGAACGGGCGAGATCGCCGGTGGCGGCAGCACGATTACCCAGCAGCTCGCTCGTGATTATTTCCTGACTCGCGAACAGCTCTTTACGCGCAAGCTTCGCGAAGCGTTTCTTGCCTACAAGATCGAACAGGAATTTTCCAAGCAGGAAATTCTCGCGCTGTTCCTGAACAAGATGTTTTTCGGTCAGAGGGCTTACGGTGTTGCCGCCGCCGCGCAAGTGTATTTCGGCAAGCCGTTGCAGAACATCAGTGTCGCCGAGGCAGCAACCCTGGCCGGGGTGTTGCCGGCGCCTTCAGATTACAACCCTGTTCGCAGCCCGTCGAACGCAAAAATTCGCCGCACCTACGTTCTTAAACGCATGCTCGACCTCGATTACATCGACAACAGCGCCTATCAGCGCGCGATGGCATACCCGATGGAATCCACGCTGCATGGCACGGCCAACGAGCTAACCGCACCCTATGTCGCCGAAATGGTTCGGCGTGAAATGCTTGACCGTTACGGCGAGGACACGTACCGGGCCGGCTATGTCGTAGTGACGACGCTCGATACCCGGCTGCAACGCGCGGCAACTTACTCGCTGCGAAACGGCCTGCTCGAGTTTTCGCGCCGCCGCGGATACAAGGGGCCCGTCGCAGTTCTGGGCGTGGAACCCGACATCCTGACGGCGCCTTACGCGGACTGGCCCGTCGACATACGGCTCGCATTGGCCGATCAGCCCAATCCGGGCGAGCTCGATGTCGCGATCGTGACCACGTTGAATGAGGACGACAACAGCGCCGAAATCGTGTTGAAAAACGGTACACGCACGTCCATTCCGTGGAGCGGCATTTCCTGGGCCAAGCCCTTTATCGATCGTGAAAGTACTGGCCCCGCTCCGGAGGTCGTAGGCGACGTGCTCGCGCCCGGCGATGTCATACATGTCATGCCGACGACCCTGGGCATCTGGGCGCTGGCACAGCTGCCCGAAGCGCAGGCCGCAGTCGTGTCTGTCGATCCGCTGGACGGCGCTATTACCAGCCTGAGCGGCGGATTCGATTTTACGACCAGTAAATTCAATCGTGCTGTGCAGGCTTACCGGCAGCCCGGGTCCTCGTTCAAGCCCTTTGTCTATTCGGCCGCGCTCGAACACGGCAACACCGCAGCGACCATTATCGATGATTCGCCGGTCGTGATCGTCTCCTCGGAACTGGAGGATGTCTGGCGGCCGATTAACTACACCGGCAGGTTCTACGGCCCGACCAGAGTCCGGGATGCCCTGGTTCGGTCGATGAACCTCGCGTCGGTCCGATTGCTGCTCTACAACACCGGCGTCATGAATGCGGTCAGACATCTGGAGCCTTTCGGTTTTCCCGATGCCGCGCTGCCCCGAAACGGCTCGCTGGCTTTGGGCGGCGGCAGCGCCTCGCCGCTCGACATGGCCCAGGGCTATGCGGCATTCGCCAATGGCGGCTACGCCGTGAAGCCATACGTGATCGACTCGATCAGCGGCCCGGATGGCGAAGTGCTCTATCGTGCCGACCCCCCTGTCGTTTGTCGCGAGTGCGAAACGCCGGAAGACGATCGCGCTACCCTCGAGTCGCCTGATCTCGAGAATACGATATCGCTGGAACTGATGGCCGAGGCGGGCGAGAGCTACCGGCCCGATGCTTCGATCGCGCCCGAGCTCTTCGCCGATATCAACGCCGCGCCCAGGATAATCTCCAGGCAAAACGCCTACCTGATCCAGGACCTGATGCGGGACGTCATTGCCCGTGGCACCGGCCGGCGCGCACGGGTCCTCGAGCGCAGCGATCTCTCGGGCAAGACCGGCACATCAAACGACCGGCGCGACGCCTGGTTCGGCGGCTTCAACGGTGATCTGGTGTCGGTCGTCTGGGCCGGTTACGACGATGATCTACCGCTCGGGCCGGGCGAAGAAGGCTCCCGCACGGCCTTGCCAATCTGGATCGAGTTCATGCGCATTGCCCTCGGCGGCGTCCCTTTGCATCAGCTGCCGGCCCCGGAGGGCATCGTCAGCGTTCGCATCTCCAAGACCACCGGGTGCCCGGCGAGCGCGGTCGATCCGGGTTACGACGTCATGTTCGAGATTTTTCGCGAAGGCCATGTTCCGGTCTGCGAGGTCGCCGATGCCGCACCCGATCCCTTCAACGATCCCGGCGCCCTGGAAGACCAGGACCGGGAACCGGAAGAACTCTTCTAGTCATGTCGAAAAGAGCATTCGACGGTAACGCCAGAAAAAGGAAATTGCTGGCCCAGGAAGCCGCAAGAATTATCGTGGACCAGGGCATACAGGACTACCGCATCGCCAAAAGAAAAGCAGCAGAACGTCTTGGCATGGGCGCGCGCGGCTCGCTGCCCGGTAACCCGGAAATCGAACGCGCGGTGAGTGAGCATTTGAAACTTTTCGGCCGGGAATCACACCTCGATCTGCTTCGCGTCCTCAGAAAAGCGGCTCTGTCGGCGATGGATCTTCTCGCGCCGTTTACGCCGAAACTCGTCGGCCCGGTATTGACCGGCACTGCCAGCGCAAACTCGACAGTCAATCTGCATGTATTCTCGGACAGCGCCGAGCTCGTCGCGCTCAGGCTACAGGAGATGAGCGTGCAATACCGTCCGTATGAGCGCCGCCTGAAAAGCCGGAGAAACCGCGCCGAGACTTTTGCCGGGTTTCGATTCACGCACGATGACTCGTCGATCGAGGCGACCGTGTTTCCGCTCAACGGCATGCGCCAGGCCCCGATCAGCCCGGTCGACGGCAAACCGATGCGGCGAGCCGACAGGAAGGCTGTTATGGATCTGCTGGACGGTCAGGAACAGCTGGGGACCGACTCCGAGGGGCCCGTCCCCGGTTAGCCGCGCTCGGCGACAGGCACGTAATCGCGTTGCGCCGGACCGCTGTATAGCTGTCGCGGTCTGCTGATACGGCCGCCGGGTTCCGTAATCATTTCACGCCAGTGCGCTACCCAGCCCACTGACCTGCCGATGGCAAACATGACAGTGAACATCGAGGTCGGTATCCCCAGTGCCTTGTAGATGATGCCGGAATAGAAGTCCACATTAGGGTACAGGTTCTTCCCGATGAAATAATCGTCCTTCAAGGCGATCTCTTCGAGCTGCAGCGCCAGATCGAATAGCGGCGTGTCCGTGTTGCCACTTTGCTTCAGGACTTTGTGGCACATGTCCCTGATGATCGTGGCCCGCGGGTCGAAGTTCTTGTAAACGCGATGGCCGAAACCCATCAGCCTGAATGGATCGTCCCTGTCTTTCGCTTTCGCCACGTACTTCGGAATGTTCTTTGGATCTCCAATTTCGCTTAGCATGCGCAGCACGGCTTCATTCGCTCCGCCATGCGCTGGCCCCCAGAGCGCGGATATTCCGGCCGCGATTGCCGAATACGGGTTCGCCTGGGAGCTGCCCGCCATCCTGACGGTCGATGTCGAGCAGTTTTGCTCGTGATCGGCGTGCAGTATGAACAGCAGGTCCAGCGCCTCCGCGGCCACCTGATTGATCTCGTAGGGCTCGGCCGGCACGGCAAAAAACATCTGCAACAGATTTTCCGTATAGTTCAGGTCGTTGCGCGGATAGACGAACGGCTGGCCTGCGTTCAGCTTGTACGCGGCAGCGGCGATTGTCGGCAGCTTGGCCAGAATGCGCTGCGCGAAAATGTCGCGCTGACTGGCATTATTGATATCCATCGTGTCGTGATAGTAGGCCGACATCGATCCGACCACGGCGGACAGCATGGCCATCGGGTGCGCATCGTAACGGAATCCGCTGAAGAATCGCAGCATGCCCTCGTTGAGCATGGTGTGTGTTCGTACCGTCGTATCGAACTTCTGCAGCTCAATCGCCGTCGGCAGCTCACCGTGCAACAGCAGGTAGGCCACTTCGAGAAAAGTGGATTTCTTTGCCAGTTGCTCGATCGGATAGCCGCGGTACAACAATACGCCCTCGCCGCCATCGATGTAGGTGATCTTGCTTTCGCAGCTTCCGGTCGCCAGAAACCCGGGGTCATAGGTGAACACACCCCGGTCGCGATAGAGACGGCTGATATCCAGCACGTCCGGGCCGAGTGTCCCGTGCTTTACAGGGAACTCCATCTCGCTTCCGTCGGGACCTTTTAGCTGATAGGACTCTTTGCTCACTTGTTTCCCTTTTTCGCGAACGACACCCGATGGTGCCGCAAGCCCTGGGGCTCGGCAACTCGTATTTACCGCAACTTCGGGTCTTCGGCGACCGGGGTGGTCGGCTCAGCTCAGGCCGTATTTGCGACGGAATTTGTCGACGCGACCGGCCGTATCCACGATCTTTTGCTTACCGGTATAAAAAGGATGACAAGCGGAACACACCTCGATGGTCAGGTCCTGGCCCAGGGTGGAGCGGGTCGTGAATTCGTTGCCGCAGCTACACGTCACCTTTATGTCGCTGTAGTCGGGATGAATGTCGGCTTTCATGGGGGCCTCCGGTGTCCTGAGCGGGCCTTGGCGGCCGCGTAGCATAAACTCAAGCATCGTCCGCCGCAAGCCTTTCAGATATGGCCATGCTTATCCACAAAACCTGTGGATAACTCTGTGGAAGAAAATTGAATCGTTAGGCTAAGTGGGGATTTTTAAAGCACCGTTGCTAGAATGTCTATTTTGTGGTCAATTATTTAATTCGTTTAAAGTCAAAAGGTTATGCATTGTTCCGCATGGTCAGGCTGAGTTTCCGGCTTTAAGCACGGAGAAACTGGACATCCGCGCAGGCGCTGTGCATAAAAACTCATGGCAAAAAGAGCCCGGCCAGATCATTTGAGAACCGCAATCCGAGCGTCGTAGGCCGCCAGCCGGCCCCGTCGCATGCCTCCAGCATGCCTTTTGCCGTGGCCTCGCGCAGGGATTCCTCGATCGCATCGAGCGGCAGTCCGGTCCTCGCCTCGAAGTCCTGCGCCTGGAACCCCTCCGGCAGCCGCAGGACGTTCAGCATGAACTCGAAAGCAGTATCGGCAGCGCCCAGCACCCGTTCGCGGCAGTCTATCGAGCCTGATTCGGCCTGCTCGATAAAGCTCATCGGGTGTCCGGGCTTCTCATATCGCCGTATTTCGCCGTTGCCCGCCGTCAGTTTGCCGTGAGCCCCGGCGCCTGCGGCGAGGTAGTCGCCGAATGTCCAGTAGTTGAGATTGTGCCTGCATCGTTGGCCGGGCCTGGCAAACGCCGATATCTCATAGCGCTCGAAACCATGCCGGGCCAGCAGCGCATGGCATTCCTGCTGTATGGCGAAGCGCTCGTCCTCGTCCGGTATATCGGCCGGTGGATTGCTGTGAAATACCGTGTTGGGTTCCAGTGTGAGCTGGTAGTAGGAGATATGCGAAGGACCCAGGGCGGTCGCCTGCTCGATATCGCGGACCGCCATCTCCAGATCCTGCCCCGGCAGCGCATACATGATGTCCAGATTGATGCCGTCGAAACCGGCGCTGGATGCATCGTCGAACGCTGCGCGAACTTCATCCGGCCCATGAATACGCCCGAGCCTTGCCAATGACCCGGCATCGAGACTCTGGGCCCCGAGCGAGAGCCGGCTGACGCCGGCGCATGAGTAGTCGCGGAACGCGCCGTGCTCTACCGCGCCAGGGTTCGCCTCCATGGTTATCTCGACATCGGCCTGCAGCCGGAATTGTGCCGAAACCACATCGATTAGCTGGCCGATCTCTTTGCCCGTGAACAGGCTCGGCGTGCCGCCACCGACAAATACACTGACAAGCGGCCGCTCTCCCGCACGTTCCGCTTCCGCCGTGAGATCGGCCTCGACCGCCTTCAGGTAACGCTTCCTCGGTGCCGTATCACCCGCCTTGTGCGAGTTGAAGTCGCAGTAGGGACATTTGCTGACACACCACGGCATATGCACGTACAGAGACAGCGGGAGGGGCCGGTTCATTTCATCAGGAGCTCTGCGAGCCTCCGAAACGCCTCGCCCCGGTGGCTACGGCAATTTTTCTCCTCGATCGACATTTCCGCACCGGTCTTATTCAGGAGCGGATCCAGGAAAACCGGGTCGTAGCCGAAGCCGCCCGTGCCTCGCCGCGAAGTCAGGATTCTGCCGTGCCACCGCCCGTCGGCGATCAGCGGCGCTACCGAATCGTCGGGACTCACCCACACGGCCGCGCATTCATAGTGAGCCGTGCGCTTCGCCGCAGGCACCTGCGCGAGTGCATCGAGCAGCTTATCGACATTCTCATCGTCGCTCGCCTCTGCCCCCGCATACCTCGCCGAATGCACGCCGGGTTTTCCGTGAAGCGCATCGACCACCAGTCCGGAGTCGTCAGCGATCGCCGGCATCCCCGAACCGCTTGCCGCGTGTCGTGCTTTGATCATCGCGTTGTCGACGAATGATGTCCCGGTTTCCCTGACCGGTGTAATCCCGAGCTCGCCCTGCGGCACGATCTCGCAATTCAAGCCGGCGAGGATTTTTTCAACTTCGCCCAGCTTGCCAGGGTTGGCGCTGCCAAAGACCAGTTTGGCTCTGGAACCTATCTCGAAGTCCCCCATGAGCCGCGTTTCTGCCTCCCTGGCCCGAATGCGAGGCGCGAGCCGCGTCGAATGGCGGTTGCGCATTCGCAAGGCGAGTAACAAAGCAGTCGGGCCAGGGAGGCGAAACCCTTGCGGGAAGCCCCTTCGCGGCCATGCGGGACTTCGAGATAGGTTCTAGCCACAGGCCTTTGCGATCGCTGCGCTCTGCGCCTCGAGAACTTCGCTGACGCCGGCGCTCGCCAGGTCGAGTAAAGCGTTGAGCTCCTCCTTCGTAAACGCATGCCCTTCCGCGGTGCCCTGAACCTCGACGAAGCGGCCGGCCTCGTTCATTACGACGTTCATGTCCGTTTCCGCCTGCGAGTCCTCCACATAGTCGAGATCGAGCACGGGGACACCTTTATATATGCCGACCGAGACAGCAGCGATCTGGCCGTGAACGGGATTCGTCCTCAACTGATTGTTCTTGCAGAGTCTCATCATTGCCATCAGCAGCGCGACATAGGCGCCGCTGATTGCGGCCGTGCGGGTGCCGCCGTCCGCCTGTATAACGTCGCAGTCGAGAGTCACCGTGCGCTCCCCGAGTGCTTCGAGATCCGTCGCAGCCCGCAGGGATCGCCCGATCAGGCGCTGGATTTCCTGTGTCCGCCCACCCTGTTTCCCGCGGGCCGCCTCCCTGCCGGTCCGCGAATGCGTCGATCGAGGCAGCATGCCGTACTCGCCGGTCACCCATCCACGCCCTTCTCCACGCATCCATGGCGGAACCCGCGGCTCTACGCTTGCCGTGCACAGCACGCGCGTGTCGCCGAACTCGGCGAGTACGCTTCCCTCGGCATGCTTCGTGAAATCAGGCGTGAATGTAACCGGCCTTATTTGAGCCGGTTCGCGTCCGCTCGGGCGCATCAATGTCTCCTGTTATTCTCCCAGCCACCGCAATGCGGTACCGGTCGTATTATCGCTGTAAGGCGCATTCTCATGCAGCGCCTTGACACTTAGCGCTTTGAGATTCTCCGCAAGACTGTCTGACTGCCTTGTCGCCATCTCGGCCATATATTCGTCGCTCAACCCCGACCAGAGCCCGTCGGTGCATGCGAGCAGTACATCGCCCGCCGTAAGCGGCTGCTTCGCCGTAATGCACATATCCGGTACCGGTGCATGACCCCCTATGCAACACTCGACAAAGTTTCGCATCGGGTGGTCCAGCGCTTCTTCCTCCGTAATCGCGCCTTCCTGAATCAGTATTTCTACGTGACTGTGATCACGCGATCTGGCAACCAGTTCGCCATCACGTATCTGATAGATACGGCTGTCACCGATGTGTCCCCAGTATGAGCCGCGTTCCTGTACAAGGCAGATCGCGCAGGTCGCCCTCGGACGAAAATCGACCGCCAGGTCGGCGCCGATCTTGACCACCTCATCGTGCGCGCGGGCGAGCGCCGTGTAAAGGAATCCCTGCGGATCGAATATGGGCAGCGTGCAGTCCATGAACATGTCCTGGACGATCTTGAGGCCGATCTCGGCAGCGCGGGCGCCATCGGCATGTCCGCCCATGCCATCGAATACGAGCATCAGCGCCGCATCCTCGGCCACGACGATCGCGGCGCGGTCCTGGTTATCGCTGCGATCTCCGAGCGCAGACACTTTGGCGTACTCGATGTGCATTACGGGCTTTACTGGTCTGTGGTCTTCAAGCTGGCAGCCAGGCGCTGACGCAGCTTAGAATAATCGATCCTGAAGCCGAAGTATGGCCCGCCTCCGGCCCGGAAATCTGTGACAAGAGCAACAATAACGGAGTAATCGATGTTACACAGCATGACAGGATTCGCGCGACGGGCCGCCGAGACCCCGCTTGGTACGCTGACCTGGGAGCTCCGCGCCGTAAATCACCGTTTTCTCGACGTGCAGTTTCGCCTGCCCGAGGAGCTTCGGCCAAAGGAGACCGACCTGCGGCAGCAGGTCTCGGCCATCCTCAAAAGGGGCAAAATCGACTGCTCGCTGCATTTTCACAGAGCGACTTCCGACGCCATGGGGCTCAGACTCAATCATGAGCTCGTGCAGCAAATCCGGGCGAAAATCGACGAGCTCAACGACCTCTTGAGCGAAACCCGTGCGATAAATCCGGTCGATATCCTGCGTTGGCCGGGCGTCGTTTCCGAGACCGAGGTTGAAACCGAGCCATTATTCGAACAGGCAAGCCGGCTGCTCGGCGAGACTCTGGCTGCACTCGGGGAAATGCGCGCATCGGAAGGCAAGCGAATCGCGGACATGCTCGAATCGCGATGCAGGGATGTAGTTGTCGTCTCGGCGGCTGTCAGACAGAGACTGCCCGAAGTGCTTGCCGCCGTTCGCGCGAGGCAACAGGAGCGCATCGATAAATTGAATATCAAGGCCGACCCTGCCCGTCTCGAGACAGAACTCGCGCTGATTGCGCAAAAGCTCGACGTCGACGAGGAACTCGACCGGCTCGACAGCCACATCAGCGAGATCCGCGATGTAGTTGCCGCTGACGGACCGGTCGGGCGGCGCCTCGAATTCCTCATGCAGGAACTGAATCGCGAGACCAATACGCTGGCGTCGAAATCGGCGGATACCGAGACGACCAGGGCGGCCGTCGACCTCAAAGTATTGATCGAGCAGATGCGCGAACAGATACAGAATGTCGAATAAGTCCAGCCTGTTCGTCATTGCGGCGCCTTCCGGCGCCGGCAAGACGACCCTCGTCAAGAAGCTGGTCGGGCGCAACCCCGGTTTAGAATTCTCTATTTCATATACGACACGCAAGAAACGCGTCACGGAAGTCGAAGGCAAGGACTATTTCTTCGTATCGGAATCGGAGTTCGAGGAACTCAGGCAAGTAGGCGAGCTTCTCGAAAACGCGCTGGTCTTCGACAATCATTACGGAACCAGCCGCTCGCAGGTGGACAAGCATCTTGATGACGGCCATCACGTGATCCTGGAGATCGACTGGCAGGGAGCCGAGCAGGTAAGGCAGTCAAAACCTGATTGCGTCACGATCTTCATACTCCCGCCGTCAAGGGCCGAACTCGAGCGGCGCCTCCGCGACCGAAAGACAGACAGCGATGCCGTCATCGAGAGACGTCTCGCCGATGCACTGGAGGACATGTCCCACTGGGAGGAGTTCGACTACGTCATCATCAACGACAATCTGGAGCTTGCCGTATCCGAGCTCGAATCCGTGGTCACCGGGCAGGGGGACGCCAACAGGGTCGACGACGAAAGGCTCCGCGCCCGTGTCGAATCGATTGTCGGATGATCTGAGGTTCCCCGTGCCCCGATTCGGGTAGATCGCTGTCCTGAAGCCACGCGGACGAAATCAAGCTGCGGAAATCCGTCCAAAGAGGTTCCTTCCGCGACCCCCTTTGGATTAAACTGATCGGTCTGGGTTATCAAATGGCCTCTTTGGCCGCAGTGGAGAAAGTGTTACATGGCCAGAATTACGGTCGAAGATTGTCTGGGAAACATCGACAATATATTCGAGATGGTGCTCGTTGCGTCGAAGCGCGCCAGACGAATAGCGCACGGTGCTGATCCCCTGGTCGAGCTCGAGAACGACAAGCCGACCGTGATCGCATTGCGCGAGATTGCCGACGGACACATCACGCCGTCGATTCTCGAGGAAGTCGAACAACCGGCCACAGAGGAATTTATGCAACCGGAGGCCGCAGACGAAATAATTCCGATGCGCGGAATTTCTATCGGCGACTGAACCTACGAGGGTGCCGGAGCTAACTTTCCTAACTTTTCTAACTTTCCAGGAGAGTTCATCAGTGTATTTACCGGTCGGGCCTTGCTCCGACGTTCCCCTGCCGGCCGCTTGGCTGCTACCGACGAAACGCGTAAGTTAGAAACGTTAGGAAAGTTTGCTCCGGCACCCTAATCACGATTTGCCGAGATTATCGATGA